>DASTRO010000223.1:0-38518 GCA_035761165.1 Gemmatimonadaceae bacterium | reverse complement strand
GCGCCTGCGGCGCGCGGGTGGCGAGGAGCACTCGTGCCCCTCCAGCGCTAGCGTCCCCGCCAGCGCCTCGGGGCAGGCCAGTGTGTCTCCTCGATGAGGAGGATGCGGCGCGTCCGGTCGGCGCGTCCCGGCCTCAGTTGTCACGCCGCCGCGCGCGAGCAATCTGGAGGGTGAGGCGGGACCTGGTCCCCTGGGGCGGACCGCTCATGCGCGAGCCCGCGCACCGTCCGCGGAGCGCCTCGAAGAGGGCGCGGGCGATCGACACCCCGGCTCCACGCCAGGCCGGTCGCGGCGGTCGCCGCGCCGGAAGGCGGTGAACCGGTGCGCCAGGTCGTCGCCGATCCGGGGCCCGTGCCCGTCACCGGCTCCGCGAACACATGTCGCCCGCCCCAGGCCTCGCCGTGGCCCTCGTCGCTCAGCGACGGCTCCAGCAGATCCGAGGTGGGTCGGCTCGTCGTCCACCCGCCGAACCGCCGCCAGCGCGGGCAGCCGACGCCACCGCCGCGCTCACCCGCCCGGCGCGCCGGCCAGGAATCGCTCGACCACGGTGAGGAACTCGTCGATGTCGAGCGGCTTGGTGAGGAACGCGTCGGCGCCGGCCTGGCGGAGCCGCGCGAGCGAGGCGGCGGTGGCGTCGGCACTCACGACCACGATCGGGATCCCCGCGGTGCGCGGATCGGCCCGGAGCCGGCGCAGCACCTCCTCGCCCGGGATGTCGGGTAGATGCAGGTCGAGGAGCACGACGTCGGGCAGATGCTCGCGGGCCAGCTCGACGCCGAGCTGCCCCTGCAGCGCCGGGACCGTGCGCCACCCGGGCCGCGACAGGAGGATCGTCTCGACGAGGTTCAGGTTGGCCAGGTTGTCCTCGACGTACAGCAGCGTGGCGTCGCGGTGGGGCGCGGCCGGCAGGGCGTGCGTGCCCGTGTCCTCGAGCTGGCGCAGCGGGCTCTCGCCCCCCTCCAGCTCCACGCGGAACACGCTCCCCGTCGGACCGCTGGACTCGAGCGCGAGCGCGCCGCCCATGGCCTCGCACAACCGCCGCGACAGGGCGAGCCCCAGCCCCGTCCCCTCGACCTCGGTCTGCTCCGCGCCGAGTCGGGCGAAGGGCATGAACAGCTCGCCCACCCGGTCGGCCGGCACGCCGCGCCCCGTGTCCTCCACGCGCACCACCCACCGGCCCGCGCCGGCGGGCTCCATGGTGGCCCGCACGTGCCCGCCCGGCCGGTTGTACTTGATGGCGTTGCTCAGGAGGTTCAGCAGCACCTGCACCAGCCGCTGCCGGTCGGCCCGGACGAAGGCGTCCCCGGGCCACGGCTCGCCGTCGGCGTCCTCCTCGTGCAGCGCGACGCCGTGCTGCTGCGCCACCGGGCGGACGAGCCCGAGCGCCTCGCGGAGCACCGGCGCGAGCGCCACCGGCTCGAGCGAGAGGTTCTCGCGCCCCGCCTCGATGCGGGCGATCTCCAGCACCTCGTTGATGAGGCGCAGCAGGTGGCGACCGGCCTTCACGATGTGCTGCGTGCTCTTGGCGTGCTGCGGCGGGAGGTCGGCCCGGGCGAGGAGCTGGCCGAAGCCGAGGATGCTGTTCATCGGCGTGCGCAGCTCGTGGCTCATGCGCGAGAGGAACTCGCTCTTCGCGCGGTTGGCGCGCTCCGCCTCCTCCTTGGCCCGGGCCAGCGCGTCCTCCGCCTCGACGCGCTCGGTGATGTCGCGGCAGTTGGCCACGAGCCCGTCCGCCGCGGTGTGCGGCGAGACCGTGCGCCCGACGTTCTCGATCCACCGCCAGCGGCCGTCCTTGTGCCGGATGCGGTAGCGGAGGTGCGTCGTGACGCCCGGGTTGGCCACGTGGTGGGCGATCGTCTCCATCACGCGCGGCACGTCGTCCGGGTGCACCTGGTCCACCGGGCGGCTGCCGATCATCTCCTCGGCGGTGTAGCCGAGCATGCGCTCGACCGAGGAGCCGACGTACGTGATGGCACCGGACGTGTCGACGATCATCACGTAGTCGTTCGACTCCTCGATGAGGCGCCGGAAGTGCTCCTCCCGCTGGGCGAGCGCGGCGCGGGCCCGGGCCTGCTCGGCCGCCGCCTCGGCCAGCGCGGCGTTGCTCGCCGCCAGCGCCGCGGTCCGCTCCTCGACGCGGCGCTCCAGCGCCTCGTACGCCTCGCGCAGCGCCGCCTCGGCGGCCACCCGGTCGCCGATGTCGCGCGCGCTGGCGAGCAGGCGGTCCACGCCGTCGATGCGGACGCGGCGGAGCCGCACCTCGCCCCACACGTCGCGTCCGTCCTTGTGGCGCCCGAGCCAGACGAACTGTTGCGGCTCCCCCGCGGCCGCGCGCGTGATGTAGTGCAGGGCGTCCTCGGCCCGGTACGGCGCCACGCCCGCGCTCAATCCCGCCACGCCGATCGCCTTCTGCTCCTCGGCCGTGTAGCCGTACATCTCGACGGCCGCCTCGTTCACCTCGAGGAACGCGCCGGTGTCGAGGTCGTGCAGCCACATCGCGTCGGAGGCGTGCTGGAAGATGGTCCGGTAGCTCTCCACGGAGGCGCGGAGCGCGCGCTCCGTGGCGCGCCGCTCCGTGATGTCGAGCGACGTGCCGAGCACGCGCCCCGGGCCGCCTTCGGCGTCGGGCACGAGCCGCCCGCGCGCCTGCAGCAGCCGCACCTGACCGTCGGGGCGCACGACCCGGAACTCGACGGTGACCGGCTCGCCGCCGGCGAGCGCCGCCATGCCCTCGTCGATGATGCGCCGATCGTCCGGATGCACCATGGCGACGAACGCCGAGTGCGTGCGCGGCGCGCCCGCGTCGTCCACCCCGTGGATGCGATGCTGCTCGCGCGACCAGCGGATGGCGTCGGTGGCCAGGTCGATCTCCCAGCTCCCGAGGCCCGCGAGCTCCTCGATGAGGTCCATCTGCCGCTCGCGATCGCCGAGCGCCTGCCGCGCCCGGTGGAGCTCGGCGAGCAGGTCGTCGGACGCGGGTGGGGCGGCGGGGCGCGTCATGGCGGCGGCGGAGGGGGGCGCGAACGGGAGCGGTAGAGTGCGGCCGCATGCGCGGTCCGGTCAAGAGCGGCGCTCGGGTCTCGCGCGCCACCCGCGCCCGGCCGCTCATGGCCCCCGGGACATTCGTCCCCCGGTCAAAGGTCCCGGGCGCGCCGGGCGGAGCGGCCGTACTCTCGCCGCACCGAGCACGCGGTCAGCGGCCACCGCGGCCGCGCCTGACCTCCGACCCCCACCGGACACTCCGATGCCGACCACCGCTCCCATGCGCACCCGCAGTACCCGCGGCACCCGATGCATCGTGCTCCTCGCGGCTGGCATCGCCAGCGCCTGCACCGATGGCGGCACCGCCACCGACCCCACGCCCTCGTCTCCGCCGCCGTCCTCGCCCGCACCCTCGCCCGCCCCGAGCCCGTCGCTCGCGCTCAGCGTCGCCCCCGCGACGGTCACCGTGCAGCAGGGGCAGAGCGGGACCGCCACCGTCCGGCTCGCGCGCGGCGGCGGTCATCGCGGCCCCGTGACGCTCGCGACGGCCGTCGCCGGCGACCCCTCGGGCATCACCGTCACCGTCGTGCCGGCCACCGTGCCCGACGGGGCCACCGAGAGCGTGGTCACCCTCGCCGCCGCCGCCACCACGGCGCCGGGCGATCACCAGGTGACCATCGACGCCGGCGGCTCCGGCGTGAGTGCGCGGACCACGCTCGTGCTGCGCGTGACCGCGGCCCCGCCACCGCCCCCGTCCGAGGCCGGCATCGTCACCGGCGTGGCCCGCGACGGACGCGGCCAGCCGATCGCGAATGCGCTGGTCCAGGTCAAGATGGTGTTCAACTCGAACGTGGTGACGACCCGCACCGGCGCCGACGGCCGCTACGTGGTGCGCGGGCTCGCCGCCGGTCTGTCGCACCAGGTGAAGGCGTGGGCCGAGGTCCCCTATCGTGGCCGGTCGTACTGCGTGCGGCTCGGCATGTCCGGCGAGGCCGACTACGACGCGTTCGTGACCGACGGCGCCGTGGTGCGCGACTTCCGCTGGCAGCTCACCGGGCGCATCCCCGACGCCACGGCGAACTTCTTCGGCGCCAGCGTGGACGTGGACACCTGGGACGTCGTCGGCATCGAGAGCGGCGACGAGATCGAGGTGCGGTTCACGCCGCAGGGGCCGCTCGTGGACGGCAGCGAGGGGAGCGCGCTGACGCGCATCGTGCGGTTCGGCTCGAACCTGGCGATCGACGACCTTCCGCACGGCGTCTACACCGCCGCGGCGACGCTCGTGCACGACGGCGTGCGCACGCCGCTCCGGGTGGGCCGCGCGGGCTTCGACGGCGTGCTCGGCCCGACCACGACCGTGGAGTGGGAGCCGGAGATTCCGGGCGCCGCGTGCGGCCAGTCGCTCGGCCCGGCGCTCAAGCGGTTCCCGATGAAGGTGTCCAATCGGTGACCGCATCGGCCCGAGTCACCCGTCGACGGCTGCCGGCGTCGGGCGAACGGCGGGGAGCGCAGCCCTGACGGAGAGGGGGGAAGAGGAAGACGGAGGAGGGTACGCCGGGCGACGTTTCGATGGTGCTCGCGCGGCGGGCGGGCGCGATCGTGGTAGTCGGGGGGGGGCCCCGCGCCGCGATCCACTCGCCGATCCTCTTCCCTCGTCCCTCTTCCCTCTTCCCTCTTCCCTCCTCCCGCCTCCCCCCTACCCGTGCGCCAACCGTAGGAACTCGTCCCGCGTCTTCGCGTCGTCGCGGAAGCTGCCGCGCACCGCGCTGGTGATCGTCTTCGAGTTCTGCTTCTCCACGCCGCGCATCATCATGCACAGGTGCACGGCCTCGATCACCACGCCCACGCCCTCCGGCTGGAGCACGCGCTCGAGCGCGCTGGCGATCTCCTCGGTGAGGCGCTCCTGCACCTGCAGGCGGCGCGCGAACACCTCCACCACGCGCGGCAGCTTCGAGAGGCCGACGATGTGGCCGTTCGGGATGTAGGCGATGTGCGCCTTGCCGAAGAACGGCAGCATGTGGTGCTCGCACATGCTGTAGACCTCGATGTCGCGCACCATCACCATCGAGCGGTGCGTCTCCTCGAACAGCGCGTCGCCGATCACCTCCTCGGCCGTCTGCTGGTAGCCGCGGGTGAGCCACGTGAGGCTGTTGGCGACCCGCTGCGGGGTCTTCAGCAGCCCCTCGCGCTCCGGGTCCTCGCCGATGAGCAGCAGCTGCCGCCGCACGAGCCCCTCGAGCTCCGGCTGATGCGCCGGGGCGGGGTCCAGGTCGAGCCCGAAGTCGGCGCGCGGCCGCGGCACCTCGCCGCCGTGCACGCGGCGGCGCTCGGCCAGCGGGCGGGCGGGGCTCTCGGCCACGTCGGTCACGTCGTCCGGGCCAGTCGAATCGTTCAGCTCGGTCGGTGGATGGGGGCGGTCGGTCACGGCATCCTCGGGCGGTGGGCGCGGCCGGGATGGCCGCGCATCTGGCTGCAAGATAATCCCCACGTGGCGCCGCGCCGGACGGCGCTCCCGGCCGCCAGCGGAACGGACGGCGTACGCCGCGATGCGTTGACACGCGGCGGGGGCGGCCTAGCTTGTGCGTGCTGTCCCGCGGTCCGAGCCACCGTGTCGTCCACACTGTCGCCGTCCGCCATGCGTCTCATCGGTCTCACGGGCAACATCGCCAGCGGCAAGTCCACCGTCGCGCGACTGCTCGCCCAACACGGCGCGACGATCATCGACGCCGACCAGCTCGCGCGCGAGGTGGTGCGCCCCGGCACGCCGGCGCTGCGTCGCATCGTCGAGCAGTGGGGGGAGGAGGTGCTGGCGCCGGACGACACGCTCGACCGTGCCGCGCTGCGCGGCCAGGTCTTCGCCGACCGCGAGCAGCTGGAGCGGCTCAACGCGATCGTGCACCCCGAGGTCGAGCGGTTGCGCGAGCGCCGCATCGAGGAGGCGCGCGCGCGCGGCGCGCCGGTCGTCATCTGCGACATCCCGCTCCTCTTCGAGAAGCACCTCGCCGGCCGCTTCGACGCCATCATCCTCGTCGACGCCCCGCGCCCGCTGCGGCTGGAGCGGCTGGTGCGCGACCGCGGCCTGCACGAGACCGACGCGATGAACATGATCGCCGCGCAGATGCCGGCGGAGCTGAAGCGCGCGCGCTCCGATTACATCATCGACAACACCGGCACGCTCGCCGATCTGGAGCGGCGCGTGGACGAGGTCTGGCGCGCGATCCTCGCCGACGGCGGCGAGGCGGAGCTGGCGAGCGCCGGCGCCACGCACGCCGGGCCGCCGATGCGCGGCGACGGTCGCCGCGGCTGACCGGGACGTCCGTCTCGCCAGGGCGCCCCTCGCTCGCTTGACAGTGCGGAGCGGCGCCGGGTAGACTACGCCGCCTTCTCCACCCCCCACCGGAGCGTTCGTCCGTGGCCGAGATCCCCGCCGAGCTGCGCTACACGCAGGAGCACGAGTACGTCAAGAGCACCGACCAGCCCGACGTCGTCCAGATCGGGATCACCGACTACGCCCAGGGCGAGCTCGGTGACGTCGTCTACGTCGAGCTGCCGAAGGTCGGCGCGACGTTCGGCGAGCACGACGTGTTCGGCACCGTCGAGGCGGTGAAGGCGGTCTCGGAGCTCTACTGCCCGCTGGCCGGCGAGGTGGTGGCCGTCAACGACCGCCTGGACGGCGAGCCGGCCCTCGTGAACTCCGACCCGTACGGCGAGGGCTGGATGATCCAGCTCCGCGTCGCCGGCGGCATGGACGCGGCGACCGGCCTGATGGACGCGGAGGCGTACAAGACGCTCATCGGGCAGTGAGGGAGCGAGCGACGCGCGACGAGCGATGAGCGACGAGTAACGGCAACGACGACGAGCGAGGGGCTCCGTGACCGGTCACGGAGCCCCTCGTCGCTCGCCGCTCTATCCCTCCGCCTCCACCACCGCCTCCGCGTACGCGTCCGTCGGCAGGCAGGAGCAGACCAGGTTGCGATCGCCGTAGGCGCTCTCCACGCGCGCCACCGCCGGCCAGAACTTGCGCTCGCGCGTCCACGGCGCCGGGAAGGCGGCCTGCTCGCGGGTGTACGGGCGATCCCAGTCGCTCGACACCACCGCCGCCATCGTGTGCGGCGCGCGCTTGAGCGGGTTGTCCTGCCGATCCGCCTCGCCGCGCTCCACCGCCCGCACCTCCTCGCGGATGGCGATCAGCGCGTCGCAGAAGCGGTCCAGTTCCGCCTTCGGCTCGCTCTCCGTGGGCTCGATCATCAACGTGCCGGCCACCGGGAAGGACACGGTCGGCGCGTGGAAGCCGTAGTCCATCAGCCGCTTGGCGATGTCCTCCACCTCCACGCCGGCCGACTGCTTCAGCGGCCGCGTGTCGATGATGCACTCGTGCGCCACGCCGCCGTTCTGGCCGCGGTAGAGCACGTCGTAGTGGTCGCGCAGCCGGTGCGCGATGTAGTTCGCGTTGAGGATCGCGAGCTTGGTCGCCAGCGTGAGCCCGTGGCCGCCCATCAGCTTGATGTAGACGTACGAGATGGGGAGGATGCTCGCGCTGCCCCACGGCGCCGCCGACACCGGCCCGAGCGCGTCGCCGCCGCCCACCGGCACGACGGGGTGCCCGGGGAGGAAGGGTACCAGGTGCGACGCCACGCCGATCGGCCCCATGCCGGGCCCGCCGCCGCCGTGCGGGATGCAGAACGTCTTGTGCAGGTTCAGGTGGCAGACGTCGGCCCCGACGTCGCCTGGACGCGCGATCCCCACCATCGCGTTCATGTTCGCGCCGTCCATGTACACCTGCCCACCGTTGGCGTGCACGATCTCGCACACCTCCCGGATGCTCGCCTCGAACACGCCGTGCGTGCTCGGGTAGGTCACCATCAGCGCGGCCAGGTCGCCGGCGTGCTCCTCGGCCTTGGCGCGCAGGTCGGCGACGTCGATGTTGCCGTTCGCGTCGGTCTTCACCACCACCACGCGCATCCCCGCCATCACCGCGCTGGCCGGGTTGGTGCCGTGCGCCGACTGCGGGATCAGGCAGACGCGCCGGTGCCCGTCGCCGCGGCTCTCGTGGTAGCGGCTGATGACGAGCAGCCCCGCGAACTCCCCCTGCGAGCCGGCGTTGGGCTGCAGCGACACCCCGGCGAAGCCGGTGATCTCGGCCAGCGCGCCCTCCAGCTCGGCGAACAGCTGCTGGTAGCCCGCCGTCTGGTCGAGTGGCGCGAAGGGATGCAGCGCGGCGAACTCCGGCCACGTGACCGGCATCATCTCCGCCGTGGCGTTCAGCTTCATCGTGCAGGAGCCGAGCGGGATCATCGAGTGCACGAGCGAGAGGTCGCGCGACTCGAGCGTGCGCAGGTAGCGCAGCATCTCCGTCTCGGACTGGTGCGTGTTGAACACCGGGTGCTGCAGGAACGGGCTGGTGCGCGCGAAGCGCGGGTCCAGCGCGTCGTCCACGTCGGCCGCCAGCTCGGCCGGCGCGAACGGCGCCGGCTCGCCGCGGTTGAAGACGGCGAGCAGGTCCACCAGGTCGGCCTCGGTCACCGTCTCGTCGAGCGCCACGCCGATGGTGTGGCGGTCCAGCTCGCGCAGGTTGATCCCGCGTGCGCGCGCCTGCTCGGCGACGGCCGACGCCTCGCGCTGGCCGAGGTCCACCGCCAGCGTGTCGAAGTAGGTGGCGTGCGCCACGCGATAGCCGAGGCGCCCGAGGCCGGCGGCGAGCGTGGCGGCCTGGCGGTGGATCCGGCGCGCGATGCGCGTCAGCCCGGTGGGCCCGTGCCAGACGGCGTACATGCCGGCCATCACGGCGAGCAGCACCTGCGCGGTGCAGACGTTGCTCGTGGCCTTCTCGCGCCGGATGTGCTGCTCGCGGGTCTGCAGCGCCATGCGCAGCGCCGGCCGCCCCTCCGCGTCGCGCGAGACGCCGATGATGCGCCCCGGGATCTGCCGCTTGTACTCGTCGCGCGTGGCGAAGAAGGCGGCGTGCGGCCCGCCGTAGCCCATCGGCACCCCGAAGCGCTGCGCGCTCCCCACGACGACGTCGGCCCCCCACTCGCCCGGCGGGGCGAGGAGCGTCAGCGCGAGCAGGTCGGCCGCCACCGTCACCAGGGCGCCCGCGGCGTGCGCCCGCTCCACCAGCTCGCGGTAGTCGTGCACCGCGCCGTCGGTGGCGGGGTACTGCACCAGCGCGCCGAACACCTGCGGGCCGAACTGGAAGCGGCGGTGGTCCCCCACCTCGACGGTGAAGCCCCGCGCCCGTGCCCGCGTCCGCACGACGTCGATGGTCTGCGGGTGGCAGTCCTCGGACACGAAGAAGACCTCCCGCCCCGCCCCGCTGGCCACGGCGTGCGACATCGCCATCGCCTCGGCCGCCGCGGTGCCTTCGTCGAGCAGCGAGGCGTTGGCGATCGGCAGCCCGGTGAGGTCGATGACCGCCGTCTGGAAGTTCAGCAGCGCCTCCAGCCGCCCCTGCGCGATCTCCGCCTGGTAGGGCGTGTACGCCGTGTACCAGCCGGGGTTCTCGAGCACGTTCCGCTGGATGACCGGCGGCACGATGCAGCCGTGGTAGCCCATCCCGATGTACGAGCGGAACACGCGGTTCCGCCCGGCGATGACGCGCATCTCGGCCAGCACGTCGGCCTCGGTGCGCGGGGCGGGGAGCTGCAGCGGCCGCGTCATCCGGATGGACGCCGGGACGACGGCGTCGATGAACGCATCGAGGTTCTCGTAGCCGAGCTCGGTGAGCATCTCGGCCGTCTCGTGCGGGCGCGGCCCGATGTGCCGGCCGACGAACAGGTCGGCGTCGGTCTCGGCGGGACGGTGGGTGGCGGTCATTATGGAGCCTCGGTCGGCCGGCAGGGCCAGGGATATGCGGTCGTGGGAGGGCGCGCCGGGCAGTCGGGCGCGGCTGTGCACAATCTAACCGCGCCGTGGAGGGGTCGGGTGCGGTTGGGAAGCAGGTCGCGGGAAGCCGGGGGCGGGAGCACCCCCGGGGGCACCACCATCGCTCCCGGACACGAGACCCGACCCGCATTCTGCTCCCTGCTCCCTGGTGCCTGCTCCCTGGTTCCCGATCCCCGGTCCCTCGTACCTTCCCCCATGCCCTGGCGCGTCCTCCTCACCCCGCCGCTCGACGGCGCCACCAACATGGCGCTCGACGAGGCACTGCTGGAGCGGGCACGCGACACGGGGGAGCACCTGGCCCGCGTCTACACCTGGGCGCGCCCGACGCTCTCCCTCGGCCGCAACCAGACCGCGGCCGGGCTCTACGACGAGGCGCGGGCGGCGGCGCTCGGCGTGGACGTGGTGCGCCGTCCGACCGGCGGCCGCGCCGTGCTGCACCACCGGGAGCTCACCTACGCGGTGGCTGGTCCGGCGGCGGGGGAGTCGCTGCGCGCCGCCTACGACCGCGTCACGCGGCTGCTCACCGTCGCGCTGCAGGCGCTCGGGGCGGGGGTGCGCCAGGCCGTCCCGGCCGGCCGCGCGCCGGCCCCCACGCTCGCCCCCTGCTTCGAGCTCCCGACGCGCGACGAGCTCGTGCTCGACGGCCGCAAGCTCGTGGGAAGCGCGCAGTGGCGCGACGGCGGCGCGTTCCTGCAGCACGGCTCCATCCTGGTCGACGACGACCAGGGGCTGATCGCCCGGCTCGCCCGTCGGCCGCTCCCACCCGTGCCGCCGCCGGCCACGCTGCGCGAGGCGCTCGGCCGCGCGCCCGCGGCCGCCGAGCTGCGCGACGCGCTCCTCGCCGCGATCCGCCGGCTCGAGGACCCGACGGCCCGGTGCTGGGATGGCGACGACGGGCTGGCCGCGGACACGGCACGCCTCCGCGGCCGGTATCTCGACCCGGGCTGGACCTGGCGTCGCTGACCGCGCCGGCCTGCCGCCCCGCTCCTCCGGCGCTGCGGAGCGGCCGCCCCGAGCGGCTGTCGGGCGACGCGGTGGTGACCTCCGGCGCCGGCTTCGCGTCGATCCGCTGACGCGGGCGCGCGCGCGCTTGACGCACGCGCTCGCCCCGGCCCATCGTTCGCCCGCTTCCCCCTCCCCCTCCCGCCGCTCCCCGCCATGCGTTCGCGCTCCCTCCGTCCCGCCGGCCTGCTCCTCCTCCTCGCCGCGCTCGCCGCGTGCACCGACGACCGTCAGCCCGCCGACGGTGGCGCCGGCGACATCGGGGGCACGCTCGTGCTGGTCGTGCCGGCCCGCCCCGGCAACCTGCTGCCCCTGTACGCCGACCGGGCGCAGTCGAAGCAGATCACCGACCTCGTCTACGAGCGACTGGCCGAGATCGGTCCGGGCCTGAACACCGTGGGAGAGGAGGGCTTCGAGCCGCGGCTGGCGCGCAGCTGGGAGTGGAGCGACGACTCGCTCGCCATCACCTTCCACCTCGACCCGGCGGCGCGGTGGCACGACGGGACGCCGGTGCGGGCAGCGGACGTGCGCTTCACCTTCGAGCTGAACATGGACTCGACGGCGCAGTCGGTCGACCGCGAGTATCTGGCGGCCATCGACTCCGTCACCACGCCCGACTCGCTCACCGTCACCGTCTGGGCGGCGCGGCGCACGCCGGAGCAGTTCTACGATGCCGCCGGCCGGCTCTCCATCCTGCCGCGACACCTGCTCGCCGACACGCCGAGGGGCCAGCTGACGGAGCACGCGCTCGCCTCCTCGCCCATGGGGAGCGGTCCGTTCCGCTTCGTGCGCGCCGTGCCCAATCAGCTCGTCGAGCTGGCGGCCGACACCGCGTACCACCTCGGCCGCCCGCCGCTCGACCGCGTCGTCATCTCGATCGCCGGCACGCCGGTGGCAGCGACCACGCAGCTGCTCGCCGGCGACGCGGACGTCTACGAGGCGCTGCGCCCCGAAAACATGGCCCAGGTGGCGAAGACGTCCGACCTCGTGGCCCGGATCGTCCCGGCGGCGCAGTACAGCTTCCTCCTCTTCAACCTGCGCGCCCCGGACGACCCGCAGCGTCCGCACCCGGTCTTCGGCGACCGCGCGACCCGACGTGCGCTCTCCATGCTCGTCGACCGCGAGGGGCTGACGCGCGCGGTCTTCGACTCGCTGGCCGTCGTCGGGGTCGGCCCCTTTCCACGCGTGCTCCCGGTGGCCGACACGACGCTGCGGCAGATCCCCTTCGACGTCGCGCGCGGCGAGGCGCTGCTCGACTCGCTCGGCTGGCGCGATGCCGATGGCGACGGCGTGCGGGAGCGGAGCGGCCAGCCGCTCGCCTTCACGCTGACCGTCCCCTCGTCCAGCTCCTTCCGCATGCGGATGGGAGAGCTGCTGCAGCGGCAGCTCGCCGCGTCGGGGGTGAAGGTGGACGTGGACGTGGTGGAGTTCAACGTCATGGGCTCGCGCCTGATGTCGGGCCATTTCGACAGTGCGCTCCACCAGTGGGCCCTCGGCGACGGCAGCCCCGCGGGGCTGCAGGCCACGTGGGGAAGCGTGGACGGCCAGCCGGCCACGCAGAACTACGGCGGCTACGTGAGCGAGACCTTCGACGCCCAGGTGGACAGCGGGCTGGCCGCCTTCGACAAGGCGGAGCGACAGGCGCACTTCTCGCGCGCCTTCCAGACGATCCTCGACGACGCGCCGGCAGTGTGGATCTACGAGCCCCGGCAGCCGTTCGGCATCCACGCGCGCTTCCAGCACCCGCCGCTGCGCCCCGCGTCGTGGTGGATCGACCTGCCCCGCTGGTCGGTGCCCGCCGACAAGCGCATCGAGCGCGACCGGGCGGGGCTGCCGGCCATCGCGCGGCGCTGAGGGCGGCGCGCCGCGTGTCGCGCGCGCTCCGGAGGGTCGTGCAGGGCGCCGCCGTCGCGGCGCTCGTCACGACGCTCGCCTTCTTCCTCATCCGCCTCGCCCCGGGCGACCCCTTCGCCACCCTCCGCGAGAACCCGAACCTCAGCCCGGCCACCATCGACGACCTGCGCACGCGCTTCGGCTTCGACCAGCCGCTCGTCGTGCAGTACGCCCGCTACGTGCGCCGCGCGCTGCACGGCGACCTGGGCATCTCCGTCGGCACGCGCCGCCCGGTGACGGAGGCCATCGGCGACGCGCTCCCCCGCACGCTGCTCCTCATGGGGGTGGCCATCCCGCTCAGCTTCGCAGCCGGCATGGCGCTGGGCGTCGCGCAGGCGGCGCGGCCGCGGTCGCGCTTCGACCGGATCACGCGGGCCGCCACCACGCTCCTCTACGCGCAGCCCTCCTTCCTCCTCGCCGTGGTCCTGCTGCTCGTCTTCGCCGCCTGGCTCGGGCTCTTCCAGACGACGAGTGGGCTGGGCTTCCTCTACGGCGCGGGGAGCGGGTGGGCGGGGTTCGTCTGGCGGGTGCGCGAGCTCACCCTCCCCGTGCTCACGCTCGTCCTCCTCACCACCGGCGCGGTGGCGCGCCAGCAGCGGGCCGCGCTGCTCGAGGTGCTGCCGGAGGAGTTCGTGCGCACCGCCGTCGCCAAGGGCGCCGCGCCGCGCGCCGTGCTGCTCCGCCACGCCCTGCGCAACGCGATGCTGCCGATGGTCACGCTGCTCGGCCTCGCCTTCCCGGCGCTGCTCGGGGGCGCGGTGTTCGTGGAGCAGGTGTTCTCGTGGCCGGGGATGGGACGCCTGCTCGTGGACGCGGCGGCGACGCGCGACTACTTCCTGCTCACCGGCTGCGTGCTCGTCGGCAGCGTCACCGTGGTCGTCGGCAGCCTGCTCGCCGACCTGCTGGCGCTGCTCGTGGACCCGCGGCAGCGCGCCTCGTGACGACGCTCGTCTCCGGGGCGCCGCTCGCCCCGCCGGCACCGGCCGCGCCCACGCTCCTGCGCCGTCTCGGGGCCCGACCCTCGGCCGTCGCCGCGCTCAGCGTGCTCGCGGTGCTCGCCGCGGGCGCGCTGCTGGCGCCATGGATCGCCGCGCGGCTGCACGCGACCGCGCCGCTGGACCCGATGTCGGCCGGCTCGCGGCTCCTCGCGCCCTCGCTCGCCCATCCCTTCGGCACCGACGCGCAGGGGCGCGACGTGCTGGCCCAGCTGCTGCTCGGCGGCCGCGTCTCGCTCGCCGTGGCCGCGGTGTCCACCCTCATCGCCGCGTTCCTCGGCACCGCCGTCGGCGTGGTCGCCGGCCACCTCGGCGGCCGCACCGACGCGCTCCTCATGCGCGGCGTCGACACCTTCCTCGCCATGCCGCGCATCCTCGTGCTCATCGCCCTCTTCGCCCTCTGGCCCACGGCGCCGGTGTCGGGGCTGGCACTCGTCATCGGCGCGATGTCGTGGTTCGGGCTGAGCCGCGTGGTGCGCGCGCAGACGCTCGCCGTGCGCGTCCGCGACCACGTCGCCGCCGCGCGCGCCCTCGGCGCCGGGGAGCTGCACGTGCTGCTCCGCCACGTGCTGCCCAACGTCGCCGGCGTCGCGCTGGTGGCGGCGACGCTGGTGGCGGGCGAGGTGGTGGGGATCGAGGCCGGCCTCTCCTTCCTGGGCCTCGGCGTGCGGCCACCGGACACGAGCTGGGGGAAGATGGTGCAGGACGGCGTCTCCTTCCTCGCCTCGGCGTGGTGGATCGCGGTGGTTCCCGCGCTCGCCATCGCCCTCACCGTGGCCGCCATCAGCCATCTCGGCGACGTCTTGCGCGATCTGGTCGACGTGCGCCAGCTTCCGCCCCGATGACCGCCCCCGCCACCCCGCCGTCCGACGAGACGCCGCTCCTCGCCCTCGAGAACCTGCGCACCTACTTCCGCACCGGCGCCGGCGTGGCGCGGTCGGTGGACGGCGTGTCGTTCGACGTGCGCGCCGGCGAGACGCTCGGCCTCGTCGGCGAGAGCGGCTGCGGCAAGTCGGTGACGGCGCTCTCCATCCTGCGGCTCGTCCAGCCGCCGGGACGCATCGAGCCGGGGAGCAGCATCCGCTTCGAGGGGCGCGAGCTGACCACGCTCCCCGAGCGCGAGATGCGGCGCGTGCGCGGCAACCGCATCGCGATGGTGTTCCAGGAGCCGATGAGCGCCCTCAACCCGGTCTTCACCGTCGGCGACCAGATCGCCGAGGTGGCGCGCATCCACGATCACGCGAGCCGACGCGACGCCTGGCGGCGCGCCGTCGACATGCTGGCCCTCACCGGCATTCCCGCCCCCGAGGAGCGCGCGAAGCAGTACCCGCACCAGCTCTCCGGCGGCATGCGCCAGCGGGTGCTCATCGCCATGGCGCTGATGATGAACCCCGCGCTCGTCATCGCGGACGAGCCGACGACGGCGCTCGACGTCACCATCCAGGCGCAGATCCTCGAGCTGCTGCAGGAGCTGCAGCAGCGCCTCGGCACCGCCATCCTGCTCATCACCCACGACCTCGGCGTGATCGCCGAGACGGCGCGGCGGGTGGTGGTGATGTACGCGGGCGAGGTGGTGGAGGAGGCCGACGTGCGCACGCTCTTCGCCGACGCGCACCACCCCTACACGGAGGGGCTGCTGCGCGCCATGCCGCGTGTCGGCGAGCGGCGCGAGCGGCTGACGGTGATCCCCGGCACGGTACCGCCGCCCACCGCCTGGCCCTCCGGCTGCCGCTTCCACGATCGCTGCCCGTACGCCTGGGAGCGGTGCGCGCGCGAGCATCCCCCGCTCTATGCGCTCGGCCGCGGGCACGTCTCGCGCTGTCACCTGGCCGACGAGCCGGAGCGGCGCGCGCACCCGCACGAGCCCCTCGTCGTGCAGGCGGCATCGTGAGCGAGCCCCTCCTCTCCGTCCGCGGCCTCACCAAGCACTTCCCCATCACGAGGGGCGTCTTCGCGCGCCGCGTGGGGAGCGTGCGCGCGGTGGACGGCGTCTCCTTCGACGTCCGGCCCGGCGAGACGCTCGGCCTCGTCGGCGAGAGCGGGTGCGGGAAGTCCACGACCGGACGCTGCATCCTGCGCCTCGTCGAGCCCACGGCGGGCGAGGTGCGCTTCCGTGGCCAGGACGTGCTCGCCCTGCGGCCGCGCGAGCTGCGCGCCCTGCGCCGGCGGATGCAGATCGTCTTCCAGGACCCCTTCTCGTCGCTCAACCCGCGCATGACGGTGGGCGCCGCGGTGCGCGAGGGGCTCACCATCCACCGCCTGGCCGAGGGCGCCGAGGCGGACCGCCGCGTGCAGCAGCTGCTCGACGAGGTGGGGCTGCGCCCCGAGTACGCGGCGCGCTATCCGCACGAGTTCTCCGGCGGACAACGGCAGCGCATCGGGATCGCCCGTGCCCTGGCGGTGGAGCCGGAGCTCATCGTCTGTGACGAGCCCGTATCGGCGCTCGACGTCTCCGTGCAGGCGCAGGTCATCAACCTCCTGCAGGACCTGCAGCGCGACCGCGGGCTCGCCTACCTCTTCATCGCCCACGACCTCTCGGTGGTGGAGCACATCGCCGACCGCGTCGCGGTGATGTACCTGGGTCGCATCGTCGAGCTGGCCACGGCGCGCGACCTGTACCGCGAGCCGCTCATGCCGTACACCCAGGCGCTGCTCTCCGCCGTGCCGGTGCCCGACCCCGCGGTGCGGAAGTCGCGCGTCGTCCTCGCCGGCGACGTGCCGTCCCCCGCCGACCCGCCCGCCGGCTGCGTCTTTCACCCGCGCTGCCAGCACCCGCAGAAGGACGCCGCCTGCGCCCGCATCGTGCCGCCGCTCGAGGAGAAGGCACCCGGGCACTGGGCCGCGTGTATCAAGCAGCCGCCCACCAGCGTGGCCTGGAACGAGCAGCAGGCAGCCGGTGGCACCCGCGCCCCGGAGCGCGTCCTGCCCGTGCTGACCTGACCGCCGCCCCGCCGCGTCCCCACCCGGCCCCGGCGCGCCCGCGCGGGCCGAGCCCCTCCCACCCCAACTCCTCCCATCGTGGCGCCGACACTCACCTCGAAGCGGCCGCCCTCCGTCGATGCGGTGACGACGGCCACCGACCTGCCGCCGTACCTGGCCGACCGCAGCTTCTTCGGCCACCCGCGGGGCCTCTCCACGCTCTTCTTCACGGAGATGTGGGAGCGCTTCTCGTACTACGGCATCCGGCCGCTCCTCATCCTCTTCATGACCGCCGCGCTGGCACGGGGCGGCTTCGGCTTCGATCGGGACGAGGCGGGCGCGATCGTCGGCATCTACGGCGCCAGCGTCTATCTCGCCTCGCTCCCCGGCGGCTGGGTGGCCGACCGGCTGCTGGGACTGCGCCGCTCGATCTTCTACGGCGCGGGGCTCATCTCGCTCGGCCACATCTGCATCGGGCTCTCGGCCTTCGCCAGCGGCAAGCTCCCCTTCTTCCTCGGCCTGGTCTTCATCGTCCTCGGCACCGGGCTGCTGAAGCCCAACGTCTCGGCCATCGTCGGCGACCTGTACCCCGAGGGCGGCGAGCGGCGCGACGCCGGCTTCTCCATCTTCTACATGGGGATCAACGTCGGCGCCTTCCTCGGCCAGCTGGTCACCGGCCTCCTCGGCGAGCAGGTGAACTGGCACGTGGGCTTCGGTGCGGCGGGCGTGGGCATGCTGATCGGCTTCATCACCTTCGGCCTGCGGGCGCCCAAGACGCTCGGCCCGCTCGGCGTCGAGCCGTCGCGTGACCCGGACCCCCAGATCCAGCGCCGCCGGGAGCGCAACGTGAAGGCGGGGCTGTTCGGCGGGCTCGGCGTGCTCGCCCTCGTCATCGCCCTCGCCAGCACCGGCGCGATCGTGCTCGACCCGGTCTCGATCGGGCAGAACATGGCCTACGTCCTGGTGGGCCTGGCCGTGGTGTACTTCGCCTACCTCTTCGTGGCCGGCGGGCTCACGGGCGACGAGAAGAAGCGCATCGCGGTCATCTTCGTGCTCTTCGTCTTCGCCGCGATCTTCTGGAGCGCCTTCGAGCAGGCCCCCACCTCGCTCAACCTCTTCGCGCGCGACTTCACGGACCGCTCGCTCGGCGGCTGGGAGATCCCGGCCACCTGGTTCCAGTCGGTGAACTCGGCGTTCATCATCCTGCTCGCGCCGGTGTTCGCCGGGATCTGGGTGGGGCTCGGCAAGCGCGGCATCAACCTCTCGAGCCCCGCCAAGTTCTCCCTCGGCCTCGCCTTCGCCGGCATCGGCTTCCTGCTCATGATCTACGCCGCCCGGGTGGTGGTGGCGAGCGGCGGCACGGCGCGCGTGGCCCCGTGGTGGCTGGTGGGGAGCTACTTCTTCCAGACGGTCGGCGAGCTCTGTCTGAGCCCGGTCGGTCTCTCGTCGATGACGAAGCTCTCGCCGCGCCGCTACGTGGGGCAGATGATGGGCGTCTGGTTCCTCGCCTCGGCGCTGGGCAACCTGATCGCGGGCCTGGTCGGCGGCCACGTGGACCCGGAGAACCTGGAGCAGATGCCGCAGCTCTTCACCACGACGACGATCTCCCTCATGGTCGCCGCCGCCATCATCGCCCTCCTCGCCATCCCGATCCGGCGCATGATGGCCAACGTTCGCACGACGAGCTGAGCGGAACGGCGGAACGGCCGGCCGCGGCTCACGGCCAGCTGAACAGCCCTTCCGGCATCGACTGCTCGCGGCTGCGGCGCACGTCCACCGGCTCGCGCCAGCCGTTGCGGCTCAGATTCGAGCTGCTGATGCGGATCTCCAGGCGGCCGCGCGGGTCGTGCGAGAGCGGATAGGCGAGGTCGAGGCGCCAGAGCCGCTGCGAGCCGGGGGGCACGGCGGCCAGCAGTCCGATGCCGGCTCCCACCATCGTCGGCGTGTTCTCGGCGAAGGGCACGTCGCCCGCCCACAGGCGTCCCGCGTCGACGAAGGCGGCCAGCCCGTACTCGGCCGACTCGCGGTAGTGGCCCAGGAACCACCGATGCTCGGCGCGTGCCACCAGCCGGCGCGCGCCGGAGGACGCCGAGTGCGCGTAGCCGCGGACGCCCCCGTCGGGCTGGCCGAGCAGGAGCTGGAACGGCACGCGGGTGCGCCACCCGCCCGACCATTCCACGCTCGACACCGTCGTCTGCGTCGGGGCCAGGCGCAGGTACCAGGCGAGGCGCGCGCTGCCCAGCACGCCGTCCCAGCGATTCGTGTCGTAGTCCTGCCGCCCCTCCCCCTTGGCGCTGAGCATGAGGAAGGAATTCGGCGAGCCGGCGCCGGCGTAGAGGTCCGCCGCGACGAAGATGTCGTCGTCGCGCGAGCCGAGCACGGCGAGGCTGCGGCCCAGCATGGCCCCTGCCTGGAAGCCCACGCGCGCGTCCTGCACCGCGTTCAGCGCGTCGAACGACTGCACCGGCAGGAAGCTGATGTTGCGCACGCCCCAGAGCGCGTTGACGCGGGCGCTCCGCGTCTGCCGGTAGCGGTCGAGCACCGGGGCCGCCCCGGGCACCTCCACCGGCCCGTCGGGCGTGAAGCGCAGCGGGGCCGGGTCCATCTGCACGCGGTCACCGGTGAACGAGACGCCGAAGAGGCTCAGTCGCCCCGGCACGCCGATCCGGACCAACCCGCCCACGTCGTAGTAGCGGCGGCGGCTGCCGAGCGCCAGCTCGTCGCTCCCGTCCTGGCGCAGCGCCAGGAAGTCGTGCGCCTCGCCGCCGCTCACCCGCCAGGCCACCCGCTGCAGGTCGGTGAAGTACGGGTGCGCCACCGACGCGTGCCACAGCCCACCCACCTCGTTGCGCCGCGCCTCCAGGCCGAACTGGTACGGCTCGCCGAACGCCTGGTAGTCCATGAAGCGCGCCGTGTAGCCCGTGCGGCCGAAGGTGCCGGCCCGCCACTCCGCCGCGGCGTACATCCCCTCGCCCAGCAGGTTGGCGTCGCCCACGCGCAGCATGCGCAACTGCGGGCTCTCGTTCGTCGCGCGCACGCCGGCCACCAGCGTCACCTCGTCCACCGTCTCGACGACGATGCGCACGTGCCCCGGGCCGTCCGGCTCGGGGCGCACCACGGCGGTGGCCAGGAAGGGCTGCGCGCGCAGGATGCGCTCCGACTCGGCCCGTCGCAGCTCGGTGCACGGCTCGCCCTCGCGTAGCACCAGGAAGCCGCGGACCACATCGGGATCGGTGGTGACGTGCGTCGCGCTCACCAGGCGCGACACCACCTGCCACTTGTCGAGCAGGCCGCGGACGAACGGCTCGCGTGGCCGGACGACGATCTGGGTGACCGTGTCGCCCTGGCAGCGCACCGGCGGCGCCTCGGCGGCGGCGACCGTCTCGGCGGCACTCCCCTGCTCGACGACGGCGCCCGGCGAGCCGGCCGGCTCGCCGGGCGCCTGGCCGGAGGTCTGGCCGGCCGCCGTGCGGGTCTGCGTGCACACGCATGCCAGGGCACCGCCCACGACGGCCCCGAGGCACCGTGGCCACGCCGAGGGCCTCACCCCTGCCCGCCCATGCGCTGCTTGAGGGCCCGCAACAGCTCCTCCGCCTGCGCCTCGCGTGACTGCCGCTCGGTGGCGCGGCGCAACGAGTCCAGCTCCGCGTTCAG
Organism: Gemmatimonadaceae bacterium; assembly: GCA_035761165.1. Taxonomy (GTDB): domain Bacteria; phylum Gemmatimonadota; class Gemmatimonadetes; order Gemmatimonadales; family Gemmatimonadaceae; genus CALCHX01. Next base: position 18,191 of record DASTRO010000223.1, on the reverse strand, counting down.
CGGATCCCGTGCGGGGTCGCGCCCACCGAGCGCCGCGTCCAGCTCCTGCTCGGCCTCGGCCCGGCGCGCCTGCTCGGCCTGCGCGGCCGTCCGCCCCCCCACGGCGGCGGGGTCGATCCCCGCGTGCGCGGCCTTGAACTCCCGCGTCATCTCCGCCAGCTCGCGCTCTACCAACGCCAACTCCGCCTCCTGGGCCTCCAGCTTCCGCTCGAGCACCGCCACCCGCTCCTCGTGCTGGCGCTCGAACCGCTCCGCCACCGATACCGTCTCCCGGTCCTGGATGCGCTCGGCCAACTGGCGGCGCCGGCGCACGGTGTCGAGCTCCCGCCGCTCCTCGGCGAGCTTCACCCGGGTGGCCGACAGCCCGGCCTGCAGGTCCTCGACCCCGAGCCGTGCCCGCACCAGCGTCTCGCGCATCTGGGCGAGCACCTCCCGCCGCTCCTCCGGAGTGCGACTGCCGTGCCAGAGATCTCGCAGCGCCTCCCGAATGCTCTCGAACACGCGCCCTCCCCGGGACTGACGGTGGCGAATCCGGCCGCGCGTCCACGCGGCACCGCCGGGCTACCGCGCTCCCGATCTGCGGGGACGGGCGGGCTCGGCCATGCCTGAGAATACCGGGCGTCACACAGCGGGGGCAACGCCGGTCGATGGGATTCCTGCCCAGGGTGGCGCGCGACCGCCGGCTCTCCTCCGCCCCCGTCGCCCTCCCGGAGCCCCCGTCGCCCTCCCGGAGCCTCGCCGTCAGGGTGGTGGGACCGACGTGGCCTCAGTGGCCGGCGCCGCTCTCCCAGCGCAGCTCCATCGCCGTACGCACCTGCCGCATCAGCCGCTCGGGCGTCTGCCGGTGCGGGAAGAGGAGCCGGTCGCTCACGTCGTTCAGGGCGTTGCGCAGGACCACGAAGCGCTCCGCCGCGCCGGCGAAGAGGAGCGCCAGCCCCTGCTCCGCGGCCAGGCGGTGGCTGGCCGCCAGCTGGAAGCCCCGCCGCCCGAGCTCCTCGTAGTAGTCCAGGTCCGGGGCGCCGCGGCGCCAGTGGGCGTGCGAGATGTGGTCCGGAAAGAGCCCGCTCAGCCAGAGGGCGTAGTTCCCCAGGTGCGCCCGCACGAGCAGCGTGCGGCGCGCATCCGGTCCGTCCACGTCGCCCAGCAGCTGCGCGAGCGTGGTGTACACCTCGTCGTCCACGGGGCTCACGCGCCAGGCGCGGTCGCGCCGCGCGAACTCGACGACCACGGAGGCCAGATAGTCGGCGATGGTGCGGTCCATCTCGCCGAGACGGCGCAGCGCGTGCCGCACGATGACATAGGTGAAGAGCGCCAGCGAGGCGTGCGCGCCGCGGGGGGTCTCGAGCAGCGCGTCGAGCAGGCGCGCGTCGTCGAGGATCGCGTCGATGCCCTGCTCGCGGAGCAGCTGCTCGAGCTGGTCCAGCTCCCGCTCCGAGCCGCGGGCGATGAGGCGGATGGCGAGTTGCGCGTCGTCGCGCGCCAGCGAGTGGCGAAGGTTCGCGGTGATCATGCCGGTCTCCGTGTCGTCGCTTGAGCCGTCATACCCGCAATTCCCGGGCAAGGGTTCCGCGGCGCTGTGCCGCGGGTCACTCTGCAGACGGATCCCGCGCGCCTCCGGTCACGCCCGCTCCCGCCAGCACCTGCCGGTAGACCTCCAGCGTCCGCTGCGCGGTGCGCTCGGTCGAGAACTCGGCGGCCCGCCCGCCCCCCGCGGCACGCAGGCGCGCGGCCAGCGCCCCGTCGGTGAGCACGCGCGCCACCAGCGCGCCGAGCTGCTCGGCATCGCCGACCGGCGCCAGCAGCCCCGATACGCCGTGCTCGATCACCTCCACCGTGCCGCCGGCCCGTGTCGCCACGACCGGCCGGCCCAACATCAGCGCGTCGAGCAGCACGCTCCCCAGCCCTTCCTGGCGCGAGGTCAGCGTGACCACGTCGGCCGCGGCCACGAAGCGGTCCGCGTCGGCCCGCACGCCCGCGAGGTGGACGATGTCGGCCACCCCCAACGCCGCCGCCTCGGCCCGCACCGCCGCCGCCAGCGGTCCGCCGCCCACGAGCAGCGCGTGCAGGGCCGGCACCTGGCGGCGTGCGGCGGCCACCGCGCGCACGAACGTCACCGGATCCTTCTCCGCCGTCAGGTGCGCGACCTGTACCACCAGCGGCACCCCCTCGGGCACCGCGAGCGCGCGCAGCAGCTCCGCACTGGCCGGCTCGATCCGCCGCGAGAGGTCGATCCCGCTGTGCACCACCGCGATCCGCTCCGGCGCGATGCCGTCGGCCACCAGCGTCCGGCGCACCGCCTCGCTGATCGCGACGACGGCGCTCGCGCGCGCGTACTTCCAGCGCGTGAACGGATTGCGGCGCAGGCGGAAGACCACACGGCGCGACGCGACGAAGGGCACCGGCGTCCCGGCCGTCGCCAGCGCGGCCAGGGCGGCGGCATGGGCGGTGTGCGCGTGCACGACGTCGATCCGCAGCCGCCGCATCCGGCGCCGCAGGCGCAGCGCCGCGCGCAGGTCCCACTCGCCGAACGGCGCACAGCGGATCACCGCGAGCCCCGCCTGCCGGGCGCGCTCGGCGAGGGGCTCGTCGGGACGTGCCGCCACGTAGTTCTCGGTGCCGAGCCGCTGCAGCGCGTCGGCCAGCCAGACGGTCTGCCGCTCGCCGCCGCGCCACCCACGCTCGGTGTTCAGGTGCAGCACGCGCAGTGGCCGCGTCGCGTCGCTCACGGGGCGTCGCCCCGCTCCGCCGCGGGCGGCCGGTGGGCGCCCTCGGGCCACAGCTTGGCCGACTTGAGAAAGGCGTAGTAGGAGGCCATCACCGCATAGATGATCCCCGCGCGCCCATCGAGGATGCCGAGCCGCACGATCAGCGTGCGGAACAGCTCCCACGGGATGCGCAACAGCTGCCAGCCGGTGAAGCGGCGCCCCTGCGCGGCGCGGCGCGCGGCGATGATGTCGGTGTAGCGATTCATCTGCGCGACGTGCTCCCCCAGCGTGCGGTACTTCAGGTGGAGCAGGGCGCCCTGCAGCCGGCGGGTGCGCCCCGCCACCTCGAGGTGCTCGTGGATGACGAGTGGGGCGAAGTGGGCCGCCTCGCGCCGCGCGAGCCGCAGCACCCAGTCGCGTTCCGCGCCCCCGAAGCGGAGCCGCCGCCCCAGGTAGATCAGCTCGCGCCGGAGCCAGAAGCCGGCCGCCCCCTCGCCGTCCGCCGCGACCACCGTCGCGATCTCGCGCGCCAGCGCCGGCGTGACGCGCTCGTCGGCGTCCACCGAGAGGATCCACCGCCCGCGCGCCAGGGCCAGTGCCGCCTGCTTCTGCGGGCCGTAGCCGTCGAACGCCCGCTGCGCGACGCGCGCCCCGGCCGCCTCGGCGATCCGCACGGTGGCGTCGGTGGACCCCGAGTCGAGCACGACCACCTCGTCGGCCACCCCGCGCAGCGAGGCGAGGCACTCGGCGAGGTGCCGCTCCTCGTTGAGCACGATCAGCACCGCCGAGAGCCGCGGCGCCGGCTCGGCGTCCGCACGCTCCGCGGCGTGGTGGAGGGGTCCCGGGGCGGCCTGCACGCGCGGCAAGCTCGCCCGGCGCCCCGTCAGGGTCAAGCGGCGGGCAGGCCGTCCGGAGAAACATCGCGGCGGGGCGCGTGTAGCTAGAGCGGGACGCGCCCGTCGCCGCCGCCCGTGCCGCACCTTGGCGCCCCGGTACGCGCCCTTACTTTGGAATGGTTCCCGCAGCGCCAGCCGGCGCCCCCGTCGACCCGCCGAGGTTCCGTGATCCACGTCTGCATCCCCGTCTACAACGAGGCCCCGACGATCGGTGTCCTGCTCTGGCGGATCCGCCAGGTCTTCCAGGATTTCCCTCGCGAGTACGAGGTGCTGGTGTACGACGACGGGAGCGACGACGCGACGGCGGAGACGCTGGAGCCGTACGCCCGCGTGCTGCCGCTCACGGTGGTGCGCGGCGAGGCGCACCGGGGATATGCGCAGGCGCTCGACACGCTGCTCCGCACGGCGGCGCGGCGGACGCGTTACCCGCGCCGCGACGCGGCCGTCGTCATGCAGGCGGACTTCACCGACCAGCCCGAGCACCTGCCCGAGCTGGTGAAGCGCTTCGAGGGCGGCGCGGACGTCGTGGTCGCCGAGCTGGCCCGCCCGCTGGCGCCCACCGCCCCGACCGCGGTGCGGCGGCTGCGCTGGGTGGCGCCGTGGGTGCTCCGCCCGTTCGTCGCCGTGCCCGGCGTGCGCGATCCCTTCGGCGCCTTCCGGCTCTTCCGGATCAGCGTGCTGCGTGACCTCGTGCGCGAGGCCGGCGACCGCCCGCTCGTCTCGGTGGACGGCTGGGCCGGGAACGTCGAATTGCTCGTCCATGCCGCGCGCCTGGCGCGCCGCGTGGAGACCGTGGAGCTCGCGCCCCGCTACGACCTGCGGCCGCGCGCCAGCCGCGTGCGGCCCTGGCCGGACGCGCTCAATCTGTACCGCTTCGGCCGGGCTGCCCGCGCGCGCCCCGCCGCGAGCCCATCTCCGGTAGGGACGCCATCATGACGCCATTCCCCACCCCCGTGCTCGTCGCCGCCGCGGCCGTGCTGGCGACGGCGGCGCCGGTCGCCGCCATCCAGGGCACGGCCGCCGCCGCGCAGGACACGTCGGCCGTGGCGGCCACCGGGCAGGCCACCGCGTCCCCGGTGCCGTTCGGCGTCGGCGAGCGGCTGGAGTACGACGTCAAGTTCGGCTCGATCAAGGCCGGTGAAGGGGTCATGGAGGTCCGCGGCATCGAGACGATCCGCGGCCGTCCGGCCTACCACACCTACTTCCAGGTGAAGGGCGGCATCCCCTTCTTCCGCGTCAACGACATCTTCCAGAGCTGGATCGACACCGCCACGCTGTCCTCGCTCCGCTTCGTGCAGGACCAGGACGAGGGCCCCAAGGAGCGCCAGCGCCGCTACGAGATCTACCCCGACCAGCAGATCTACCGCGAGTACGTGAAGGGAGAGGGCGCGGACCAGCCGTCGGTCGCCAATCCGCTCGACGACGGCTCCTTCCTCTACTTCCTCCGCACCATCCCGCTCGAGGTGGGGCGCACCTACACGTTCGACCGCTACTTCCGTCCCGACCGGAATCCGGTCACCATCAAGGTCGTGCGCCGGGAGCGGATCAAGGTGCCGGCCGGCACCTTCGACGCCGTCGTGCTGCAGCCGCAGATCAAGACCAAGGGGCTCTTCGGCGAGGACGGTCACGCCGAGGTGTGGCTGTCGGACGACGAGAACCGCATCATGCTGCAGATGAAGTCGGACCTGAAGATCGGGTCGCTCAACCTCTATCTCACCAAGTACCGGCCGGCCAACGGGAGCGAGACCCGCTGAACTACGACGAAGCCGATCTCGCCGGCGTGCGCACGATCCCGATCGCGCGCCGGCCCAACAAGGTGCGCGCCGAGGAGTTCGCCGCCCCGCCCGGGGCGGATCGCTCCTTCGGCGCGTTCCTGCGTGCGCTCCCCGACGTCCTCGTCGCCCGTGACTTCCGCCGCGTCGTGGAGGCCATCGCCGACGCGCACGCCGGCCGACGCGCGGTGGTCGTCATGCTCGGCGGCCATGTCGTCAAGACCGGCCTCGCGCCGGTCCTCGTGGACCTCATGCGGCGCGGCATCGTGACGCACGTGGCGATGAACGGCTCGGCCGCCATCCACGACTACGAGGTGGCGCGCTTCGGCGGCACGTCGGAGGACGTCGCCGCCGGGCTGCGCGACGGCACCTTCGGTATGGCCGAGGAGACCGGGCGCGGCATGAACGAGGCGTTCGGGCGCGGGATGCGCGAGGGGCGCGGCATGGGCGAGGCGCTCGCCGTCGCCCTCGACGCGCTGGACGCCGAGCAGCCGCTGGCCCACCCGGAGCTCTCCGTCCTCCTCAACGCCTGGCGGCTCGGCGTGCCGGCCACCGTGCACGCCGCGCTCGGCGCCGAGATCATCCACCAGCATCCGGCGACGAGCGGCGCCGCCATCGGCGACGTCAGCCACCGCGACTTCCGCCGGCTCGCCGCCTCGCTCCCGGCGCTGCACGACGGTGGGGTGGTGCTCAACCTGGGGAGCGCCGTCATCATGCCCGAGGTCTTCCTCAAGGCGCTGACGATCGCCCGTAACCTGCACGACGGGGCGCCCACCGGTTTCGTGACCTGTGACCTGGACATGCAGCGCCACTACCGTCCGCGCATGAACGTCGTCCAGCGCCCGACGCTCGAGGGCGGCCGGGGCTACGAGATCACCGGCCACCACGAGATCATGGTCCCCCTGCTCGCGTGGGCGGTGGTGGAGGCGATCGAGCGCCAGGGCTGAGCGGGGGCACGAGGCGCCGCGAGCACCGCGCGGAAGGCAAGACGCGAGACGCAAGGGACTGCCGGAGCATCCCTTGCGTCTCGCGTCTCGTGTCTCGTGCCGTCCCCGGGCCGCGTGAACGCCCCCGGCCCGGCTCTCAGCTGGGGCTCAGCGCCCCCACTTCTCGCGCAGCCGGCGCGCCGTGTCCGGGCTGACCACGCGGATGACGAGATAGATGACCAGGCCGACCACGGCGATCTTCAGTGCGAGCAGCACGAGCCCGATGAAGATGCCGAGCAGCGGGCCGAGGATGCCGAAGAAGAGCTTGAGCGCGAGGAGGCCGAGGAGCGCGAAGAGGCCGATCGTGAAGACGGTGCGGAGCATTGGAAGGTCCCCGAAGGAGGTCTGCCGCTCCTACGCATCCACCATCCACAGTGTTTCAGCCGCGGCGTCGCCAGGCTGCGACGCCCTGAGACGGCCTGGAGCCGGCGGCCTGGAACCGCCGACCCGCCCCGACCAGATTGCGAGCCGGCTCCCACGCGACCGCATCGCGACCCCGCTCCGCCCGCTCCCCGCTCCCTTGCCCTCCATGAACCGCACCCCCGACGTCGTCGTCGTCGGGGATGGACTGATCGGCCTGGCCAGTGCGCTCGCCCTGGCCGATGCCGGCCACGCCGTCGCCCTCGTCGGCGCCGACCGGCCGGGTCAGGCGTCGCACGCCGCCGCCGGGATGCTGGCGCCGGGCGTGGAGCGGGCGGCGGCCGCCGTCCACGCCTTCGCCGTGCGGGCTCGCGACCGGTATCCGGACTACGTCGCGGCACTCCACGAGCGCACGGGGGTCGTCGTCCCGCTGAACCGGGAGGGGATCATCGAGCTGGCGCTCGACGACGACCGCGCGGCTGCGCTGCGCGCCGGGCTGGGGGCGGATGCCCGGTGGCTGGAGCCGGATGAGCTGGCGCGGCTGGAGCCGGCGCTCGCACCGGCTGCCGGGGCCGCCTTCTACCCGGACGACGGCGCGGTGGACAACCGCCGGCTCCTGGACGCGCTGCGGCACGCGGTGGCGCGCCACCCACGCCTGGCCCGCACCGCCGCGCCGGCCGTGGACGTGACCCCGCACCCGGCGCGGCCGGGGGTCACGCTGGCCGACGGGAGCGGGCTCCAGCCGGCCTGGCTCGTGCTCGCCGCCGGGGCCTGGACCCCGCTGCTGCGCGGCCTGCCGCGTCCGCTGCCGATCGAGCCGGTGCGCGGCCAGATGCTCGCCGTGGCGGATGTGCCCCTGCGGCACGTGGTCTACGGCGCCGGCGGCTACACGGTCCCCCGCGGCGACCAGACGCTACTCGGGAGCACGATGGAGCGCACCGGCTTCGACGTCCACGTGACGACGGACGGGCTGGAGCGCGTGCACGAGGTGGCGGCGGCGATCTGCCCCGCCCTCGCCCGCGCGCCCGAGGTGGAGCGGTGGGCCGGGCTGCGCCCGGTGACCCCGGACGGACTTCCCATTCTCGGCCCCGACCCCGAGCACCCGCACCTCGTCTATGCCTGTGGCCACTCGCGCAACGGCATCCTCCTCGCAGCGCTCACCGGCGACGCCGTGGCCGCGCTGGTCGGGGGCTCGGCGCCGCCGGGGGATCTCGCACCGTTCGCCGTAACGCGCTTCGCCACTCCGCCCGGATAACCACCGCACCCGGGAGGTAGTGGTTACCCGAAGCTGGAAGTGGCTCGGGCCCTCGGGTACATTGCGGCGATTTGGACGGCTGCCGGAGGTGGTTTCGCACCGTGCCCCCGGCGGCCGCGCGACCGCCGGGCTTCCGGCGACCGCTCTGCGAGGTCGCTTCTCACGCCACGTCCCGATGGGCGAGACACTCTATCAGATCCTCGGGCGCCACCGCGCCGAACCCCTCCCCCAGCGCAAGCCGCCCTGGCTCAAGGTGAAGGCGCCGGGCGGGCCGAACTACCTGCGCCTGCAGCGCCTCATGCGCGAGCTGGACCTGCACACGGTCTGCGAGGAGGCGCACTGCCCCAACGTCGGCGAGTGCTGGGAGCACGGCACCGCCACCTTCATGATCCTCGGCGACGTCTGCACGCGGAACTGCGCCTACTGCGCCGTGGCCCACGGCCGCCCGCCGAAGTTCGATCCTGCCGAGCCGGCGCGCGTGGCCGAGGCGGCCGAGCAGATGCAGCTGCGCCACGTCGTGCTGACGTCGGTGGACCGCGACGACCTCCCCGACTTCGGCGCCTGGGCCTTCGCCGAGACGATCCGGCAGATCCACGACCGGCTCCCCGGCTGCTCGGTGGAGGTGCTCGTCCCCGACTTCCAGGGGAAGGAGGACGCCATCCGCACCGTGCTCGAGGCGCGCCCGGAGATCTACAACCACAACACCGAGACGGTGCCGCGCCTCTACAAGCGCTGCCGTCCCGGCGGCCGCTACGAGCGGGTGATGCAGATCTTCCGCACGTCGAAGGCGATCGCCCCCGACATCCCCACCAAGACGGGGATCATCGTCGGCATGGGCGAGACGATCCCCGAGATCGTGGAGGTCATGAAGGACCTCCGCGCGGTGGACGTCGACATCCTCACGCTCGGCCAGTACCTGCGTCCATCCGATTCGCACATCGCGCTGGACCGCTACTACACGCCCGAGGAGTTCCGCCGGCTCTACGAGATCGGCATGGAGCTCGGCTTCCGGCACGTCGAGAGTGGGCCGCTCGTCCGCTCCAGCTATCACGCCTGGGAGCAGGTCCAGGCGGCGGGCGTCTGAGCCCGGCCCCGTTCTTCACCCCAACACGCTGATCATGGCCAGGAAGAAGTCCGAGCCCCGGTCGCGCGGCGCCGCCGCGGCGAATGGCGCCGCCGGCAACGGCGCGACCGGCGACGGGAGCCGCGGCGACGCCGAGCTGCGCCGCGAGCTCCTCCGCTCCATGCTGCTGCAGCGCCGATTCGAGGAGCGCTGCGCCGAGGCCTACGCCCTCGGCAAGATCGGTGGCTTCTGCCACCTCTACATCGGGCAGGAGGCGGTGAGCACCGGCACGCTCTCCGTGCTCCGCCCCGACGACTACGTCATCACCACCTACCGCGACCATGGCCAGGCGCTGGCCCGCGGCATGACGCCGCGCACGGTGATGGCCGAGCTGTTCGGCCGGATCGACGGCTGCTCGCGCGGGAAGGGCGGCTCGATGCACCTATTTGACCGGAATCTGAACTTTCTCGGCGGTCACGGCATCGTCGGCGGCCACGTGCCGCTGGCCACCGGCGTGGGCTTCGCCATCAAGTACCGCGGCGGCGACCAGGTGGTCGTCTGCTTCATGGGCGAGTCGGTGGTCAACACCGGCGCCTTCCACGAGGCGCTGAACATGGCCGCGCTCTGGAAGCTGCCCTGCGTGTTCATCATCGAGAACAACCGCTACGGCATGGGCACCGCGCTCGAGCGCGCGTCGTCCATCCACGACATCTACGAGCGCGCCTGCAGCTACAACATGGCCCGCGCGATGGTGGACGGGCAGGACGTCTTCGCCGTGCGCACTGGCGTGCAGGAGGCGGTGCAGCGCGCCCGCAGCGAGCACCTGCCGACCCTGCTCGAGATCCGCACCTACCGCTTCATGGGCCATTCGATGAGCGACGCGGTGAGCGGCACCTACCGCACCAAGGCCGAGCTGGACGAGCACATGAAGCGCGACCCGATCGTGCTCCTGCGCAGCCAGATGCAGGAGGCCGGCGAGATCGACGACGCCTACGTCGCCAAGCTGGACGAGGAGATCAAGGCGCAGGTGCAGGACGCCTGGGACTTCGCCGACCAGAGCCCGGAGCCGCCGCTCGAGGCGCTCTACGAGGACGTGCTGGTGGACACGACGAGCGACGCCGGCGAGCCGGCCGAGACGGTGGGGGCCGCCTGATGCCGGTGATCACGTACCGCGACGCGCTGAACCAGGCGCTGCGCGAGGAGATGCAGCGCGACGACCGCGTCTTCCTCATGGGCGAGGAGGTGGCCGTCTACCAGGGCGCCTACAAGGTGTCCAAGGGGCTGCTTCAGGAGTTCGGCGAGATGCGCGTCGTCGACACGCCGATCACCGAGCTCGGCTTCGCCGGCGTCGGGGTGGGCGCGGCGATGGTGGGGCTGCGGCCGATCATCGAGTTCATGACCTGGAACTTCGCCCTGCTGGCGCTGGACCAGGTCGTGAACGCGGCGGCCAAGATGCTCTACATGTCGGGCGGGCAGTACAACATCCCGATCGTCTTCCGCGGGCCCAATGGCGCGGCGCTGCAGCTGTCGGCGCAGCACTCGCAGGCGTGGGAGTCGTGGCTGGCGCACATCCCCGGGCTCAAGGTGGTGACGCCGGGCACGCCGGCCGATGCCAAGGGGCTGCTCAAGGCCGCCATCCGCGACGACAACCCGGTCTGCTTCCTCGAAGGGGAGATGCTGTACAACACCAAGGGCGAGGTGCCCGAGGAGGAGTACGTCATCCCGCTCGGCCAGGCGGAGCTGAAGCGCGAGGGCGACCACTGCTCGATCATCACCTTCGGCAAGATGGTGCTGGTGGCGATGCAGGCGGCCGACCAGCTGGCCAAGGAGGGGATCCGCGTGGACGTGGTGGATCTGCGCACGGTGCGCCCGATGGACGAGGCGGCGATCGCCGCGTCGGTACAGAAGACGAACCGCGCGGTGGTGCTCGAGGAGGGCTGGGAGATCGCCGGGATGGGTGCGCAGATCGTGGACTACATCCAGCGCGACTGCTTCGACCATCTCGACGCGCCGGTGGTGCGCGTGCACCAGGCGGACGTCCCGATGCCGTACGCGAAGAACCTGGAGCGCGCGGCCAAGCCCGACGCCGCGAAGACGATCGCGGCGGTGAAGAAGGTCATGTACCTGGAGTAGGGACCAGGGACCAGGGACCAGCGGGCCAGCACGCGCTGGCCCGCTGGTCCCTGGTCCCCGCGTCCCTGGTCCCTCAACTCCGATCCTGCTCATGGCGACGAAAGTATTCATGGAGGCGCTCTCCCCGACGATGGAGGAGGGGCGGCTCGTCAAGTGGCTGAAGAACGAGGGCGACCAGATCGCGAGCGGCGACACGCTCGCGGAGGTCGAGACGGACAAGGCGATCATGGAGCTGGTGGCGCGCGGTGACGGCGTGCTGCGCAAGCGCCTGCTCGAGGAGGGCGGCACCGCGCCGGTGGGCCAGGTGATCGGCGTCATCGCCGCGCCGGACGAGGACGTCGCGGCGCTGGTCGCGGAGGCCGGCGGGGGCGGGGCCGGCGCGGGGGCCCCCCCCCAACAGCAGGATGCTGCCGCGGCGCCGGCCGCGCAGGACCGATCCGCCGCCGACACCATCGCGCAGACGCGCGAGCAGGCGGGCGCCAGTCCGGTGCCGCAGACCGTGTCGCAGTCGCAGGGCGAGGCTTCCACGCCCCCGCAGCAGAAGGTGGCCGCCGCCCCGGCGGGCATCTCCGGCAGCGCACCGCCGGCCCAGCCCAGCGCCCCCGCTGCGCCGGCCGCGCCCGCCGGCGGCGCGGGCGACGGCCGCCTGCGCAGCTCGCCACTCGCCCGCCGGCTCGCCTCCGAGCGCGGCCTCGACCTCGGCGCCATCCAGGGCTCCGGGCCGGGTGGCCGCATCATCCGGCGCGACATCGAGGCCGCCGCCACCGCCGCGCCCCCGGCCGCGGCCGGCGCGGCCGCCGCGCCGGCGCGCGAGGGCGACTACAGCGACGTGCCGCTGTCGCAGATGCGCAAGACCATCGCGCGGCGGCTCTCCGAGTCGATCGGGCCGGTGCCCACCTTCTATCTCACCGCGGAGTTCGACCTCACGCGCGTGAGCGAGATGCGCACCGCGATGGCGGAGCTCGGGAAGGAGTTCAAGGTCTCGGTCAACGACATCGTCCTCAAGGCGGTGGCCGTCGCCCTCAGCCAGCACCCCGAGGTCAACGCGCACTGGCTCGGCGACAAGATCCGCTACTTCAATCGCGTTCACCTCGGCATGGCGGTGGCCATCGAGGACGGGCTCATCACCCCCGTCATCTTCGATGCGGACCGCAAGCGGCTGAGCGAGCTCTCGGCCGAGGCGCGCGAGCTGGCGACGCGGGCCCGCGAGCGGAAGCTGAAGCCGGAAGAGTTCACCGGCTCCACGTTCTCCGTGTCGAACCTCGGCATGTTCGGCATCGACCAGTTCACGGCGATCATCAACCCGCCCGAGGCCGGGATCCTCGCCGTGGGCGGGATCGAGGAGAAGCCGGTGATCGTGAACGGCGAGATGGTGGTGCGCAAGCGCATGCGCGTCACGATGAGCTGCGATCACCGCGTCATCGACGGCGCCACCGGCGCGAAGTTCCTCCAGACGCTCCGGCGGCTGATCGAGAACCCGCTGATGCTCGTCTACTGAGCCCTCGCGTGCACGCCCACCCGCGCGCCGGGAGGAGTTCCTCCCGGCGCGCGGGTGTTCACGCCACCGTCTCCCCCCCCGCACGCCCATGACGTCCGCCCCGCCCGCCACGGAGATCAAGCCGATCTCCCATCGCAGCACGAACGACAAGGTGTTCGCCCTGCTCGCGGCCAGGCTGCCGCAGGGTGGGCGCGTCGTGGATGTCGGCGCCGGCGAGGGCTACTTCAGCCAGATGGTCGGCGGGCTCGCGCGGCAGCGCGGCGTGGCGCCGGCCGAGCTGCTCTCGGCCTGCGACGTCTTCCCCGAGAACTTCCGCTACGCCGACATCGGCTGCGACCGGATCGAGTGGGACGGCCGGCTGCCCTACGCGGACGCGTCGTTCGACGTGGCCTGCAGCCTCGAGGTCGTGGAGCACGTGGAGGATCAGTTCCTCTTCGCGCGCGAGCTGCATCGGATCGTGCGGCCGGGCGGCACGGCGATCGTCAGCACGCCGAACGTGCTGAACGTCAACTCCCGCCTGCGGACGCTCCACTCCGGCTTCCCGGTGCTCTTCGACCCGCTCTCCTTGAGCAGCCGCGACCCGGTGCACACCTCGGGGCACATCAATCCGGTCTCGTACTACTACCTCGCCTACCAGCTGTACCGCGCGGGCTTCCGCGCGGTGGAGGTGCATTACGATCGGTCCAAGAGCTCGGCGCGCTTCCTGACGGCGCTCCTCTGGCCGTTCATCGCCGCCGGGCGGGCGGCGTTCGGCGCGCGCCTGCGGCGCAAGCGCCCGGAGGAGGCGGCGGAGAACGCTGCCCTGCTCGCCGATCTCAACTCGGTGGGGATGCTCACCTCGCGCAGCGTGATCGCCGTCGCCACGCGCTGACCCGCGGATGCCGGCCGGGTGCGTCACCCGGCCGGCGCGCGATCCCGATGTGGGATCGCGCGCCGCGTGCCGTCAACCCCAGCGCAGCAGCGGCCGCCACCAGGGCATGCCGGCGAGCAGGAGCAGCAGCGACAGCCCGTACCAGACGGCGGCCCGGCGGTACCGGGCCACGTCGGTGGCTCCCTTCTGCGCCAGCACCTTGCCGACGTGTGCGGCGACGATGGCGAGCACCATGAGCAGTGCGTGCTCCACGGCGAAGAAGCGCAGCTCGCGCTGGGCCATCGCCGCGCCGAAGTCGGCGAACGCCGCCTTCGTGACGGGGCTCAGCATCCCGTAGAGCGCCACGCCGAGCAGGAACTGCAGGTCGAGCGTGATGGTGAGCACGCGACCCGGGCCGGCGCTCGCAGCGGTCCACGGCCGCCGTCCCGTCCAGCCGGCCGCCGCGCTCGAGACGGCGACGACGGCGGCGATGAGCACGATCCAGCGCAGCAGGTTGTGAACGGCCAGGGTGAGCTCGTACATGGCAGCGGGCGCGAGATGGAGGGGATGAGGGCGACGGCCGGCCCGAACGTGCGGAAGATACGGCCTCGGGGGACGCGAGGAAGGGCGGCCGGCGTGGATCGGGCGCGGCCACGCGCGCCGGGACGGCCGCGCGGCGCGCGGCACGACGGGTAGCGGCGCGCGCCGCGGCCTCGGTAGCTTTCGCCGCGGTGGTACGGCGGCCGGCACCACGGCGCGGCCGCCCCTGATCTTCCCCGCGCGCTCGCGCCGCTGGCGCCCGGCGCCGTTCGACCCGGATCCCATGGCTTCCTTCGACGTCATCTTCATCGGCGGCGGACCCGCCGGCTACGTGGGCGCCATCCGCTGCGCTCAGCTCGGGCTCAACACCGCCGTCGTCGAGCGCGAGGCGCTCGGCGGCACCTGCGTGCTCTGGGGGTGCATCCCCGCCAAGGCGCTGCTCGAGTCCGCCGCCGTCGCCCATCGGGTGACCCACGCGAAGGAGTTCGGCGTGACCGTCGGCGACGTCACGCTCGACTACGGCGTCGCCATGAAGCGCTCGCGTGCCGTCAGCACGCAGAACTCCAAGGGCGTCGAGTTCCTCTTCAAGAAGAACAAGATCACCTACCTCAAGGGGACGGCGACGCTCGCCGGCGGCCGGTCGGTGACGGTGAAGGGCGCCGACGGCAAGGAGGAGAAGCACGAGGCGACGAAGGCCGTCATCCTCAGCACCGGCTCGCGCGTGAAGGGGCTGCCGCAGGTGGGGCTGGAGCTGAACAAGACCACGGTGCTCTCGTCCGACGAGGTGCTCGTGCTCGAGCGGGCGCCCAAGTCGATGGTCGTCGTCGGCGCCGGCGCGGTGGGCTGCGAGTTCGCCGACGTCTTCAACGCCTTCGGCACGCAGGTGACGATCGTCGAGGTGCTGCCCAACATCCTCCCGCTGGAGGATGCCGAGGTCTCCGTCGAGCTGGCGAAGAGCTTCAAGAAGCGGAAGATCGACGTGCTCACCAGCGCCCGCATCGGCGACGTGAAGGTGGGCAAGGACGGCGTCACGATGACGGTCACGGCGAACGGCGAGAGCAAGCAACTCAAGGCGGAGAAGGTGCTCGTCGCCGCCGGCCGCGCGCCCAACGTCGAGAACCTCGGGCTCGAGAAGGCCGGCGTGAAGCTCACCGAGCGCGGCTTCATCCAGGTGAACGAGCGCTTCGAGACGAGCGCGCCGGGGATCTACGCGATCGGCGACGTCGTCGGCGCGCCGATGCTCGCCCACAAGGGCTCGCGCGAGGGCGTCGTGCTGGCCGAGCTGCTCGCCGGCCAGCACGCGCACCCGGTGAACTACGGCAACATCCCGAGCTGCACCTACTGCCATCCCGAGGTCGCCTCCATCGGCCTCACGGAGCAGGCGTGCAAGGAGCGGAAGCTCGACTACAAGGTCGGCAAGTTCCCCTTCTCGGCCAACGGCCGCGCCCGCACGGCCGGCGAGACGGAGGGCTTCGTCAAGATCATCCGCGATGCCAAGTACGGCGAGATCCTGGGCGCGCACATCATCGGTGCGCACGCCACGGAGATCATCCACGAGCTGGCGGTGGCCCGCGAGAACGAGTTCACGGTGGAGGAGGTGGACCTCGCCATCCATGCCCACCCGACGCTGAGCGAGGCGATCGCCGAGGCGGCGCTGGACTCGATGGGCCGGATGATTCATGCGTGAGCGAGGAGCGACGAGCGCCGAACGACGAGCGGGGCACGGCGACGGATCGCGGCCCGGGGGCCCCCCCCCGAATGACACGATACCGCCGCCGCCCGCCGCGACCGGCACCGAACGCTCGCCCGTCGAACCCTCGTCGCTCGACGCTCGTCGCTCGTCGCCCGCCTCGCTCTGGGTCATCGACCTCGGCCGGCGCGCCTACGCCGAGGTGCTCGAGCTGCAGCGCGCCGTGGCCCGGGCGCGCATCGCCGGCGAGATCCCGGAGGACGTGCTCCTCCTCGTCGAGCACCCGCCGGTGGTCACGCTGGGGCGCTCGGCGCGCAGCGCGTCGCACCTCGTCGCCTCGCCGGCGCTGCTGACGGCGCGCGGCGTCGAGCTCTTCGAGGTGGAGCGCGGCGGCGACGTCACGTTCCATGGCCCGGGGCAGCTGGTCGGCTACCCGATCATCGATCTCAAGCGCCACAAGCAGGACCTGCACTGGTACCTGCGCCAGGTGGAGGAGGCGCTCATCGTCGCGCTGGCGCGCTATGGCCTGCGTGCCGACCGCGAGCCGAAGTACACAGGCGTCTGGCTGGGCGACGAGCCGGACGTCGTGGGCGGCCGCCGCAAGATCGCCTCGATCGGTGTGCACGCGCGCGACTGGGTGACCTGGCACGGCTTCGCGCTCAACGTGGACACGGATCTCTCCTACTTCGACCTCATCGTGCCGTGCGGCATCGCGGGCGTGACGATGACGTCGATGCGCCGCGAGCTGGGCGAGGCGGCGCCCGACCTCGCGACGTTCGCCGGGGCGGCGGCGGCGGGGTTCGGCGAGGTATTCGGGCTGCGGGTCGAGCCGGTGCCGCCGGAGCGGCTCGGCGTGGCCGCGGAGGTCGCCGCGTCGGCAGGATTCGCCGCGCGATAGAAGGGTGCCGCGGCCGAGCGCTGCGGCGGGTAGCGTGGAATTCGGGGGGGCCCCGCATTCGCTCCATTCAGGTGCCGCCCTGGTTCCTGGCTCCTGCATCCCCGGTCCCTTCGCCACGGCCCGCTGACGCACCGGACTATATTCCGGGCCCCATGGCAGACGACCCGCGCCTCTACGCGCCGCGCTCTCGCGCGGAGCAGCCCGCCGCCCCGCCCATCGACTTCGCGGCCGAGCTGAACGCCGAGCAGCACGCCGCCGCGACGTACGGCGACGGGCCGCTGCTCATCGTCGCCGGCGCCGGCACGGGGAAGACGCGCACCCTCGTCTACCGCCTGGCCCATCTGCTGCGCCGTGGCGTGCCGGCCGAGCGCATCCTGCTGCTGACCTTCACCCGCCGCGCCGCGCAGGAGATGCTCGCCCGCGCCGAGCGCCTCGGCGGCGCCGGCGGCGCGCGTGTGCACGGAGGGACCTTCCACGCCACCGCCCACCGCCTGCTCCGGCGGTTCGGTCAGGCGGCCGGCATCTCCCCCGACTTCACGATCCTCGACCAGGGTGACGCCGAGGATCTGATGCACCTCTCCCGCGCCCAGCTCGGCTACGCCGACCCCAAGCGGCGCTTCCCGAAGAAGGAGACGCTGCACTGGGTCTACTCGCGGCACGTCAACACCGACCTGCCGGTGGCGCAGGTGCTGCGCGACGAGCTGCCCCGCTTCGCCGAGCTGGAGGCGGACTTCCTGCGCATCTTCGCCGACTACACCGAGCGCAAGGCGGCGCGCAATCTCGTCGACTACGACGACCTGCTCCTCTTCTGGGCTGCGATGCTCGAAGCGCCGGGGCTCGGCCCGAAGGTCGCCGGGCTGTACGACCACCTGCTGGTGGACGAGTACCAGGACACGAACCTGCTGCAGGCGCGCATCCTCCGGGGGATGTGCCAGGCGCACCGCAACATCACCGTCGTCGGTGACGACGCGCAGAGCATCTATTCGTTCCGCGGCGCCAGCTTCCGCAACATCATCGAGTTCCCGCGCGACTTCCCCGGCGCGCACGTCGTCGCTCTGGAGCAGAACTACCGCTCCACGCAGCCCATCCTGGACGTCGCCAACACCCTCATCTCGCGCGCGCCGGAGCGCTACACGAAGGTGCTGTGGACGAAGCGCGACGGGGGTGAGCGGCCATGGCTGGTGACGGCCCAGGACGAGCACGCCCAGACGCGCTTCGTCGTCGACCGGCTGCTCGAGCTGCATGAGGACGAGGGCATCCCGCTGCGTGAGATCGCCGTGCTCTTCCGCGCCGGCTACATGTCGGCGGACCTGGAGATCGAGCTGGCCAACCGGCGCATCCCGTTCGAGAAATGGGGCGGGCTCAAGTTCCTCGAGGCGGCGCACGTGAAGGACGTGCTGGCCTTCCTGCGCGTGCTGGAGAACCCGCGCGACGAGGTGAGCTGGTATCGCGTGCTCCTCCTCCTGCCGGGCATCGGCGACGTCACCGCGCGGTCGGCCATCGACGCCATGGCGCAGGCGGCGTGGGCGTCGGCGGCGTTCGGCC
>DASTRO010000222.1:0-4409 GCA_035761165.1 Gemmatimonadaceae bacterium | reverse complement strand
CGGCTGCTCGAGCGCATGGCGGCGCGCGCCGGCGTGGCGCTGTCGCCGGCCGCCTGCTGGCTGCTCGGCCGCATCGCCATGGACCCGGCCACCGATCCCGCGGAGCTGGCGCGCCGCTACACCCTGGACGCTCGCCTGTTGGGCGCCGGCATGGCCGAGCTGCGCGCGCAGGGGTTGATCGCCAACGCACCGGACGCGGCCGGCAACGGCGCCCCGCGCCACCTCCTGACGCCCGCCGGCGGCGCGGTGCTGGATCGGCTGGTGGCGGCGCACCGCGACGCGCTCGCCGACCTGGTGGCCGAGTGGGCGCCGGAGCGGCACGCGGAGCTGGAGGCGCTGGTGGCGCGGCTGTCGCGGGACGTGGGGGCGGAGGTGCCGGCGTGAGGGGGGCGACGAGCGACGAGGGGAGGCTTCGGGATTCGGAGAGTCAGGGAGCAGGGAGCAGGGGGTGTGGGGAGGGTTCGCGGCGTGCCGGCACGCGATGTCCGACGGCGGCGTTTCCGCGTGTGTTCAGTGCAACGTGTAGGGCACCACCTGCAGCCGCGTGGAGCCCAGCACGCCGGGCCGCGCCAGCAGCAGACGCTGGCCCGTCGCGTCCAGGAGTTGCACGCCCTCCGGCAGCGTGACACTGCCGACGCGTGCGCCGTCCCGCCGGTAGACGGTCCACACCGTTTCCGCGTCGCCGGGCAGCGGGTACCGCTCCACCCACAGCCGCCCCTCCGCGTCGGCGAGCAGCCGGCGATAGCGCGGCGTCCGATCCGGGATCGCGACGCGCTCGTAGAGCTCGCGGAACTGCGGCTCCATGGCGTTGCGCATCCTGTCCTCGCGCACGCGCGCCCGCATGGCCGGGTCGACCGGCCGCCCCTCCTCGAGGATGCGGAACCGCTCGCGCTCCGTGCCGTCGGGGGCGAGGACGCGGATCTCGGCGGCGTCGCCGGCGCCCAGGTAGACGCCGTCGCGCGTGCCGGCGACCTGCATGCGCGGGGAGAGCGGCACCTCCAAGCTGTAGCGCTGCCGCCCGTCGAAGACGCCCCTCCGCACGGCGCCGACGGTGCGCGCGGTGCGCACCTCGTCGCCCGGCTGCGGGTCGGCGAGCGCACCGTACCGCTGCGCCCGCGTCACCGGGATCTCCGGCCCTCGCGCGTCCAGCTCGGCGGTCACTGGCAGCAGCGCGGTCGTGTCGGCGTACGCCCCCGTCTCCTGTACGTAGGGTGACGGCAGGAAGTCGCGCAGCACGAGCAGGCCGCCGTCGGCGAACGCGGCCACCGGTGCCGGAAAGGCGGATGGCGAGGCGAGCGACGTCGCGCGCACCACGGTGCCGGCGGTGTCGAACTCGACGAGTCGATGGTTGTAGAGGTCGAACACGGCCACGCGGTCGCTCGACAGCGGGGCCGACCAGGTGACGTGCGGCCGCCAGCGGTTGTCCGGCACGTGGACGTCGAGCGCGACGCGCTCGCCATCCGCGCGGCGGTAGAGGTACGCGCCGTCGTCCTCCAGCTGGACGAGGAGGTGCGACGCGCCGACGAACGCGCCCCGCTCCACGGTGCCGTGCAGCAGCCGGGCCTCGAACTCGGCGCCGGCCGCCGCGGGCGGCGGGGCATCGCCCGCGTGCTCGTCCGCACGGTCGCGTGCGCCGTCGCCAGCGCAGGCGGCGAGGAGGACGAGGGTGACGAGGTGCCGGGGCATCATGCCCGCGATCCTAACGATGGGTCGGGGCAGCGTGGTAGGCAGCAGCGGCCGGGCCGCGCGACCCTCATCGAAGCGTCATGCGGCCGTCATGGCTCCTTCATCCTCGCCAGTCGTCCTGGGACCGCCGACGCCGGACGAGTACCACGCGGCATCTGTCCCGCCATCGTGGACGTGGAAGCAGATCTGACCGCTCATGCCGCCGGCAGGTCGCCGATGGCTGTCCGAAGGCGTCGCTACTCCGCCCGCAACGCCACGAGCGGGTCCACGCGCGCGGCGCGGCGGGCCGGGAGCCAGCTGGCCACCAGGGCGACGAGGCCGAGCACGAGGGCGACGCCGGCGAAGGTCGCCGGGTCGTGCGGCGTCACGCCGTAGAGCAGGCCTGCCAGCGCACGGCTGGCCGCCGCTGCGGCCACGAGCCCGACGGCGAGCCCCGTGCCCGCCAGCCGCGCGCCCTCGAGCAGCACGTGGCGCTGCACGCGCGCGGCCGATGCGCCGACGGCCAGGCGCACGCCGATCTCGCGCGTGCGCCGCGCCACCGCGTAGGCGATGACGCCGTACAGGCCGATCCCCGCCAGTAGCGTGGCCAGGGCCGCGAAGGCGAGCAGCAGCCGCATCGTGAAGCGCTGGCGCGTGACCGTCTGCCGGGCCAGCGCCTCGCCGGTGGCGACGTCGCGCAGCGGGAGGCGCGGGTCGATCGCGTGCAGCATCCGGGTGAGCGACGGCACCACCGCCAGCGGCTCACCGCGCACGCGGAGCGCGAGCGTCGCGCTCCCGACGGCCGGGTCGAGTGGGAAGTAGACTTGCGGGCGCCCGTCGTCGCCGCCCGACACCGATCCGGCGACGTCGGCAACGATGCCTACCACCGTGTACCACGGCCCGTCCCATCCGCCGCGCCGGATCCGCTGGCCGAGTGCCTCGCCGTCCGGCCAGAGCCGGCGGGCGGTGGAGGCGCCGAGGATGACCTCGTGCAGCTCGGCGTCGCCGGCCGCCGGCTGGAAGTCGCGGCCGGCGATCAGCCGGCTGCCCAAGACGCGGAGCGCGCCGGGGCGCAGGAAGTTCGTGGGGACGACCGCGTCGGGGTCGACGGGTGCCGTGCGTCCGGCCACCTCGAGGCTGCCGAACTCCGGCGCGAAGCTGGGCGGCGCCTCGTAGACGAGCGTCGCGCCGGCGACGCCCGGCAGCCGCCGCGCCGCGGCGAGCACGTCCCGGTAGAGCGCCGCGCGCGCCGCCTCCGATTCGTAGCGTGCACGCGGCGGGCTGATGGTCGCCACGAGCAGGCCGGCCGGCTGGTAGCCGGGCTCCCGCTCCCGCAGCCGCAGCATCGTGCGCACGAGCAGCCCCGCGCTCACCAGGACGACGACAGAGACGGCGACCTCGGCGACGATGAGCGTGGAGCGGAAGCGGCGCCCGCCCGCCACGCCGGCCGGCGTCGCCGAGCCGGCGGCGAGCTCGCCGCCCCGCGCCGGGGTCGACGCGCGCAGCGCCGGCAGCAGGCTGCACAGCAGGCCGGTGGCGAGCGCGACGCCGAGCGCGTAGGCCAGCGTCGTCCCGTCGAGCCGCACCTGGTCGAGCAGCTCCAGATTCGTCGGGCGCACCGCCACCACGACGCGCAGCGCGAGCGCGGCCACCAGCACGGCGGCGACGCCCGCCATCGTGGCCAGCAGCAGCCCCTCGACGAGCAGCTGGCCGACGATGCGCCCGCGGCTCGCCCCGAGCGCCAGCCGTACGGCGATCTCCCGGCGGCGCGCCGCCCCGCGGACGAGCAGCAGGTTGGCGACGTTGCCGCACGCGATGAGCAGCACGAGCGTCACCGCCCCGGCGAGGGCGAGGAGCGTCGGTCGCGCGCCGTGCACCAGCAGCTCCTGCGGGCGCTCGACGATCGGCCGGCGGACGACGCGCCCGACCATCGCGCTGTCGATGGCCGCCAGCTCGCGGGCGGCCTCGGCGTCGGTCGCGCCCGGCCGCAGACGCACGACCGTCATGCCGGGCTGGCTCGCTGGCGACCCGGCCGAGGGTGCGCGGTAGGCCAGCCAGAGCTCGCGTCGCGCGCCGCCGCGGAGCGCACGGTCGAACGCGGTCGGCACCACGCCGACGATGGTGTACGGCGTCTCGCTCACGAGGAGCGTGCGGCCGATGACGTCGGGCCGCGCGCCGAAGCGGCTCCGCCAGTAGCCCTCGCCGATGAGCGCCACCGGCGCCGCGCCTGGTGCCGCGTCCTCCGGCAGGAAGGTGCGTCCGAGGATCGGCCGCGCGCCGAGCAGCGACGGGAAGCCGACCGAGACGCGCGCCCCCGGCACGATCTCGGCCGCCGCATCGCCGGCGACGGCGAGGTCGATCGCCATCACCGTCTCCACGCGGTCCACGGAGCGCGCCGCCTCGCGCCATGTGGTCAACTCGGCGTAGGTCGGCATGACGCGTATGCCGCTCCCCGGCACGGCGGTGGAGATCACGGCCAGCCGGTCGCCCGCCGGGTACGGCGGCGGCGCCAGCAGCAGCCGGTGGACGACCGAGAAGATGGCCGAGTTGGCGCCGACGCCGAGCGCGAGGGTGAAGACGGCGACGATGGTGAAGCCCGGACTGCGGGCGAGCCGACGCGCGGCGTGGCGCACGTCGTGGCCGAGCCGTGCCGGGATGGCGCGACGCCACCATCGTGCCGGCCGTCGGGCGGACCGCGCTCGCTGCTGGCTCATGCACCGTCTCCTCGCGGTCGTCGGGGAGGG
>DASTRO010000221.1:0-9093 GCA_035761165.1 Gemmatimonadaceae bacterium | reverse complement strand
CGGCGAGCGTCGCCGCGCCGGTGCTCGCGCCCACGGGGCCGAGCAGCTGGAGGAGCGAGGCGCGGCCGAAGACGTCGAGGTCGGCGGCGTACGGGTGCGCCGGGTCGGGCGGCGGCGCCGGCGTGAGCGGCAGGCGCTCCCACGCGCGCTGCCGCCGCAGCACCGCCTCGCGGCAGACGGCGGCCAGCGCCCCGTGCCACTCGGCGCGCCGCTCCGCGCGCCGCTGCGCCCGCGCGACCGCGGTGAAGAGCGCCACCACGCCGACGAGCACCGCCGCGAAGAGGGCCAGCCCCGGCCCGGCGGCGGCGAGCCCGAGCCCCGCCAGCACCAGGCCGGCCAGGAAGACGAGCACGCGTAGCCAGGAGAGTCGCTCGGCCTGTCGCAGGTGCCGCGCGCGCTCGGCGTCGTGGGCCTCGGCGCGGGTGGCGTCGGCGCCAGGGATGCAGGGACCACGGACCGGGGACCAGGGGGTGCGCGCAATGGCGTCCCGAGGTCGTTCCTGGTTCCCGGTTCCTGGTCCCTGGTCCCTCACACGCTCGTGCTCGGGCACAGCGCGCGCACCGTGCACGCCTCGCACTTCGGCCGGCGTGCCTCGCAGGTGCGGCGGCCGTGGAAGATCAGCAGGTGCGAGAGCATCGTCCACCGATCGCGCGGGAAGAGCGCGGCGAGGTCGGCCTCGATCTTCACCGGATCCTCCTCGCGGGTGAGGCCGAGGCGGGCGCCGAGGCGTGCCACGTGGGTGTCCACGACGACGCCCTCGTTCCGCCCGAAGGCGTTGCCGAGGATGACGTTCGCCGTCTTGCGCCCGACGCCGGGCAGGCGCACCAGGGCGTCCATGTCGGCCGGCACCTCGCCGCCGTGATCGGCGACGAGCGCGGCGGCCATGGCGACGAGATTCTTCGCCTTGCTGCGGAAGAAGCCCGTCGTCCGCACCAGCTCCTCCACCTCCTCCAGCGGCGCGGCGGCCAGCGCGGCGGCGTCGGGATAGCGCGCGAAGAGCGCCGGCGTCACCATGTTCACGCGCTTGTCGGTGCACTGCGCGCTGAGGATGGTCGCGACGAGGAGCTGGAACGGCGTCTCGAAGTCCAGCTCGCAGTGCGCGTCGGGATAGGTGGCGAGGAGCGCGTCGTAGAGCGTCGCGGCGGCGGCCTGCCGAGCGATGAGCGACGAGCGACGAGCGACGGCGGGCGTGGCGCCGGAGGCATCGACGGCGCTGCGGCGCCTGCTGGGACGTTTGCCGGCCATCGCTCAGCCCTCCGCCGCGGGTGCGCTCGTCGCGCGCCGCTCGGCGCCCGGCGCTCGCCCTTCCCGCCGCCGCGCGGCGAACGCCAGCACCTCGTCGGCCGAGCGCGCGTTCAGCACGTCGCCCGCCTCCAGCCATCCCTTGCGCGCGA
This sequence comes from Gemmatimonadaceae bacterium, assembly GCA_035761165.1. GTDB lineage: Bacteria > Gemmatimonadota > Gemmatimonadetes > Gemmatimonadales > Gemmatimonadaceae > CALCHX01. Next base: position 7,699 of record DASTRO010000221.1, on the reverse strand, counting down.
CGCCGACGCCGATGTGGACGTTGTCCAGCCCGTGCACCGAGTGCGCATCGGGGCCGATCTCGATCGTCACGCCGCGGCGCTTGGCGTCGTGGCAGAGGCGCCAGTCGAGGTCCAGGCGGTGCGGGTCGGCGTTGAGCTCCACGGCCACGCCGCAGTCGGCGGCCTTCTCGATCACGGCCTGCATGTCGATGGCATAGGGCTCGCGCGTCAGCAGCAGCCGACCGGTGGGGTGGCCGAGCACGGTGAGGTGTGGATCGTCGAGCGCCTTGAGGACGCGCTCGGTCATCTGCGCCTCGTTCATGCCGAAGCGCGAGTGCACCGAGCCGATGACGTAGTCGAAGCGGTCCAGCGTCTGCCCGTCGTAGTCCACGCGGCCGCAGGGGAGGATGTCGGCCTCGATCCCCTTGAGCACGCGGAAGCCGTCGAGCCGCGCGTTGAGGCGGTCGATCTCCTCGTGCTGGCGCAGCACGGCGTCGCGCGTGAGGCCGCCGGCATAGAAGGCGCTCTGCGAGTGGTCGGTGACGCCGAGATAGCTCCAGCCGCGTGTGCGCGCCGCCTCGGCCATCTCGGCGATGGTGCTCTCGCCGTCGCTGAACTCGGAGTGGGCGTGCAGCACGCCGCGGATGTCGGCGCTGGTGACGAGCTGCGGAAGCTCGTCGGCCGCCGCCGCCTCCACCTCGCCGCGCGCCTCGCGCAGTTCCGGCGGCACGTAGGCCAGCTCGGCGCGGCGGTAGAGCGCCGCCTCGTCGGCCACGGCGATCGGTGCGCCGCGGGCGTCGCGCAGCTGGTCGCCGGCGAGCGCCAGGCCGCGCGCGGCGAGCCGCTCGACGACGGCGGCCACGTGGCGCTCGCTGCCGGTGGCGCGCCAGAGCGCGACGGCGAACTCCGGCAGCGGCACGCAGCGCAGGTCGAGCAGCGTGCCGTCCACGAAGCGGATCTGCACCTGTCGCCCGCCGCCGCCCACGGCGTTCTTGACGCCGGGCGCGTGCGCGAAGCTGGTGGCCACCTGCGCCGGCGCCGTGCGGCACGCCGCCACGACGACGATGGTGCGCACGACCTCGCGGCGGCGGCGCACCGCGCCGGCCACCTCGGCGTGCGCGACGTCGGGATGTGCGCGCACGGCGGCGAGGAGCCGCGCCGCCTCGGCGGCGGCGTGCGGATAGAGGACGTAGGCGTCGGACTCGCGCAGGAAGGCGAGCCCCTTCAGCACCTTCTCGGCGGTCTTGGGACCGAAGCCGCGCAGCCCGGCCAGCCGGCCGTCGCGCGCCGCCTCCTCCAGCTCCTGCACCGTGTCGACGCCCAGCTCCTCGTGGATGAGGTGGATCTTGGCGGGCCCCAGGCCGGGCACGCGCAGCATCTCGAGCAGCCCCTCGGGCGTGCTCTCGCGCAGCCGGTCGAGCAGCGACGACTCCCCGTGCTCCACGAGGTCGCGGATGACGGCGAGCGAGGCGGGGCCGAGTCCCGGCACGTCCTCGAGCTCGCCGCGCCGCAGCACCGGCGCGAGGTCGTCGGTCTCCAACGCCTGCACCGCGCGCGCCGCCTGCTGGTAGGCGCGCGCCTTGAAGCGGCTCTCCCCGTGCAGCTCCAGGTACTGCGCGATCTGGGTGAGCGTATGGGCGGCGGTGCGCGGGTCCATGGGGGAAATATACGGCCGATGGCGGTGGGCGGGGTGGGGCGGACACAGGCGTGTGCGGCGTGCCACCTCCGAGGAACGGCCGGAACGGCCTACCGCGGAGCTGCGCCGCGCGCCGCTGGCGCACGCGGATCGGCTCCGTGGTACGTCGGGACTCCGTTTGCCGGGGGCGGGCATCTACGCTCATGAGGAGAGCGGATGCGCCGGAGGAGCCGGATGCGGCGGATCGCTCCCCGTGGCGTCTACGGCTCCCAGCGCCGGGGCCGGGAATGGGGGTGGGCTCCTCGGCCCCTATGACTCCGTGCGCCGGACCGGGCGAGCGGAGGGGTGAGTGCCGAGGAGCCCACCCCCAACTTCTCCGATCCCGGCGCGAGGAGGCGTGGTCTGGGTCGCACCCTACCCCACAAGCAGTTCCGCTCCCGGCGCGAGGAGCCGTGGAATGGAGCGGAGCGATCCGACGGATCCGTGCTCGTCCGAAGCGTCCGTGTCCCGCATGAGCGCTGATGCCCGCCCAGAGCGCGAAGAGCCCCGGCGTGTCGAGGAGCGATCCGCCTGATCCGCAGCCGCCGTTCAGTCGCCGGACTACCCCGGCACGGTGCTCATGGATGATCGAGCAGCGTATCCGTCGTCGCGAGAAAGGCGCGAAGGGCGGTGAAGAGCGCGGCGGGTTGCTCGACGTACGACACGTGCCCGCAGTCGTCGAGCACGACGAGCTTGTGGCCCAGCTGCTCGGCGGCGCGCTGGCTGGACTCGAGCGGGATCGGGTCCTGCCGGCCGTGCACGATGATGCCGGGGCAGCGCACCGTGTCCAGGTCGGGCACCAGGTCGTAGAAGGCGAGGCTCTCCCACACCGACTGCTGCACCTTGCCGATGACGCGGAAGGGCGTGAGGTTCGCGGCCCGGCGCGGGTCGGCGAAGTAGCCGGCGACGCTGAGCTCGAAGGCGCGCTGGCGGTAGGCGTCGGGGTCGCGCTCGCGGAGGCCGGAGGCGGCGAGCTCGTCGCGCAGCTGCTGGATGGCGGGACTGCGCTGCCGCTCGGCGAACTCCGCCTCGAAGCGCTCGCGCAGCTGACGTGACACCGGCGCCGGGTCGAGGAGGAGCAGCCGCCGCGGATGGCGGAGCTTCCGGTCGTACGCGGCGTCCAGCGCGTAGAGCAGTGCCAGCAGCCCGCCCCACGAGTAGCCGAGGATGGAGAGCGGCTCGAGCCAGAACTCCTCGATCACCTTCGTGAGGTCGTTGACGAGCATGCGCCAGGTGATCGGCGTCGGGTCGTCGGTGCGCGACCGGCCGCCGCCGCGCTGGTCGTAGAAGAGCAGCTGGTAGCGGTCGGTGAGCTCCAGCATCTGCGGCAGCAGGTAGTCGTGCGAGGCGCCGGGACCGCCGTGCAGCACGAGGATCGTCTTGGCGTCCTCGGGCCCGTACCGCGCCCAGTAGAGCGGCACGCGTGTGGACGTCGTGTAGCCGGAGGCGCGGGGGGCGGGGATGGGGAGGGGCATGGGCAGGAAGCTCGCGCCAGCCCTGAGCGCTGTAAAGCACGATCCGCCGCCCCCCGGACGATTCCATTCCGTTCCGGTCCGTCACGCGAACGCCGCCGCCACGCGCGCCGTGTTGACGTGCGCGCGCACCGTGTCGCGGAGGTCGCGCCCGTAGCCGCCGGCGATGGTGACCACCACCGGGAGCCCCACCTCGCGGCAGGTGGCCAGGACGTACGCGTCGCGCCGCGCCAGGCCGTCGTGGGTGAGGCGCATGCGCCCCAGCCGGTCGCCCTCGTGCGGGTCCGCCCCGGCCAGGTAGACCACCAGGTCGGGCCGCGCCGCGGCGAGCACGCCCGGCAGGTGCGCGCGCAGCACGTCCAGGTAGGCGCCGTCACTGGTGCCGTCGGGGAGCGCGACGTCCACGTGCGCGTCCACGCGGCCGCCGTAGCCGCCGTTCACGCGCTCGTCGGGTGCGTGGCGGTCGCCAGGCGCGCCGGGCGCAGCCGTCGCGGCGCCGTCGCGGCGCGAGAGCGCGTAGGGATAGTTGCGCGCCCCGTGCATGCTGAACGTCAGCACCGTCGGGTCGTCGGCGAAGATGGCGTGCGTGCCGTTCCCCTGGTGGACGTCCAGGTCCACGACGGCGGCGCGGGCGATGCGTCCCAGCGCCTGCAGGCGGCGGATGGCCACCGCCACGTCGTTGAAGACGCAGAAGCCCTCACCGTGGCCGGCGAACGCGTGGTGCGTCCCGCCGGCCAGGTTCATCGCCACGCCCAGCGCCAGCGCCGCCTCGGCGGCCTCGCAGGTGCCGCCGGTGGAGTGGTACGAGCGCTCCACCAGGTGCGGCGACCAGGGGAGCCCCAGCCGGCGAACCTCGGCCGGCGTCAGCGCGCCGCCGTCCACGCGCGCGACGTAGTCGGCGGTGTGCACGCGCAGCAGGTCGGCGCGCGCCACCCGCGCCGGCTCGTGCAGCTCCTGCAGCCGCACGACCCCCTCGGCGAGCACGGCGTCGCGGAGCAGCGCGTACTTGGCGATCGGGAAGCGATGCCCCTCGGGAAGGGGGATCGCGTAGCGGGCCGAGGACCAGGCGTGCAGCGCCATGCGGGGCGCGGGGCGGCCGGCAGGTGTGCCGGCCGCCCCGCCGGCTCACTGCAGCGTGGTGGCGGGCGTGCCGGGGTCGCGGTAGATCACGCCGTTCTTCATGACGAAGACGACGTGCTCCAGCGCGCCCACGTCCCGCGTCGGGTCGCCGGCCACGGCGACGACGTCCGCCCACTTGCCGGCGGCCAGCGTGCCGACGTCGCGCTCCCAGCCCAGCAGCTTTGCCGCGCTCGACGTGCCGGCGACGATGGCCTGCATCGGGGTCAGGCCGCCCCACTCGACGAGCAGCCGGAACTCGCGCGCGTTGGCGCCGTGGCGCGTCACGCCGGCGTCGGTGCCGAGGGCGATCGGGACGTGGTAGCGGACGGCGAGCTTGATGGCGTTGCGCATCGCCGTGGCGGCGGCGTGCGCCTTCTCGGCGCGCAGCCCGGTGAGCACGCCCGCGTTCGCGGCGCGCTCCGCCGCCTCGCCGGCCACCAGCGTCGGCACCAGGTAGGTGCCGCGCTCGGCCATCAGCCGCGCGCCCTCCTCGTCCAGGAAGGAGCCGTGCTCGATGGAGGTGACGCCGGCGCGCACGGCGATCTTGATCCCCTCGGTGCCGTGCGCGTGCGCGGCCACGCGCCGCTCCAGCTTGTGCGCCTCGTCCACCATCGCCTTCAGCTCCTCATAGGTATACTGCGTGGCGCCCACCGCGTCGCCCTCGCTCAGCACGCCGCCGGTGGCGCACGTCTTGATGACGTCGGCGCCGTACTTCACCTGGTAGCGCACGGCCGCGCGCACCTCCTCCGGCCCGTTGGCGATGCCGGTCCGCGGGTCGCCGTCCATGAGCCCCGGACGGTAGCCGTTCTCGTCGCAGTGGCCGCCGGTGATGCCGATGGCGTGCGCGGCGAGCTGCATGCGCGGGCCCGGGACGAAACCCTCCGTGATTGCCTCGCGCAGGGCGGCGTCGTCGAAGTTCGCGGCGCCCACGTTGCGGATGGTGGTGAAGCCGGCCATCAGCGTGGCGCGGGCGTTGGGCACGCCGAGGATGCCGGCGAACGACGGATAGTCGCGCACGGCCGCGTCGTCGCCCTTCGGGTCGCCGAGCACGCGCCCGGTGATGTGCGTGTGGGCGTCGATGAAGCCGGGGAGGAGGGTGGCGTCGCCGAGGTCCACGACGTGCGCGCCGGCGGGGATCGAGATTGACGACGCCGGCCCGGCGGCGACGATGCGGTCGTCGGTGACGACGACGACGGCGTTGGCCACGGGGGCGGCGCCGGTGCCGTCCACGAGGCGCGCGGCGCGGAGGACGACGGTGCCGCTACCCTTCGGCGCGGCTGGGAGCTGGGCGTACGCCGCGGGTGGCGCGAGGAGCGTGGCGGCGGCGGCGGTCGCGAGGGTGAGGCGCCGGGAGCGGACGCGGAGCGGCATGGCGGTGGGGGCGGTCGGGAGGGCGGCCGGGATGGGAGCGGTGGGGCCGGAGTATTGTGTCGCATGGGGCGTCGGCGCCAGCGCGGCGAGCGAGCGGCGCCGCCGCCCCACGGCCGGCACGATCCGGAACGTCGGGAGGGGCATGATCGTCAGAGCGGAGTGGGACGGGACGGCGATGGCGATGCCCGCACATCGCGGCGCCCGGCCCCCACGGCCGGCGGCGCGGCACCGTGCTCGTTCCTCCGACGCCGGCCAGCCGGCGTCGTACCCAGCCGTGACGATCGTCCCCGGTGCTGCGCCCGGGCCCGCTCCACCGCCGCCGTCCAACTCCACCGCATGACGTACTCCGAACGTTTCGTACGCCAGCTCGACCGGCTGGTCCGCCTGCTCGCCGACCATCCCGACCTCGTGGACGAGCAGAAGCGCGCCCTGCGCGGGGCCTGCGACGCGCTGGCCGAGGGGGAGGTGACGCTGCTGGCCACGCCGGACGCGCTGCTGGCGAACGGGACGCCGGTCACGGGCGCCGCGGCGGCGGCGGGCGGGCTGGCGGCGCGGCTGCATGCCGGCGGGGCGCGACGGCTGGTCGTGGCCCGCGACGCGACCGCCGCCGACCTGCTGCTGGCGGCCCGGGCGATGGCCGCGGGCCAGCCGCTGACCGGGCTCGAGCTGCGCACCGTGCGCAACGCGACCACGATGGAGCGCGCGCGGGCGACACCGATGGACCTGCCGCTCGCGACGTCGGCAGCGGAGCCGGTGCATGCGGCGCCGGACTTCACGCGGCCCGGGGAGGTGTGCGTGCCACCCACCTGGACCGACGCACCGGCGGCGCTGACGTCCGCTGCCTCGGCTGCCCCCGTCGCGATCGCGGACGCCAGCGTGTCGGGGGCGCTCCCGCCCCTGCCGCTCACCCCGCCGTCACCGGAGGAGCGGGCGGCGGCGGCGCGCGCCGCGGCGCTCATCAATCACGCGAGCGCCGAGCACCGCGACGACGTCCTGCTGCGGCCGACGCCGACGGCGCTCGAGCGCGTGCTGTCGACGGAGGAGCTCGCGGCGCGTCTCACCGAGCTGACCTCGCTGGCCGACGTCAACCGGGCGCTCGAGGCGCTGGCCGTGCGCGCCGAGCTGGCGGCGCGCAACGGCGAGCCGGCGGTGCTGCGCGACGTGCTGGCGGTGCTGGTGCGGCAGGAGCAGGCGGTGGATCGCCAGGAGAAGCGGCTGGCGATCGGCATCGCCCTGCGCCGCCTGCTGACGCCGCTGCACCTGCACCTGCTGGCCAGCCTGCTCCCGCGGCAGCCGGAGGCGCGCGAGGTGCTGCTGCTCGTGCTGGCGCGCGCCGGCGGCGAGGGGGCGGACGCGGTCATCGAGCACCTCGCCGAGTCGGGGTCGCCGTCGGACCGCCGGGCGTATTTCAACGCGCTCGTGCAGCTGCCGGCCAGCGAGGGGGCGCTCATCCACATGCTGGGCGATCCGCGCTGGTACGTGGTGCGCAACGCCGCGGAGCTGCTGGGCGAGCTGGAGCTGCGGAGCGCCGACGGCGCGCTGGTGCGCGCTCTGGCGCACGAGGACGAGCGCGTCCGCCGCGCCGCCGTGTCGTCGCTCGGCCGGCTCGGGACGCGGACGGCCTGCCATGCGCTGCGCGACCTGCTGCGCTCGGAGGAGGGCGCGCTGCGCGGCGCGGCAGCCATCGCGCTGGCCGGCACCGACTGGCCCTACACGATGGCGGCGCTGCGCCGCGCGATCCTCGACGAGCGCGACGCCGACGTGCGGGCGATGCAGCTGACCGCCCTCGGCCGCGTGGGCACGGACGAGGCGGTGGCGCTGCTGATCCAGCAGGCCGCCCCGACGCGCCGCCTGCTGCGCCGCACGCCGACGCCGCTCCGCGTGGCCGCGGTGCACGCCCTGGCGGGGACGGGGAGCGAGCGTGCCCGCGCCGCGCTCCGCCGGTTGAGTCGCGACCGGGAGGCGGAGGTGGCGGAGGCGGCGCGACGGGCGAGCGACGAGCGATGAGCGACGAGCGAGGAGCGACGAGCGAGGAGCGACGAGCGAGGAGTGACGAGCGGGGGCCTCGGGCCGGCCAGTCCTG
>DASTRO010000220.1:0-21606 GCA_035761165.1 Gemmatimonadaceae bacterium | reverse complement strand
CCAGCGCGGCCGGCGAGTCGTCGTCGCTCAGCGCGGTGCCCAGCCACGACTCGGCCAGCGCGAACGGCGCCTTCGCGTCCCACCCCCACGCCGTGTCGCCCGGCAGCTGCACCAGCGGCACGCGCAGCCGGATGGCGTAGGCCACCGCCCGCTCGTCGGCGTCCAGGCCATGCTCGGCGAGCTGCGTGCGCAGGTCCGCGAACGGGCGCGGCCGCTCGCCGAAGATGCGGCGGCCCACCTCCGCCACGCGCGCCAGATCCAACCCGCCGAGGCGCTTCCCGACGACGCCGAGCGCGGCGTCCAGCCCGGGCTGTAGCGGGGCGCGGAAGCCCGCATAGTCGCGCGCGCTGGCCAGGTGCAGCGTGGCGCGCATCATCGTCGCCCGCACCACGCGGCGCTCCGCGATGAGCGCCAGCAGCGAGTCGCGCTCGAAGCCGCGCAGCCGGCTCCAGAGCGCGACGAAGGGTGGGCGCGGCAGCTGCGCCTGGAGCGCGACGAGGCGCTCGACCGCGTCGAGCGGTGCGAGGGCGTGGCGCTCGAGCAGCAGTTGGCGGGCGAGCGTGGCGCGGTTGAGCTGGCGGCGCGTGAGCGTGGGTGCAGTGGAGCGGGTCGGCATGCCGCGGAGCTTGCGACGGGGCGGCGATGCGGCGCAAGCGCCCCGGCGGACCGCCGCGCGCGGGACGCCGGCGAGCGGCCGGTCGGTGGTCGCGGTCGGGGCACGCGGCTCCATCCGTTCACCGGCCACCCGGCGGCGCGAGCACCGAGGGTCGCGCGCCCGCTGCGTGTAGCAAGGACGTGGGCCGCTTCGTCCCTCGCTCCCGCCGGAGGTCTCCGTGCACCCGATCTCGAGCCGGCCGTCAGGCGGGCTCCTGCCGCCGCTGGGCGCCGCCCTGCTCGCCGCAGCGAGCCTGGCCGGCTGCTGCTGTCCACGCCCGCCGGCGCGCGCCGCCCCGGCCGACTCCGCCGCCGCCGCGCCGCCGCCGGTGCTGCCCGTGCCCGACGCCGTGCTGGCCCAGAGCGACAGCGTGACGCGGATCCAGTTCCGCAACGTGAACTTCCACGTCGCGCCGGGGCTCGTGCTCGGCATCCGCCGCCTGGACGGCGAGATGCGCAGCAAGACGCCCGGGCAGCCGGTGATCTTCGACGACAAGCGCGCCTTCGTCATCCGCATCGCGTCGGCCGAGGTGACGCTGGACACGGCGAGCCTGGGCCACCTGATGAACGACCACGTCTTCGGCTACCGGGGGGCGCCGCTGCGCGCGCTCAGCTTCGGCACGAAGCACGGCCAGCTCGTGCAGCGCGGCATCCTGCACAAGGTGGTGGACATCCCCTTCGAGATGACGGCGCAGGTGAGCGTCACGCCCGCGGGGCTGCTCCGCATCCATCCCACGGCGATGCGCATCTGCACCATCCCCGGCAAGGGGCTGATGGACGCGCTGGGGATCGAGCTGAGCGACCTGCTCGACCTGCGCGGCGCGCGCGGCGTGCGGGTGGACCACGACGACCTGCTGCTCGACCCCGACCAGCTCCTCCCGCCGCCCAGCATCTCGGGGCGCGTGGTGGCGGTGCGCGTGGAGCCGGGGCGCCTGGTGCAGATCTTCGGCGGTGGCGCCAACGCCGCGATCGCCGAGGCGGCGGCCGCACTGACGCCGCCGGACAGCGCGGCGCCCAACTACATGTACTTCCGCCACGGCACGCTGCGCTTCGGCAAGCTCTACATGGTGCGCGCCGACATGCAGATCGTCGACCTCCACCCGGCCGACCCGTTCGACTTCTCGGTCGACCGCTACAACGCGCAGCTGGTGGCCGGCTACTCCAAGAACCAGCCGGACATGGGGCTGGAGGTGTTCATGCCGGACCTGGGAATGGTGGACGGCGGGCTCGAGGCTCCAGGCGCCAGGGAACGCCCTCGGGGTGCTCCCTAGCGTGCTTCACGGCGATCGGGTGACCCTGGCATCGGCGCTGTCGAATCGTCGCCGTCGTGCACACCGGAGTTGTCATCCCGCAGGAGCCCCGCGACAGCGGGGCGAGTGTCGGGATCTACTGTACGAGCCGCGTGGCCGGCCATGAGGTACGTACAGTAGATCCCGACACTCGCTCGCTCCGCGCGCTCCTGCGGGATGACAGTGCCGGGCGCGAGCTGCGCTCGCTCCTGCGGGATGGCAGTACCGGGCGCGAGCTGACCCACCCGCTGTCGGCGGGTGCCCGGCTCCTGCGAGATGACGGGAGGAGAGGCCGTTTCGACAGAGCCGATCACAGCTCGGCACCTGACCTCCGTGAAGCACGGTAGCGCCCCCGCGTGCCTGGAGCCTGGAGCCCGATGTCTCTCCTCACGCCGCCCGCATCGCCACCGGGTGCGTCACGTACCAGCCGTCCGACTCCTCGGCGAACGCCACCAGCGCGTCGATGGCCTGCGGGCAGAGCTTCGTGCCGCGATCGCGGTGGAGGAGGGCCACCGCGGCGTGCGGCGTCATGCCGCGGCGGTAGGGCCGGTCGGCGGTGAGCGCCTCGTAGACGTCGGAGACGACGAGGAGCCGGGTGAGGACGTCCAGCTCCTCGCCCGGCACGCCCCATGGGTAGCCGGAGCCGTCCAGCCGCTCGTGGTGCAGCGCCGCCGGGCGGGCGATGTCGGCGAACGCGCGAGCGCGCGAGAGCACGGCCCAGGTGTGGAGCGGGTGGCGCTCGACGACGGCGCGCTCCGCCTCGGTGAGCCGCTCCGGCTTGTCGAGGATCCGGGTGGGGACGCCGAGCTTGCCGAGGTCGTGCAGCAGGCCGGCCAGGTAGAGGCGGTGCGCCTCGGCCTCGCCCAGCCCGAGCAGCCCGGCCGCGCCACGGGCGAGCACGGCGACGTTGGCGGAATGGCGGAGCGTGTACGGGGACCTGGCGTCCACGATGTCGGCGAAGGCGTGCGCCACGATGGCGAGGCGCTCCTCGTCGGCCGGCGGGACGGCGGCGGCGTGCGGCTCGACGGCCACCACGGTGGCCAGCAGCTCGGGCTCGCGCAGCAGCGCCCACCAGGCGGGGTCGCCGCGCCAGGCGAGCACGCGGTCCACCAGCCGTGGGTCGAACCAGCGGCCCCGCCGCGCGCCGGCGACGGCCAGCGCGGCGTCCACCCCGTGGCCGGTGTGGAGCCGCTCCACCGTCCGGGCGAGGAGGGCGATGCGCGAGAGGAGCGGGATCGCCTCGCCGCGCAGCCCGTCGGCGTGGCCACGCCCGCCCCAGTGCTCGTCCAGCCAGCGGATGGCCTCGGCCGTCTCTGCCGGGAGGCCGAGCCGGCGGGCGATCTCGGCGCCGCGCTCGGCGCGGATCGTCCGGGCCACCTGGCGCGCCACCATGGGCGCCGGAGCCAGGCGGAGCAGGCGACGCACGCGCGCCAGCCACGAGCCACCGACGGCTGCGTCGCGCGCCAGCCGGAGCGCGGTACGCAGCGAATGCCCCGGCCGCCGGGCCGACAGGCGTGGCGCCGCGAGCCGGCCGTCGGCACGGCGGAGCGCGGCCAGGCCGGCGGCGCTGCCCGAGGAGCCGGCATCCTTGAGCAGGAGCGCGTAGTAGAGCGCCGAGCGGGTGGCCGGGGGGAGCCCGAGCTCGTCGGCCAGTCGCAGGCCGACGACGCAGCTTCGCAGCGTGGCGCCGGGCGACTGCCCGTCGGCCAGATCGAGCGCGTAGGAGAGCGCGGCCAGCACCTCGGCCAGGCGGGCGCCGGCAGGTGCTGCGACGGAGGGGGCGGCCGGCGCGGTGGGTGGGGGCGGAGCGACGGGCGTGTTCGGCATCGAACGGCAGACGACCCGGACGCCGCGGTGTTTCAGAATCCGCCCCTTCCCGGTCGCGCTGGCGAACCGCTTGCAGCGCCCGCCCCCGATTTTCCGGCGCCTCGCCGCCCCACCCGTCGCCCGGCGGTCAGCGCCGCTGGTAGTAGATGTCGATGCAGAGCGTGACCAGCCGATCGAGCAGACGCTGGCGCTCGGCCGAGTCCCGGATGGTGGAGACCTCCGCCATGTTCTGCCAGAGCGTCTTGACGGCGAGCAGCACGTGCTCGCCGTGCAGGCGCCGGTCGCGGGCTTCCTGGGCGAGCCTGGCGAGCGCCTCACAGACTTCCTCTTCCTCCTCGGCGGTCTGGCCCCCCTGCAGGAACGCCACCAGGCGCTCGCGCACCAGGGCGAGGGTCTCGTCCGACGGAAAGCGCCCGTCGGTGGGGCCGTGCGAGTGGTCGGGGGCCATCATCAGGAGGGCACCGTTGGGCGCACGATGGAAGAATGCGACGCCGGCCATGCACGACCGACCGGTCCAACCAGGGGCGCCTCGGCCACCCGATCATTCCGGCTGCGGAGTGCGGACGACGAACGCGCGAGACGCGCGGAGCGCGCAGCCCGGCAACAATACCGTGGGCGCGATTCGCAGAGCAAGGGCGCGACCGGCGCCGGCAGACGCCCGACACGACGGCCGGGGAGGGGCTCAGCGGATGTGGATCCCGCACCCCACCAGGACGGACGACGGCGCGTGGTGAGTGAGGTGGAGCCCGCGAGGACGACGCTCATCCTCGTGCGCGACGTGCTCGGCGCGGGGCTGATGGGCGTGCTCGTCGAGGCGGAGGGCGCGCGGGCGGTCTACCCGATGACCGGTGAGCCTGGCGACGCTGCGGTTCGCCGGCTCCGCCCGACCATCGTCCTCGTCGATGCCTCGCACGCCGCCGCCCGCACCGACGCCTTCTACGACGCGGCGCGTGACTGCGCTTGCCACGTCGTGCTCTTCGCGCCCACCGCGCCGTGGGGCGTCGTCGCGGACCGGGCGCGGGGCCGCCCCGGCGTGACGCTCGTCGTGCCGCGGGACGACGAGTCGCTGGCCGCGCTGCTTCAGGCCGCGTTGCGCGACGCCGGCTGAGCGGGTCGCGCGGCGCGGCGAGTCACGCCGCGCCGGCCTCCGCCGTCGTGGAGCCTGCTCTGGCGTCTACTCCGTGCCGCGCGCACGGCCGCCGCGGCGGCTCGGCGTGGAGCGCTTGCGCGGCGTGGCCGCTCGCTCGCCGCCGGCGCCCTCGCCCATCCCGCCACGAGCCTCGCCGCCCGGCTCGCGCGGTGCGGCGTCGCGCGCCGTCCCCTCGCCCCACGCCCCCTCGCGCAGGCCACCCTCGCGCAGGCCACCCTCGCGCTGGGCGCCGGCGCTCCCGTCGGACCTGGAGGCCGCCGCTCGCCGCTGGCGGAGCTCCTGCTCGGCGGCATACCAGTCGTCGAACTCGCGCCCCGGCTCACCGCCGCGGGCCTGGTACAGCTCGTAGGCACGCCGGCGCACCTCGTCCTCGTCCAGATCCGTGTCGGGCCCCGGCATCCCCTCGCCGCCCGTCGCCTCGTAGCCCCCCCGCGTCTCGTCACGCCCGTCGCCGCCAGACGCGTCCATGCGTGCGTTGTCGCCAGACTGTTCCATGTCTGTCCCCTGCGTGCGAACGCTCGCGCCAACCGTCCATCCGAGCGGCGGGCCGCGTGAGCGTCGGTGAGTGGTGAGCGCCCCTCCGGCACCGCGGGCGAGAGCGGCCACGGTGCCGATCGCGCGTGCGTAGCGAGAAGCGTACCGCTCGCGCCGCGGCCGCTATCGCACCGGCACCGGCGCGCTCGGCGCCGAGACGCCGCGCTCGTCGAATGCCTCGACGGCCACGTAGTAGTCCTGCCCCACGGTCAGCGCGCGCAGCTCCAGCGTGGTGCCCTGATCGGCGAAGCGCTGGTAGCACTGGTACAGCCGGTCGGGCGCCACGCCCCAGAGGACGTTGTAGCCCACCGCGCCCGGCACGGCCGTCCAGGTGATGGTGGCGTCGCGTGCGTCGGCGTGGCGGCGGGCGGTGACAGCGCGCGGCGTCGCCGGCGGCGGTCCGTCGGCGGTGCCGAAGACGCGCAGGTCGGCGATGGCGAGGTGCCGTGCCCCCACGTGGCCGTGCTCGTAGCGCACGTAGCGCGTGCGCACCGCCGCGGGGAGCTCCACGTACGCGTTCGGCCGGTCGCGCGTCTCGCGCGAGAGATCGGCCAGCACGCTCCACTGCCGGCCGTCGGGCGAGTGCAGGAGGCGGAAGCGGGTGTAGACGGTGGAGTCGTTGCCGAAGCGCCCCGACTGGTAGTCCGCGTAGTTCACCTGCACGGCGCGCACGGTGCGCGGCCCGCCGAGGTCGACGGTCAGCGTCTCCCCCGGCCGGTTCGTCCCCGCCACCCAGAAGGTGCGGATGTCCTCGTCGGTGGCGTTGGCGGCCGGGAAGGAGTCGCGCGCCGACGAGGCCACCACCGGCTTGCGGTACGACAGCAGCATCCAGCCGGTGAAGAGGGCGCGCGGGTCGCCCGCGCTGTCCGTGGGCACGTGGTGCGGGAAGTCGCCGAAGCGCGTGTCGGCCCAGAACTGCCCGTCGGCATCGAAGCGCGCCGGGAAGAGCGCGATGCGCCGCTCGAAGGTCCAGTTGACGCCCACCCACGGCGTGCCGGTGAGCCACCAGTTGCCGTGCAGGTCGCGGAAGGTGCTCCCGTGCCCGGCGCCCACCGCGAAGCCGCCGGGCTTGTAGGCCACCGGGTTGTACGGCGCGTAGGTGAACGGGCCCAGCGGGTCGCTCCCGACGTAAGTGCCGGTCGCGTAGACGTTGTACTCCGTGCCCGGCGCGGCGTACTGCAGGTAGTAGCGCCCGCCGTGCTTCACCATCCACGCCCCCTCCACGTACGGCATGATCGTGCTGTCGCGGTGGTCGCGGCCGAAGCGCTCCCACCCGTGTACGTCGGGGTGCAGCCGCAGCAGCGCGCGCGGCTCGCCCGTGTACGCCAGCCGTCGCGCCTTGTCGAGCTCGATCCCGTAGATGGGGAAGACGTTCGACGAGCCCCAGTACAGGAACCAGCGGTCGGTGTCGGGGTCGTGGAAGAGATCGGGATCCCACGGCCCGGGCGGGATCGAGTCGGCCGGCGTGAGCTGCTCGCGGCCGGGCGCCACGGCGCGCGGCAGCCAGGGCATGAGCCGGTTGTAGAACTCCAGCCGCCCGGTGGCCGGCGCGGTGGTGAAGAGGATGGGGCGCGGCTCGTACGACGACATCATGAGGTAGAGCGTGTCGCGCACCGAGAGGGCGGCCGGCGCGACGACGTCGGTGAACGGCCAGCGGCTCGGGCGCACGAACTCCCAGTGCACCAGGTCGGTGGAGCGCCAGTAGCCGCCGGCGATGGTCTCGAAGAGGTAGTACGCCCCGCCGTGCACGACGACCACCGGGTCCGCCCCCGAGCGGTAGGAGATGCCCTGGTTCAGCTGCTCGAAGTTGTAGCGGTAGTCGAGGTCGATGGGGTTGGCGTAGGTGCGCGCCCGGGATTGCTGCGCGCCGGGTTGCTGCGCGCCGGGTTGCTGCGCGCCGGCGGGAGGTGCGAGCAGCGCGACGGTGAGGGCAAGGGCGAGCGGCGCGATGTGACGCACGGCGGGGCCTCGGCGGTTGGATGAACGGTGAGCGCGACGGCCGTGCGTCCGGGCCGCCAGCTTCGTGCCGCCCGGCCGATCCTACCGCCCGGCGGCTCCTGCCGTCCGGCAAGCCATTCGCGCGACGGCGGTGTCCAACGTCGTGACGCCGCGCGCGACCACGGATGCCGTACGGCATCCATGCGCGCTCCGTACAGATCGCTGGTTGCCGGGGTGCCGCGCGCGGCGTACCGGTCCATTCGTCGTTCCACCGCCTTCCCTCACCACGTCCACGGCGCCCGCCGCGGGCCATCGGGCACGCCTCCTCCCCGCGCGCTCCCGCCCTTTCCGCCCCTCCCCGCCCCCATGCCCCTACCCCGTCCGCGCGCCGCCTCCGCCGCCGCCCTCCGCCTCGCGCTCGGTGCCGCCGTGCTCGGCGCCACGGCCCTCGGCGCCACCGTACTCGCCGCCCAGCCCCCCACCACCGAGCCTGCCGGCGCGGCGGGGAGCGGGGGCGGGCGCGCGGCCGCCGCGTCGCTGCAGGCGGTACCGCGCAGCGGGAGCATCGTCCTCGACGGGCGACTGGACGAGGAGGCGTGGCAGAACGCCCCGCCGTCGCCGCCCTTCACGCAGAGCTATCCCAACCCCGGCCAGCCGCCCACCGACTCGATCGACGTGCGCGTGCTCTACGACGACGCCGCCATCTACGTGGGTGCACGGATGTACGATGCGCACCCGGACTCCATCGCCGCGCAGCTGGCGCGACGCGACGCGAGCGGCATCTACTCCGACTGGCTGCACGTCATCATCGACAGCTACCACGACCGGCGCACCGCCTTCCGCTTCTCGGTGAACCCGCGCGGCGTGCAGAAGGACGTCTACACCTCCAACGACGGCAACGAGGACCTCAACTGGGACGCCGTCTGGGAGGTGGCCACGCGCGTCGACTCGCTCGGCTGGGTGGCGGAGTACCGCATCCCGCTCAGCCAGCTGCGCTACGGCTCCGACGCGCCGGCGGGCGGGCGCGTGTGGGGCTTCCAGGTGATGCGCGACGTGGCGCGGCGCAACGAGCGCGACTCCTTCTCGCCGTGGACGCCGCAGTCGCCCGGCTTCGTCTCCAGCTTCGGCCTCCTCACCGGGCTCGGCGACCTCCCGTCGCCGCGGCGGCTGGAGGTGCTGCCCTACGTGAGCGCCAAGGCCACGCGCGAGCCGGGGAGCTCGGCGGACCCCTTCTACCACGACACCGACCTGCAGCCCTCCATCGGCGGCGACGTGCGCTACGGGCTCCCCGGCGGCCTCACCCTCACCGGCACCATCAACCCGGACTTCGGGCAGGTGGAGGTGGACCCGGCGGTGGTGAACCTCAGCGCGTTCGAGACCTTCTTCCCCGAGAAGCGCCCCTTCTTCCTCGAGGGCTCCGACGTCTTCGACTTCGGCAGCGTGCGCGCCAACGCCCGCTACGGCGGCGCCACCTTCCTCTACTCGCGCCGCATCGGCCGCGCGCCCACCCGCGCCGGCGCGCTCGGCTTCGACCCGGACATCGCCTACTACGACGCGCCCGACCAGACGCGCATCCTCGGCGCCGCCAAGATCACCGGCAAGCACGGCCCGTGGACGGTGGGGCTGCTGAACGCCGTCACCGCCGAGGAGACGGCGGACATCCTCACCGCCGACGGCGTGCGCGACGAGACGCCGGTGGAGCCGCTGGCCGACTACCTCGCCGGCCGCCTGCGCCGCGACCTGCGCAACGGCCAGACGGTACTCGGCGCGATGGTGGCCGGCACCGTGCGCGACATGGGGGACGACGTCTTCGACCCACTGCTCAGCCGTCGCGCCGGCTTCGGCGGCGTGGACTTCGAGCACGCCTGGCACGACCGCGAGTGGTTCGTCAGCGGCTACGCCGCGGCCAGCCGCGTGGACGCGAGCGAGGCGGTGATCGAGGGCCTGCAGCGCAACAGCGCGCACTACTACCAGCGTCCCGACGCCGACTACCTCGACCTCGACCCGGCGCGCACCTCGCTCACCGGTCACATGGTGGAGCTGGCGCTGGAGAAGAACGGCACCTGGTGGGGCTCGCTCGACGCCGTCGAGTCCAGCCCCGGCTTCGAGATCAACGACGTCGGCTTCCACGGCCGCGTGGACTACCGCGCGCTCTCCGGCCTCTTCGGCTACCAGAACTACCAGGCCGGCCGGCACGTGCGGCAGCGCAACTACTTCGTCTACGGCACCAGCGCCTGGAACTTCGGCGGCACCTCCATCTACCAGGGCGTCTCCGCCAACGCCAACGTCACGCTGAACAACTTCTGGAGCTTCGGCGCCAGCGCCGGCGTCAATCCACGCTACTCGAGCGACCGGCTCACGCGCGGCGGCCCGCTGGCCGAGCTCCCCGCCAGCTGGCGCGGCAGCGTCAACGTCGGCACGGACTCGCGCAAGGTGGTCTACGGGTCGGCCTTCCTCTCGTACAGCCACGACGAGTCGGGGGCCAGCTCCACCTCGCTCAGCCTCGACGTGCAGGCGCGCCCCTCCAGCTCGCTCAACGTCAGCCTCGGGCCCACGCTCAGCACGCAGAACAGCACGTCGCAGTACCTGCGCACCGTCACCGACCCGCTGGCGACGGCGACCTACGGCGCGCGCTACGTCTTCGGCGACCTGCACCAGACGACGCTCTCGCTCGACACGCGCATCGAGTGGACGCTGACCCCCACGCTCAGCCTGCAGACGTACGTGCAGCCCTTCGTCTCGGCGGTGCGCTACGAGCGCTTCAAGGAGTTCGCCGCCCCGCGCACGTACGACTTCGCGGTCTACGGGACGGACCGCGGCACGATCGCCTACGATGCCGAGGCGCGCCGCTACACGGTGGACCCGGACGGCGCCGGCGCCGCGCCGTCGTTCACCTTCGGCAACCCCACCTTCAACTCCCGCTCGCTGCGCGGCAACGCGGTGCTGCGCTGGCAGTACCGCCCCGGCTCGGCGCTCTTCCTCGTCTGGCAGCAGCAGCGCAACGACAGCGAGGCGATCGGCGACTTCGACGCCGGCCGCGACGTCGGCGCCATCTTCCGCACCGTGCCGCGGAACGTGTTCCTGGTGAAGGTGACGTACTGGTTCGGGGCGTAAGGGGAACTGCAGAACACGAGACGCAGGACACGAGACACGAGGCGGACCCCTCTCGTGTCTCGTGTCTTGCGTCTCGTGTCTTGCGTCTCACGCCCCCGCGCCTAGCTTCATCCCGCCCATGGACCTGCTCCCGCTCATCGGCATCGCCGTCGTCGTCGCCGGCTTCGCCCTGCGGCTCAACCCGCTGCTCGTCGTCGTCGTCGCGGCGCTGGTGACGGGAGTGGCGGCGGGGCACTCGCTCGGCGACGTCGTCGGCGCGCTCGGCACGGCGTTCGTCGACAGCCGCTCCGTGGCCATCGTGTGGCTCGCCCTCCCCGTCATCGGGCTGCTCGAGCGCGCCGGGCTCAAGGAGCGGGCGCGCACCGTGATCTCGGGCATCCGCGTGGCCACCACCGGGCGGCTGCTCCTCGTCTACATGGCGCTGCGGCAGATCACCGCGGCGCTCGGCCTCACCTCGCTCGGCGGGCACGCACAGATGGTGCGCCCGCTGGTGGCGCCCATGGCGGAAGCGGCGGCGGAGAGCCGGTGGGGGGAGCCGTCGATGCGCACGCGCTTCCGCATCCGCGCCCACGCCGCCGCGGTCGACAACGTCGGCGTCTTCTTCGGCGAGGACATCTTCATCGCCATCGGCTCCATCCTGCTCATCCGCGGCTTCCTGGAGCAGAACGGCATCCTCGTCACGCCCACCAGCCTCGCGCTGTGGGCCATTCCCACCGCCGTCGCCGCCTTCGTCATCCACGGCGCGCGCCTCTTCCTCCTCGACCGCTCGCTGCGCGCCACCATCGCCCGCGAGCGGGCCGCGGCGCCGGCCGAGGGCGACGGCGCGCTGGTGACCGCGGAGGCGGAGCGCGCATGATCTCGCTCGAGGTCGTCTACGTCCTCATGGGGCTCATGACGGCCGGCGTGGCCGTCGTCGACCTGCTCGACCGCACGCGCCCGCGGCGGTACAGCAACGCGCTCTTCTGGGGCTGCTACGCCGTCACCTTCCTCGCCGGCTCGCGGCTGCCGCCCGTGGTCACCGGCACGCTCGTCATCGTCATGGCGCTCGTGCCGAGCGTGCGGAAGCTGGCCCCCGCGCCACCGGAGGCCGCCACGCCGGCCGAGCGCGAGGCGAGCGCCGCGCGGTGGGGGAACTGGCTCTTCATCCCGGCGCTCACCATCCCCGCCGTCACCCTCCTCGGCACGCTCACGCTGGGGCACATCAGGGTGGGCGGCCGGCCGCTGGTGGAGGCCAGGGAGGTGACGCTCGTCTCGCTCGCCCTCGCCATCGTCTGCGCCCTCGTCGTCGCGATGGCGATGCTGCGGCCGGGGCGCGCCGCGCCCGTCACCGAGGCGCGCCGGCTGCTCGACGCGGTGGGGTGGGCGGCCGTGCTGCCGCAGCTCCTCGCCGCCCTCGGCGCCGTCTTCGCGCTGGCCGGCGTGGGGCAGGCGGTGACGACGGTGGTGGAGCGCTGGATCCCGCTCGACACGCCCTTTGCCGCGGTGGCCGCGTTCACGGTCGGGATGGCGATCTTCACGATGATCATGGGGAACGCCTTCGCCGCCTTCCCGGTGATGACGGCCGGCATCGGGCTACCGCTCATCGTGCACCGCTTCGGCGGCGACGTCGTCATCATGGCCGCGGTGGGGATGCTCTCCGGCTTCTGCGGCACGCTGATGACGCCGATGGCCGCCAACTTCAACATCGTTCCCGCGGCGCTCCTCGAGCTGCCGAACGAGAACGACGTCATCAAGGTGCAGATCCCCACCGGCCTGCTGCTGCTCGTGACCAACACGGCCATCATGTACCTCTTCGTCTACCGATGAGCGGCGACGGCGCGCCACCCGTGGACACCGCGCTCGACGGCGCGCTGGCCGAGCGCTTCGCGCGGCTGGCGCTCGGCCACGCGACGCTGGAGTACCCGAACAAGCTGGATCACGTGCTGAACGGGCCGGAGGACGTGCGCTCGCCGCGCGCGCTGCACCCGCTCTTCTTCGGCAGCTTCGACTGGCACTCCAACGTGCACGCCTACTGGCTGCTGGCCACGCTGCGGCGGCGCGCCGCGACGCTGCCGGCCGGCACTCGCGGCGAGATCGAGGCGCTCTTCGACGCGCAGATCACGGTGGCCAGCGTGGCGGGCGAGGTGGCGTACCTGCGGCAGCCGTCGCGCGGCACCTTCGAGCGGCCATACGGGTGGGCATGGCTGCTGATGCTGGCGGCCGAGCTGGCGCGCCACGAGGACGACGCGGGCCGCCGCTGGGCGGCGACGCTGGCGCCGCTGGCGGAGGCGTTCGCCGAGCGCTTCCGCGCCTTCCTGCCGCGTGCCACCTACCCCATCCGCGTGGGCACGCACTTCAACACCGCCTTCGCCGTGTCGCTCGCGCTGGAGTATGCCGAGCAGGCGGGGGACGACGCGCTGGCGGCGGCGCTCCGCGAGCAGGCCACGGCCTGGTACGGCGCCGACGCCGACTGCCAGGCGTGGGAGCCCGGCGGCGACGACTTCCTCTCGTCGGCACTGATGGAGGCCGAGTGCATGCGCCGGGTGCTGGGCGCGGCGGCGTGGCGGCCGTGGATGGAGCGCTTCCTGCCGCGGCTGGCGGCCGGGGAGCCGGCGACGCTCTTCAGGCCGGCGGTGGTGAGCGACCGCAGCGACCCCAAGATCGCGCACCTGGACGGCCTGAACCTGAGTCGCGCCTGGTGCTGGCGCGGGCTGGCCAGCGCCTGGCCGGCGGACGACGCGCGCCGGGCGATGGCGCGGGCGACGGCCGCCGCGCACCTGGAAGCCAGCCTGCCGCACGTGGCCGGCGACTACGCCGGCGAGCACTGGCTGGCGACGTTCGCGCTGCTGGCGGTGGGAGGATAGGGGCAAGACGCAAGGCGCAAGGCGCAAGGCGTAAGTAGCAAGGCGCAGGTAGGAGTCAGCGAGGCGCGAGTAGGAAGCAGCAAGCAGCAGGGCGCTGCTCGCGCTTCTTTCGCCTTACGTCTCGCGCCCTGCTCCTTACACCTTGCCGCTTCCATCTCCCCCACTTCCCGCACCCGGACCGCCCCCCTCACTCCGTGCGCAGCGCCTCCAGCGGGCTCGCGCGCGTGGCGCGCCACGCCGGGATGGCCGCCGCCGTCGCGGCCACGAGGAGCAGCACCGCCGCCACGCCGAGCAGGATGCGCGGGTCGCGCGGCGAGGTCTCGTAGAGCAGCGAGGCGATCAGCCGCCCGCCGGCGAGCGTGAGGAGGACGCCGAGCACGACGCCCACGCCCACCGTGCGCACCCCCTGCCCCGTCACCAGCCGCAGCAGGTCGCCGGCGCGGGCGCCCAGCGCGGCGCGCACCCCCAGCTCGTGCGTGCGCCGCTGCGTCTCGTACGCGACGACGCCGTAGATCCCCACCGCGGCCACGAGCAGCGCGAGCAGGCCAAAGGCCGAGAAGAGCGTGGCCCCGAGCCGCCAGACGCGGAACTCCGGCGCCAGCCGCTCCGCCATCGTGCGGACGTGCACGTCGGCCGACGGCGGCATCGTCTCGTGCAGTGCGCGGCGGAGCAGCCCGGCGACGGCCGCGTCCTGGCCGGCGCGGGCCCGCACGACGATGGTGAGGAGCGATCGCCGCTCGAGCGTCGCCTCGCGGAGCGGCCGGTAGATCTGCGTCACCGGCCCTTCGATCACGGTTCCCCGGTGCGCGTCGGCCACGACGCCCACCACCGTGCGGCAGGACGCGTCGGAGCGCGGCAGGTGGATGCACTGGCCCAGCGGGTCCTCGCCGGGCCAGAACGTCCGGGCGGTCGTCTCGTTGACGACGAGGGCGCGCGAGTCGCCGCGCGCGTCGCCGGCGTCGAAGAGCCGGCCGCGCCGCAGCTGCACGCCGGTCACGCCGAAGTAGCCCGGCGAGACGGTGAGCACCGCGGGCTCCCTGCCGCCCACCCTCGGCACCGAGTCGCGGCCGGGAAGCTCCATGCTGACCGATGAATACCCGCTCATCGGTGCATGCGTGGCGAGCGCCACGCCCTCCACCTCGGGCGCCGCCTCCAGGCGGCGCGCGGTCTCGCGCAGCCCCGCCGCCAGCTCGGCGCCGTGCCCCGTCGTCTCCTCGCGCCCGCTGGCGTCGCGGAAGACCACCGAGCCGAACACCAGCCGCTCGGCGTCGTAGCCCAGGTCCACCGCGGTGATGCGCCGCAGGCTGTCGACGAACAGCCCGGCGCCGGCGAGCAGCAGCACGACGAGCGCCGCCTGGGCGACGACGAGCGACTGCTGCAGCCGCGAGCGGCGCGCGGTGGCGCCGTGCTCCCCCGGCTTGAGCGCGTCGCGGAGCCGGAGGCTGCGCGCCTGGACCAGCGGCGCGAGGCCGGTGAGCGTCGCCACGGCCAGCGCGACGAGCAGCGTGAACGCCGCCACGCGCCAGTCGAGCGGGCCCTCGGCCCACCGCACGCCGGGCAGGAGCAGGGCGCGCAGCGCGGTGGCGCACCAGTAGCCCACCGCCAGCGCCGCCGTCCCACCGGCCAACGCGAGCAGCGCGCTCTCGGCGAGCAGCAGCGCGGCCAGGCGGCGCCGCGAGACGCCCAGCGCGAGGCGCACCGCGATCTCGCGGCGGCGGCGCACCGCGTGGACGAGGAGCAGGTTGGCGACGTTCGCGCAGGCGACGAGCAGGACGATCAGCGAGACGCCGGCCAGGCGTTCGGAGAGCGCCACCTCGCGTTCCGGCCCGCCCGGCCCGGCGGCGCCGGCGAGCGGACCCGTCGTGATCACCGCCTCCGGGTCCGGGGTGGCCCCACCGATCTCCGGCCCGCGCCGGTAGGCCGCCGTCGCGTGTACGGCCAGCGCCTCGGGCGTGACGCCGTCGCGCGGGCGGGCGAGCACGCGCAGCAGCCGGTCGCTGCGGAGCCGATACCACGGGCGCTCGCCGAAGACGGGCATCCGCAGGTTGCCGAGCGGCAGCCAGACGTCCACGCGGCTCAGCTCCGTGCCGGTGAAGCCCGGCGGCGCGATGCCGACGACGGTGAAGCGCCGCCCGCCGAGCTCGATCGTGCGCCCCAGCACGTCGCCACCGCCCAGCCGGTGGCGCCAGAAGGCGTCGCTCACGACGGCGATCGGCACCGGCACGTCGATGCGCGACTCGGCCGCGGTGAAGGCGCGCCCGCGCGCCGGCGGCGCGCCGAGCAGCTCGAAATAGCCCGGACCCACGACGGCCACCGGCACCACGGGCGCGTCCGGCGCGTCGCCGAAGCGGAGGCTGTCGGTGGCGTAGGCGGTGAGCGCGGCGACGTCGCGCGTCCCCGCCTGCAGGTCCACGAGCTCCGGGTAGTCGACCTCCGCGCTGGTGTAGCGCTCGCCCGTCGGCAGCGGCTCGTCGAGGTACAGCCGGTACACGGTCTCCGGTCGCACGACGCCGGCCGGGGGCCGCAGGAAGAGCCGGTCGAGCAGGGAGAACATCGCCGTGTTGACGCCGATCCCGAGCGCCAGCGTGACGACGGCGGCGAGCGCGAGCCCCGGCGAGCGGACGAGGTTGCGCGCGGCGCCGCGGAGGTCGTGGCGGATGGCGTCGGCCCAGGCGAGCCCCCACGCGTCGCGGGCGGCGTCCTGGAGCGCTGCGCGGTTGCCGAAGCCGCGCCGCGCAGCCCGCTCCGCCTCCTCGGCGGCCATGCCGGCGGCGCGATGCTGCGCGGCGCGGAGCTCCAGGTGCAGCCGCATCTCGTCCGCGAGATCGGCCGTCATGCGCTCGCGCCGCAGCAGGAAGCGCACGCGGCGGAGCAGCTCGGGGAGAGACATGGGCGTCGCAGGCGGGACGGGGATCGGGGCGGCGGCGCCGGTGAGCCGGCAGGTGCGCGGTCGCGGCGCTCGGACATGACATAGGAATTCTATGTCAGTGGCATAGCCACTCTATGTCACGGGACCCGGGCCGTCAACCGTGGTCGGCGGTGGGCCGCTCAGCGCACGAAGCCGGCGCGGGACGCCGCGTCCGGCTCCGGCGTGATCGTCAGCGCGACGATGCCGCCGTACGCCACCACGGCGCGCAGCGTCGGCGGCAGCGACTGGCCCGGCAGCGCCTCCGCCTTCCAGCGCGGCGGCCGCAGCCCCTCCACCCGCTCGTCCTGGTACGCCTCGAGCGTCACGTACTCGGTGTGCACCGCGAGCACCGAGCGCAGGCGCAGCATGTGCCCGGTGCTCAGGTAGAGCTCCACCACTGCCGGCCCGGCGGTCGCGTCGACGTCGGCCTGCAGCGTCGTGCGGAAGTACTCGGAGTCGAACACGGGGCTACCTCGGCTGGGGGTGACGTGGGGCCGACGGGCGAGTATGGGCCGGCGCGGATGCTCTGTCCAGCGACGGGCTCGGCCGCGGGCCCCCCCCGAAAGACACGATCGCGCCGAGGTCCGGCGCGACCAGCATCAATTCATCGCCGTCTGGCGCTTTCCGCTGCACGCCCCCAGCCCCCAGACGCCAGCCGCCCGGTCCTCGCCGCCGAGGGGCCGGCCCTGCCACCACGAGCCCCGCCCCACACCGGGACCGAGTCCGTCCCCCCACTCACCCCAGCCCGAGCAGCCGCGCCGCGTTCCCGCCCAGGATCCCCGCCCGCTCCTCGTCCGACAGCTCCAGCTCCCCGATGGCGCGCTGCATCGACGGGATGCTGCCGATCATGTGCGGGTAGTCGCTCCCCGCCAGCACGTGGTCCGCCCCGGCGAACCGCACCGCCAGCATCAGCGCGTCGCGGTCGAAGTTCACCGTGTCGTAGTACCACTGCTTGAGGTACGTGCTGGGCGGCCGCGTGACGTGCGTGCGGCACTCGCGGAAGGCGTGATAGCCGCGGTCCAGCCGCTCGGCCAGGTACGGGATGGCGCCGCCGAGGTGGCTCAGCACCCAGCGGATGCGCGGGAAGCGCTCGGCCACGCCGCTGAACACCAGGTGCGCCGCGGCCAGCGTGGTGTCGAAGAGGAAGCCGACGAGCGGCATGAGCCAGTACTCGCGCATCCCCTCCACGCTGGCCGGGTTGGTGGGGTGGATGTGCAGCACGATGCCCAACGCGTCGGCCGCCTCGTAGAGGGGCCAGAAGCGCCGGTCGGCCAGCGGCACGCCGTTCACGTTGCTGAACAGCATGGCGCCGCGGAAGCCCAGCTCCTCCACCGCCCGCCGCAGCTCCGCCACGCTGGCCGCCGGGTCGCACAGCGGCAGCGTGGCGTAGGCGGCGAAGCGCGGGCCGCGCGTGGCCACGATCTCGGCGAAGGCGTCGTTCACCAGCCGCGCGTGGCGCACGGCGCGCTCCGGCGTCTCCACGTGCGTCCCCGGCGTGGTGAGGCTCAGCACCTGGGTGTCCACCCCCGCCTGCTCCAGCACCTCCTGGCGGTGCGCGATGTCGCGGTGGCCGAGCACCGCCACGTTGTAGTCGCCCGGGTAGTGCAGCTCGGGGTTGCCGTCGCGGTCCACCTTCAGCGTCACCGCGCTGTCGCCGGCGCGCAGCGCGTCCAGATACGCCGGGGGATAGAAGTGATTGTGGACGTCGACGACTCTCATGCGGGGTCTCCGGGTGCGGGTGGGGAGGCGGGTGAGGGTGCAGCGAGGGAGGTGGATGCCCGCGGCGCGCGGCCGCGGAGCCAGATCAGGTAGACCGGCAGGCCGGCGAGGACGAGGAGCAGCCCGACGGCGCTGTCCACCGGCTCGGCGGCGAGCTGGGTGCCGACGATGACGGCGCTCGCGGCCACGAAGAGCGCCGGCGTCACCGGGAAGCCCCAGGTGCGGTAGGCCGGCGCGTAGCCGGGCCGGCGGCGCAGCCAGAAGAGCGACGCGGCCATCAGCGCGAAGAAGATCCACTCGGTGTAGACGACGCGCGTGAAGAGCGCGCGGTAGCTCCCCGTGACGGCCAGCACCGACGCCCACACCGCCTGCGCCACCAGCGCCCGGTGCGGCGTGCGGTAGCCGGGGTGCACCGCGCCCAGCCAGCGGAAGAGCAGCCCGTCGCGCGCCATCGCCAGGTAGACGCGCGGGCCGGCCAGGATGACGCCGTTCATCGCGCCCAGCGCGGAGAGCACGACGAGCGCCGCCATCAGCCGCGCGCCGCCGCTGCCGATCACGACGTCGGCGAAGTCGGCCACGACGCGCGTGGAGGTGCGCACCTCGGCCAGCGGCAGCACGCGCAGGTAGGCGGCGTTCACGCCCACGTAGAGCACGGTCACCGTGATCGTGCCGAGCAGCAGCGCGCGCGGGATGGTGCGCACCGGGTCCACCGTCTCCTCGGCCGCGTACGACACCATGTGCCAGCCGCCGTAGGCGAACAGCCCGGCCACCAGGGCGGCGACGAACGCCGGCGTGGAGAGGCCGGCCGCATCGGGCGCGCCCGTCATCCCGGCGCCCGGCGCCACGGGGGCCATGAAGCCGACGATGACGATGAGCGCCACTGCCAGCACCTTGAGCAGCGTGAGCGCCGCCTGCACCGCGCTCCCCTGCCGCACGCCCACGTAGTTGACGGCGGTGAGCACGACGATGCCGGCCACCGCCGTGGCGCGCGTGCCGGCCTCGCCCTTCGGGATCCAGGTGCCCACGTAGCGAGCGAACACCACTGCGATGGCGGCGACGATGCCGGAGTGCATGCTCCAGAACATCGCCCAGCCCCAGAGGAAGCCGACGGCCGGCGAGTAGGCGTCGCGCAGGAAGACGTACACGCCGCCGGAGCGCGGCCAGGCCGAGGCCAGCTCCGCCACCACCAGCGAGCCGACGAGCGTCAGCAGCCCGGCGGCGGCCCAGACGAGCAGGATGCCGCGCGGCGTGGCGATCTGCGCCGCGATGGCCGACGGCTGCACGAAGATCGACGCGCCGACGATGATGCCGACCACCATCGCCGTGGCGCGCAGCAGCCCGATCGAGCGGCGCAGCTCGGGAGCCGCGTCGCGGTCGGTGGACGGGGATGGGCCGGGGCGCGCCTCGGGGTGCGCGTCGCTGCTCGCCGCGGTGGACAGGGGCGGAGCTCCGCTCGGGGGTCTTCCAAATATCCTCGCGGCGCGCCGTGCGCCAGGGCGGCCCTGTCGGATCGGCCTATCGGCCTATCGGGCTATCGGCCCATCGGGTCAGCTGATCTTCACCGGCACCTTCATCTGCATGTTCGCGAGCGAGGCGCCGCCCGGGAAGATCTGCCGGAGGGCCATCGGCCGGGCGTAGCAGCGCTGCTCGACGCCCGTCTTCGTCACGATGTTGCAGATGACCGTCGCGTTCTCCTGCAGGTAGAAGCTCCACGTGGTGCCCGTGCGGATCCCCATCACGCAGCCCCACGGGTTGACCATCGTGACGGTGAAGCGGCCCGCCTTGTCCAGCTTGGCCTTGAGCCAGCGCTCGTACTCCTGCGCGCGCGGCGTGGTGGCGTTGCCCACCGTGCCCGGCGTCTTCACGTACTCCGTCTTGTTGACCTCGGCGGCCAGCGAGCCGCGGCCGCGCGCCGAGGCGGAGTCGCGGATGTGCTTGGCCAGCGCCTCGCGCCAGAAGCGCGCCGCCTGGTTGTGGTCCGACTGGCCCGTGTCGCCGCCGGCGTGGTAGAGCGTGGGGCTGTCGGCGCTGCCCTGCACGAAGACGCTGCAGCCGTTGATGGCCGCGGTGAGGAAGATGTCGGGATCGGGATCGGTGGTGCCCTTGGGCGGGATGCGCAGGCGGACGATGGCCCCCGAGCTGTCCCACGGCTGGAAGTAGACGGGCGCCCACCCCGGCCGCTCGTCGAAGGAGCTGCGGAAGCGGATCACCCCGATCCCCTCGATGTTCTGCTCGCCGCGGCTGATGATGTTCCCGTCCAGGTCCGTCTTGGCCATGATGCCCGAGCGGTCGCGGTCCTCGTACAGCTCCACGTACGCCACCTTGCGGTCGCGCGGCATCACGCGGTAGCCGACCGAGTCCACCTTGTAGTTGGCCGTCGTGGCGGTCGGGGAGAAGCTGCTCGTGTCGAGCGTGGTGGCGAGGCGGCCGCGATAGTTCTCGACCTCGTTGGGGGGACAGAGCGCGCGCGTCTTCATGAAGGCGAGGGCATCCTTCACGAACTTGCTGGTCTGCGAGCTGGGCATGGCGGCTGGCCTCGGACGGGAGAACGTGGATGGGGTGCGCGGCGACGAGTATGCGCCGGCCGGGCGGGCGACGCCAGCTCGACCGTCGGCGCCCCGACCGTCGTCGAACGGGATGCGTTATCATCCCGGCACCATGACCGCACCGCATCCGTCACCGATCCGCGCCCGCCTCGTCTCGCTGGCGCTCCTCGCGGCCCTCGGCTGCACCGCCGGCGCCGGCGGGGGCGCCGACACCGCGGCCGGCGGCGCCGCCGCCACGCCGCCCGCCCCCGAGCCCGAGGCCGCGCAGCTCTCCCCGGTGGGCGGCTACAAGGGGCGCTTCAACAACGACAACCAGAGCCACGCCGACTTCTGCGTGCGGCTGCGCGCGCCGAGCGTGGCGCTGCGCTACGCCGACGGCCGGCCGTCCGGCTTCGCGCTCAGCGAGGCGATCCTGCAGCCGGTGGCCGGCAACGGCGTCTCCTGCCCCGAGCCCGGGCTCGCCCGCCTGGACGCGCGCGAGATCGTCCTCGACACCGAGGGGCGCCCGATGCTCTTCCACCGCGGCGGCTGGGGCTTCGTCGGCAACGACCCGGCGAGCGCGGTGCACTTCGGCCACGTGCTGGCGGCCGAGCTGGACACGGTGGGGCTGCGCTTCGTGCGCGCCGACACCGGCAACTACTGGACGCCCGCGCCCACCACGCCGTGGTCGGGCGAGGGACAGCAGGCGGGGAACGGCACCGCCTGCGCCGCGCTCGCCGAGCCGCAGCACGTGGCGGTGCACTCCATCCCCGGCGACATGCGGTACCTCAACTCGGCGCGCACGAACGCGATCGCCTACGCCATCTACGGCAGCCCGGCGGAGGACCTGGGCACCCCGGCCGACCGCGCGCGCGGCGTGAAGTACACGATGCTGACGTGGAGCTGGATCAACACGCGCGGCGGCGGCGTGGCGCGCGCGCTGGTGGCCGACGGCGACGAGTTCCGCCGCTGCACCGACGTGCCGCCGATCACCCTCGCCTCGGTGGCCGACGCCGACACGCAGCGCATCACCGGCTGGGTGCGCGCGGTCTACGGCGCCATCCGCGCCGGCGACGGGCAGCCGCTCCACGGCTGGCTCGTGGCA
>DASTRO010000219.1:0-15671 GCA_035761165.1 Gemmatimonadaceae bacterium | reverse complement strand
GTGCTGCGCGAGGCGCCGCTGCGCGACGCGGATCCGGCGGCCGTCACCGCGACCCTGCTCGACGTCGTGCGTCGTCGCGGGCTCGACGTGCTGCCGTGGGACCGGGCGAGCGCGCAGCTCCGGGACCGGCTGCGCTTCGCGCACGCGCTCGATGCCGCGTGGCCCGACGTGAGCGACGCCGCGCTGCTGGCGTCGCTCGACCATTGGCTCGCGCCGGCGCTGCACGGCGCGCGACGCTGGGACGACGTGCGCCGCGTCGCGCTCGGCGAGGCGCTGGCGGCGCTACTGACCTGGCCGCAGCGCGCCGTGCTCGACGAGCTGGCGCCGACGCACTGGACGGTGCCCACCGGCTCGCGCATCGCCATCGACTACTCGGATCCCGCGGCCCCGTCGGCCGCGGTGCGGCTGCAGGAGCTGTTCGGCCTGGCGGAGACGCCGCGCGTGGGCGGCGGGCGCGTGCCGCTCACGCTACAGCTCCTCTCGCCGGCGCACCGCCCGGTGCAGGTCACGCGCGACCTGGCCGGCTTCTGGCGCAGCTCGTACTTCGACGTGCGCCGGGACCTGCGCGGCCGCTACCCGAAGCACCACTGGCCGGACGACCCGCTGAAGGCGGAGCCGACGCGGCGGGCGAAGAGGAAGTGAGCGACGGGCGACCAGCGACGAGCGACGAGCGACGAGCGATGAGCGATGAGGGACGGGTGGTGAGCGCTGGGTGCTGGGTGCTGGGTACTGAATGGTGAGCGCTGGGTGGTGACCGATGGGTGGTGAGTGGTGAGTGGTGAGGTTCGCGGGCCGCTCCGGCTGGCAGCCGACACGAGCGGCGACGCGGGGCGACGTGCTCCGTCCTTGTCATCCCGCAGGAGCGGCAGCGCAGGGCGGCGTGCCCCATCCCTGTCATCCCGCAGGAGCGGCGGCGTAGCCGCCGCGAGTGTCGGGATCTTGTGTCCCTGCCGCGGGGCCGGCCACCAGCCCGTGAGAGCAGATCCCGACACTCGCTCGCTTCGCTCGCTCCTGCGGGATGACAGGGAGCTGATGGGGTGTGTCGGCCGGCGGCGGGACTCCGGCGGGGGACGCGAGTGCGCTGGCCCGCCGCGGGCGGCGCGCCGGGCGCCGGGCAGCATGGGAGCCTCGCTCCGCCCGCGCTGAACGATCGTGCCGGCGCGCCTCCTCGTGCCTCCTCGTGTGCCTGCCCGCGCCTGCCCGCGCCTGCCCCAGGCCGCGTCCCTCCGCGTGAGGCTCTCGTCAACCCTGCTGTAGCGCGATCACGCGCCACTCGCGCGCCGAGCGCTGTGCCGCGGCGATCACTTCGAGCGCCGCCACGGCGTCGCGCGGGTCCACCGGCGGCGGCGCGCCGTCGCGCAGCGCGCGCACCACACCCTCGTAGAATCGCTGGTACGCGCCCGGCTCCGTACGCACCGGGCGCGCCTCGTCGCCCACGCCGAGCAGCCCCCACGCGGCGGGCGGCTCCTCGCCCCAGCCCGCGCCGCCCGGCCGCTCGCCGGCGCGCAGCGCCGCCTCCTGCGGGTCGGTGCCTCGCTTCACGTACGCCGCGCGGTCCCCCAGCACGCGGAAGCGCGGCGCCGGCCGCGCCGACACGGCGCTCATCCAGAGGTGCGAGCGCACGCCGTTCGCGTGCGTGAGCGCCACGAAGCTGTCGTCGTCGGCGCGCACGCCGGGGCGGCGAACGTCCAGCTCCGCGTAGACGTGCGTCGCCGGCCCGAAGAGCTGCAGCGCCTGGTCCACGAGATGGCTGCCGAGGTCGTAGAGCAGTCCGCCGGCCTGCGCCGGGTCGTCGCTCTCGCGCCAGCCGCCGCGCGGCGTGGGACGCCAGCGGTCGAAGCGCGACTCGAAGCGGCACGGCACGCCCAGCGCGCCGTCGGCGAGGAGGCGGCGCACGGTGAGGAAATCGCCATCCCAGCGGCGATTCTGGTAGACGGTGAGCATCAGCCCGCGCCGCTCCGCCTCCGCGATCAGCGCCCGCGCCTCCTCCGCCGTGGCGGCGAGCGGCTTGTCCACCACCGCCGGCAGTCCCGCGGCCAGCGCGGCGCGGGCGAGCGGCACGTGCGTGACATTCGGCGTCGACACCACCACCAGGTCCAGCTCGGGTGCCATCGCCCAGAGGGCATCGGTATCGGGTATGACCCGCGCGCCTGGATGATCGCGCTCGGCCGCCGCGGCGCGCTCCGCGTTGCGTGTGACGACGGCCGCCAGCCGCAGCCCCGGCGTGGCGGCGACGAGCGGCGCGTGGAAGGCCGCGCCGCCCAGCCCGTAGCCCACGAGCCCGACGGCGAGCGCGTCGCGCCTCGTCGTCACGGCCGCTCCGGGTGCCAGCCGTGCGCGGCGCGCGCCGTCGCGGCGAGGACCCAGACGCTGCTCGTGGCGACGCTGCCGGCGAGGCGCAGCTCGCCCGCCGGCGGTGCGGTCCAGCGCAGGAGGAGCGCGTCGCCGCCGTAGACGCGCAGCTCACGGCAGAACGGGGTGGGTGCGTCCGCGCGGGCGGCGAGCGCGAGGAGCTCCAGTGCCCGTGCCGAGAAGTGCAGCAGCTGCTCGCCCTGCGCGAGCGCCGGACGCGGCGTGTCGCCCCGCGTCTCGTCGAGCACGGCGGCGGCGCCGGCCCAGGTGCGGCGGTCGCCAGCCGTCACGATGTGCGAGGCCGTCGGCAGCAGCGAGCGGAGGCGCGCGAAGATCGCCAGGGGCTCGGCCGCGCCGGCCAGGCGCCAGTGACCGCGCCGCTCGACCGTCGATGGATCGGCGTCGGGTCTCGGCGCCGTGGTGTCCATGGCCGGCGGCGCTGGCGTCGCGCTGGCGGATGGTCGGGGTCGGCGGCGGCGACGCGGTGGGCGGCCGGAGGGAGCGTCGGATGAGGGCATGCGGGCGGGCGAAGGGGACGCTGCAAGATACGCGGCGTCAGTCCGTCCGCAGGGTCACCGCCGGATGCACCCGCGTGGCGCGCCGCGCCGGCGCCAGCGTGGCCAGCCCGGCGGCCACGACGAGCAGCGCGCCGACGCCGAGGTAGGCCACCGGGTCGAGCGGCCCGATGCCGTGGAACGTGCTGCGCAGCAGCTGCGCGGCGCCCGCGGCGAGCCCGAGGCCGGCGAGCAGCCCCAGCCCGGCCACCACGAGCCCCTGCCGCACCACCAGCCTGACGATGGCGCGGCGCGGCGCGCCGAGCGCGATGCGCACGCCCAGCTCGCGCGTGCGCTGGGCCACGCTGTAGCTCACCACGCCGTACACGCCGAGCAGCGCGAGCAGCGCCGCGAGCGCACCGACGGAGGTGGTGAGCCAGGCGGTGAGGCGGGCCGGGCGCAGCACGCGCTGCAGGACGTCGCCGTAGTCGTACACGTCCACCACGAGCTGCGGGTCCAGCTGGCGCACGAGCTCCGGGATGGCACGGAGGACGGCCGTCGTGGCGCCGTCCGTCCGCACGACGAGGTCCAGCCACAGTGCGCGGTCCGGGTCGGCGGCGACGTAGACGTACGCCCGATCCACCGCGTCGAGGCTGAGGTTGCGCACGTCCGCCGCGACGCCGGTGACCACCCAGTGCTGGTCGCCGCTGTGGAAGCGCTGCCCGATCGCGCCGAGCGTCGGCCAGTACCGCCGGGCCATCGTCGCGCTGATCACCGCCGGCCGCTCGCCATCGATGCGCGCCTCGGCGTCCGTCGCGACGCGCCCGCGCACGATCGGGATGTCCAGGGCGGTGAAGTACTCCGCCGAGACGCTGTGCATCGGCGTCCATCCGTCCGGCGGTGCCGCCGCGGGATCGCGCATGTCGGCCGTGATCGAGTTCGCGCTCCACCCCGAGAGCGGCATGCCGCTCGTGAGGGCCGTCGCGCGCACGCCGGGCATGCCCGCCAGTCGCTCGCGCAGCCGGCGGTAGACGGCCGCGGCCCGCGCCGCGTCGTACCCGGTGCGCTCGAAGTCGAGCGAGACGACGACCACGCCCTCGGTGGCGAAGCCGGGGTCGATGACCCGCGCGAGCGAGACGCTCCGCACGAACAGCATCGCGACGACGAGCAGCATCGCGCTCCCGGCCACCTGCAGGCCGACGATGCCGCTGCGCAGGCGCGCGCCCGCGACGCGGCGCCCGAAGACGGCAGCGTCGTCGCGGATCGCCCCCGACAGTCGCCGCGTGGCCTGCAGCGCCGGCGTGAGGCCGAAGAGCAGCGTGGCGACCACCGACGCGACGAACGCGTAGGCCAGGATGCGCAGGTCGAGCGTGAAGTCCACGTTCAGCTCGCCGCCCTCGATCGCCCGGGCGACGAGCGGCGGGAGCCAGACGGTGAGCGCCAGCCCGGCGAGCCCGCCGAGGCCGGCGAGCACCGCACTCTCCGTCAGCAGCTGCCCCACCAGCTGGCGGCGGCCGGCGCCGAGCGCGAGCCGGATGCCGATCTCGCGCCGGCGCGTGGCGGTGCGGGCGAGCAGGAGGTTCATCACGTTCGCGCAGGTCAGCACGATGACGAAGCCGCTCGCGCCGATGATCCCGAACAGCACGATCCGGTCCGATTCGCTCCCGCGCGGGCTCGAGAGATACGCGCCCGCGCGCACGATCGGCGTCGGCCGATGTCTGTCGGCCTCGGGGTCGCGCGCCCAGGCGATGCGCGTCAGCTCCGCGGTGGCGGCATCGATCGTCACGTCCGGCTTCAGGCGGCCGACCACCGACAGCCAGCTCGCCTCGTGCACGAGGATGCTGTCGCGGCCGTGCGTCAGCCTCGGGTGCATCGTGACGGGGATCCAGAGCGCGGCGGGGCGCATCGTGATGCCGCCGAACCCCGGCTCGGCGACGCCGACGACGGTCAGCGGCTCGCGGTTGACGAGGAGCGTCCGGCCGACGATCGCCGGGTCGGCGCCGAACCGGCTCTGCCAGAGCGCATGGCTCAGCACCACCACCGGCCCGTCACCGGGATGCGCGCACTCGCCGGGCGCGAACGCGCGGCCCGCCACCATCCGCACGGCGAGCGTCCGGAAGTACTCGCACGAGACGAGCTGCGCCTCCACGGCGCTCGGCCGACCGCCGCCGCCGAGCGACAGCTCCTCGGGGCGATAGACGGCCAGCCCCTCGAACGAGCGGGCGTCGGCGCGATAGGCGAGGAACTCCGGATACGAGAGGAGATATACCGAGCCGCGGACCTCGCGCTGGAAGCGGCCGCCGTACTCGCGGTACACCTGGACGACGCGCCCGGCGTCGCGCACCGGCAGTGGCCTGAGCAGGAAGGCGTAGAGGAAGGAGAAGATCGCCGTGTTGACGCCGATCCCGAACGCCAGCGTGAGCACCGCCGCGATCGTGAATCCCGGCGACCGCCGCAGCGTGCGCGCGGCGTAGCGCAGGTTGCGCAGCACCGTCTCCAGCCACGCGGCGTGGTGCGCGTCGTAGAAGCGCTCCGTCGTCCGCGTGATGTTGCCGAAGGCGCGCCGCGCACGGTCGCGCGCCTCGTCGGGCGGCACACCGCTGGCCACCAGCTCGTCGATCTCGAGCGCGAGGTGCGCCTCCACCTCGGCCGCGAAGTCCGCCTGCCCGCGTCGCCGCCGGCGTATCCAGCGCAGCCACTGCATCGCTCAGCCCTCCGTGGGATCGGGTGCGAGCACCCGGCCGATCGCCTCGGTCAGCCGCTGCCACCGGCCGGTCTCCTGCGCGAGCTGCCGGCGACCGGCGGCGGTGAGCTGGTAGAAGCGCGCCTTCCGATTGTTCTCCGACGTGCCCCACTCGGCGCGCACCCACCCATTGGCTTCCAGACGCTGCAGGGCGGGGTAGAGCGAGCCGTGGTCCACGAGCAGCGTGTCGCCGGAGCGCTGCTGGATGGCGCGGGCGATCCCCTGCCCGTGCCGCGCGCCGAAGACGAGCGTGCGGAGGATCAGCAGGTCGAGCGTGCCCTGGAGCAGGGCGTCGCGCTCGCGGTCGGGGTTTCGGGTCGACATTCGACCCGAGGATACGGTCGTTCGGGTAGACTGTCAACCCGAACGACGTTGGACCGCCGGCGCCGGCCGCCTCGACGTCGCCGCTACTCCGCCCGCAGCGTCACGATCGGCGCCACGCGCGTCGCCCGCCGCGCGGGCAGATAGCTGGCCAGCGCCGCCACCGCCGCCAGCACCAGCGCCACCCCGCCGAAGGTGAGCGGGTCGCGCGCGCCCACGCCGTAGAGCATGCTGGCCAGGTAGCGCGTCAGCGCGGCCGCGGCCACTAGCCCCAGGCCCAGCCCGAGCAGCACCGGATGCATCCCCTGCCGCACGACCAGCCGCAGGACGTCGCCCCGCTGCGCGCCGAGCGCCATGCGCACGCCGATCTCCTGCTGCCGCCGCCCCACCGAGTAGGCCACGACGCCGTAGATCCCGATCGCCGTGAGCGAGAGCGCGAGCCCGGCGAGGAGCGCCATGAGCTGCATCGTGAAGCGCTGCTCGGCGATCGAGCTCGCGAGCAGCTCGCGCATCGGCCGGATCTCGGGCTCCTCGAGGCGCGGATCGACGTCCCGCAGCGCCCGCGTGACGGCCGCACGGAGCGCCGGCGTGGCGGGCCCGCGCGTTCGCAGCACGAACGACGGCAGCCCCGTCCAGCCGTCCGGCATCTGCGCCTGGGGCAGGTAGACGGTCGGCCACGGCGCGCGGTCCAGCGCCAGGTCCCGCGTGTCGCTCACGATGCCCACGACCTGGCGCGCCACCGCTGGGTGCTCCGGGTCGTTCTTGCCCTCGAACACGCCGACCAGGATCCGCTGGCCCAGCGCGTCGCCGTCCGGCCAGAAGTGATCGGCCAGCGCCTGGCTGATCACGATGACGGGGGACGCGCCGGCCGCGTCGGCGTCGGTGAAGGCGCGGCCGCGCACGAGCGGGATGGCCATCGTCCGGAAATAGCCCGGGCTGATGGCGCGCGTCTGCACCGCGCCCCGGGTCGCCTCCGGCCGGCCCTCGACGGTCATCGGGATGTTCCACTGCCCCTGGAGCGGCGCGATCGACGTCCCGGCCGCGGCGGTGACGCCGGGCAGTGCGCGCAGCCGCGCCAGCGC
This sequence comes from Gemmatimonadaceae bacterium, assembly GCA_035761165.1. Taxonomy (GTDB): domain Bacteria; phylum Gemmatimonadota; class Gemmatimonadetes; order Gemmatimonadales; family Gemmatimonadaceae; genus CALCHX01. The sequence goes on along the minus strand of DASTRO010000219.1, from coordinate 8,679 downwards.
CTGCCGCTCGAAGCGCCACGCCTGCGCCGCGCGGTCGTACCCGTCCGGCGCGCGCTCGAAGCCGACGGTGAGCACGTTGGTGGCATCGAAGCCCGGATCGATGCGGCGCAGCGCGCCGAAGCTGGCGATGAGCAGGCCGGCGCCCGTCAGCAGCACCAGCGAGACCGCCGTCTCGGCCACCACGAAGACGTTCCGCGTGCGCCGCCGGCCGCTGCTCTCCCCGCTCCGCCCACCCTCCCGCAGCGCGCCGGCGAGGTCCGGCCGCGTGGCCGACACCGCGGAGGTCAGGCCGAAGATCATCGCGGTGACGAGCGAGATGAGGAGCGTGAAGGCGAGCACGCGCCCGTCCAGGCCGATCTCGTCGGCGCGCGGGATCGACCATGGCGTGGCCGCCAGCAGCGCGTGCAGGCTCCACACGCCGATGAGCAGCCCGCTGGCGCCGGCCACGAGCCCGAGCAGCAGGCTCTCGGTGAGGAGCTGCCGGACGATCCGTCCGCGGCCGGCGCCGAGCGCCACGCGCGTGGCGATCTCGCGCTGCCGTCCGGTGGCGCGCGCCAGCAGCAGGTTGGCGACGTCGACGCAGGCGATGAGCAGCACGAAGAGGGTGGCGCCGAGCAGGATCCAGAGCGTGCGCTGCAGCTCCTGCATGCCCCAGAGGAGGTGGTCGCGCGGGCTGCTGGTATAGATGCCCCGCTCCGCAGCCTCGACCAGGTCGGGGTACGTGGTCCGGAACGCCTGCATCACGCGGGCGAGGTCCGCCGCCAGCTGCTCGGGCGTGACGCCGGGGCGCAGGCGCGCGAGGACGTCGTCGTTGTGCCCCTCGTCGCCCGGGTCGATGGCGCGCTGGAGCGGGACCAGCAGCTCGTCGGACTCGTCCGCTCCGACGACACGGAAGTGCGGCGGCATCACGCCGACGATCGTCACGACGTCGGCGTCCAGGCGCAGCGTGCGGCCGACCACCGCGGAGTCCGCCCCGAAGCGGCGGCGCCAGAAGGCGTCGCTCAACACCGCCACCTTGCGGCCGCCGGGCGCGGTCTCCTCGGGCGCGAAGGCGCGGCCGAGCGCCGGCCGGACGCCGAGGACGCGGAAGAAGTCCGCGGAGACGCGCAGGCCGTCGATCTCGTCGCGGTCTGCCGTCGCGCTCAGGTCGGCACGGAACGGCTTGTACGTCGCCGCGCCCTCGAGGACGCGGCTCTGCTCGCGCCAGAACTCGAACTGGAGCGGGGTGAGCGCATCGATCCGGTCGCCGTTGCCCCAGTCCCAGCCGAGGTAGACCAGCCGCTCCGGGTCCGGGTACGGCAGGGGCGCCAGGAGCACGCCATTGACGACGGAGAAGACGGCGGTGTTGGCGCCGATCCCCAGCGCCAGCGCGAGCACGGCGACCACGGTGAAGCCCGGGCTCCGCCGCAGGCTGCGCGCGGCGAGCCGCAGGTCGCGCCAGCTGTCCTCCAGGCGGCCCAGGCCGCGCGCGTCACGCACCTCGTCCTTGAAGCGCTCCACCCCGCCGAAGGCGACGAGCGCGCGCCGCCGCGCCTCCTCGGGGCTCATCCCCCGGCCGACGTTCTTCTCCACCTCCATCTCGAGGTGGAAGCGGAGCTCCGCCTCCAGCTCGCGCTCCTCGCGGCCGCGGTGGACGAGGGCGCGCAGCCGTTCGCGCGCGCCGGCGACGAGGTCCAGGACGGCATTCAGGATGCTGCTCATGTCGCACCTCCCGTCCAGGCGAGGATCCAGTTCACGGCCGACGACGAGCGCTCCCATTCCTCACGCTCGGCGGCGAGCTGCCGGTGGCCGGCGGCGGTGAGGTGGTAGAAGCGCGCCTGCCGGTTGTTCTCCGTGACACGCCAGTCGGTCGTCAGCCACCCCTTGGTCTTCATGCGCTGCAGGGCGGGGTAGAGCGAGCCCTGGTTCACCTGGAAGACGTCGCGCGAGAGCTGCTGGATGCGCTGGGCGATCCCCCAGCCGTGCATCGGCTCGTGGGAGAGCGTCTTGAGGATGAGCAGCTCCAGCGTGCCCTGCAGCAGCTCCGACCGGTCGTGCGCCATGCGCGCTCCTTTTGGCGGTCTACAATCGCCACGATACGCCCCGGATTGTAGACCGTCAAGAGGAGAGAGGCGCCACCCGACATGTCATGGCGCAGGAGCTCGTCCGGATGCCGACCCACCCATTCCTGTCATCCCGCAGGAGCCCGGTACCCGCCGCAGACGGGTGGGGGAGCGAGCGCGTGTCGGGACGACGACGAGACGGGAGGCTGGTGCGGACGGGCTGGTGGGCAGCCCACCAGCCCTACCGGCGCGGCAACCCGGCGACGACGCCGGTGATGGCCGCGGCGAACGAGCGCCGGCCGTCGAGCCACGGCTGCCATTCACGCGCCAGCAGCCCGCGATGCCGCCGGGCCGTCCGACTCTTCGTCCAGATGCCGAAGCGCTCGGCGTAGGGGACATAAGTCGGGTCGGCGCGGCGCCGCAGCGCGCCGGTCGTGTAGAAGAGCACCAGGTGCGAGAGCTCGGCCGGCAGCACGCGCCGCTGGCGCGCCGCTTCGGCGGCCAGCGCCGAGTCGACGGCGTGCAGGTGCACGTGACCGGCCTCGTGCAGCAGCACCTCGAGCATCGTCGCGCCGTTGCTCCCGACGGCCGTGCTGGAGATCGTCACGTGCGGCGGCGCGAGCGTGGTGTAGGCGCCGAACCAGCTCGCGTAGACGGTCGCATCGACGCGGATCGGCTCCGTCGTCCACGTCGTGCCGAGCGCGGCGGCCAGCGTGTCGCCCTCGCAGCGGCCGCGCGACGCATACTGCGCCCGCGCGCGATCGATCCACGCGGCGTTGTGCCGGTCGTGCACCGGCCACCAGACGTCGCGGTAGATCGGCGCCGCGTCGAGCAGCGCGGCGCGCAGCGCGGCCGGCAGCGCATCGTCGGACAGCGACCGGTCGGGCGCCGCCGCGGCGAGCCGGTCGTTGACGCGCGTGACGAGACTGTCGCCCAGCTCGTCGCCGACGATGCTGCGCTCGTAGTACGCGACGGCGCGCTGCCATCGTGCGCGCTCGTCGTCCGTCAGCGCACGCTGCGCCGCGGTGTCGTGCGGCACGGAGCCGCGTGCGCCCAGCGATTCGTCCGTGCGGCCGCGCTGGCGCCGCGCGTCGCGGTAGAGCGCGTTGTGCAGGTTGAGCCAGAAGCTGCTGACGAAGCGCAGCCGCTGCGTTGAATCCTGCGCCGCACAGGCCGCGCCTCCTGGCGCCGCCGATGGAGCGGCGGGAGCGCCGGTGGCGGGCGTCGCCGTCGGCGTCGGGCCGCCGACACAGCCCGTGAGCAGCAGCGGCGCGGCGAGGCGCAGCGCGCGCGCGCCGTGCACGAGGCGCGGCGCTCGCGCGTCGGGACCGCTCAGCGCGGGCCGGATGGGGGCTCCCGGGACGCGGTCCCATCGGGGAGCGGTCGTGCCGCCGGATCCACCCGCTCGCTCGCGTCCGGCGCGCTCCAGAAGCCCGGCGTCCCCGCCGCCCGCGCCGCCACCTCGCCGCCGAAGAGCGCGGCGTTGAACACCACGCGGAAGGTGCCGAATGGCTGGCCGCGCCACTGCGGCCGGAACCCGATCAGCACCACGTGCCCGCCGCCGTGCCGCACGTCCAGGGCGGCGGCGTGGCCCTGCAGGTGCCGCTCGCCGAGCAGGTAGCCGGAGCGCAGTGGCGACCCCGTCGACGCGTACGTTGCGAGCGCCGCCCCCTCGAAGCCGTCGAGCGTCGTGAACACCGGGCTGTCGTCCACGAACACCGTCGCGCGCGCCGGCATCCCCGCCATCACCGGGTGCGCCGGATCGGTCGTCACGGCGAGCAGCGAGCCGCCGGTGAAGAAGTCCTTGCGTGGCAGCTCGCCCACCACGTCGCGCACCGGCAGCTGCAGCGCGTCGATCGCGTAGTCGGCGGACCGGTTCAGCGCGACGAGCGTCCCCCCGGCGCGCACGAACGCGTCGAGCGTGCGCGCGCCCTCCTCGCCCAGCCCGCCCGCATAGCGCGGCGGCACCATTCCCTCCGCGTAGCCCTCGGCGATCGTGCGGGGCGAGTCGGAGGCCAGGAAGATCACGTCGAAGCGCGCGCCCAGGTCGCCCGCCCGCACGTCGGCGTTGGTCAGCACGGTGTAGGGCAGCTCGTGCCCGTCGAGGAGCCATTCCAGCCAGCCCTCGTCCATGCTGCCGGTCCACGGCCGGTACACGGCGATCCGCGCGCGCACGGCGGCGCTTCCCGCCGCGCGCTCGCGCCGCTCGGCGCGCAGCGCGAGCTCGCGCGCCCAGCCGTCGAGCCGCTCGCCGGGGACGCCGGACACCAGGTAGCGCGCGCCTCCCTCGCCGCGGCCGGGCGCGTAGCGCACCGCGCCGCCGGCGGCCAGCGCCCGCCCGATCAGCCGGAACGCGTCGTTCTGCGCGGGATCCACGGCGAGCTGGTCGCCGGAGCCGGTGATCCGCTGTGGGGGCGGGGCGATCCCGGCCGCCACGGAGTCGGTGGCGAAGGGCGCGCCCTCGGCGGTGTGCCAGTCGACCGGGGTGCCGCGCACGGGGCGCATCGCGGCGCGGAACGCGTCGGGGAGCGGCGCGCGGGCCTCGATCACGCGCACGTCCATCTGCATCGGGAGCGTCCACCCCGCGGCGTCGTACGGCTGCTCCAGCGGGCCGTCGGGGGAGTCGCGCAGGTCGGGATATTCCTGCGGCTCGAACAGCTGGCGCACGAGCTCGGCGAACTCCTGATCCATCGGGATCACCCACGTGCCGCGCGGGTAGGTGACGCCCTCGAACGCCGCGTCGTGCTCGAGCGCGGCGACGCGGACGCCGTTGAAGGCGAGGCGGCGCAGCAGCGCGGCGGCGGTGCCGGGGTCGCGCTGCGCCTGCGGGACGAGGTAGGCGTAGGGCGGCCCCGCGCGGTAGCGGGCGATCGCGTCGCGCCCCGCCTGGTAGCGGTTGTAGAGCAGCTCCTCGCGGTACTTGGTGGCGTAGTCGAGCACCGCCACCGAGGCGGTGCGCATGTAGTCCACCGCGTCGCGGAGCCGCCACCACCCGCCGGGCCACGGGCTCGCGTAGAGCGACTGCGGGCGCAGGTCGCGCATGTCGGCGGGGAAGTCGGACGTCGTGTAGAAGTGCGGCGTGGCGTAGCGGTAGAGCGCGGTCTCCGTCCAGAACGACGCGACGTTCTGGAGCATCGGCAGGTAGTCGATGTAGCCGGGGTACCAGGCGTCGAAGCCGGTGCCCATGTGCGTCGCGCCCACCTGCCCGTTGGACTCGAGCGCCTGCGCGATCGTCATCCCGATGGTGTTCACCTCGCGCGACATGAGCCCCGGCACGCGCGGCGCGATCGGCTCGGCGAAGGGCGGGAGCCAGATGCGCGTCGGGAAGGGCGCCGTCTGGTGATGGACGTAGACGATCTGCGGCTCCCAGTGCCGCCACGTGCGCGCCACGACGCGCGACTCCGGCACGTTGAGCATGTAGGCGTCGCGATTGTTGTCGTGGCCGATGTACTTCTGGTAGAGCTCGTGCAGCGGCGCCACCTCGTACGGCGTGCCGACGACCTCGCGGTACCAGTCCACGACGATGTCCTGCCCGTCGGGGTTGAGCGACGGCCAGAGGAAGAGGACCGTGTTGTCGAGGATCGCCCGGATCTTCGGGTCGTCGCGCCGCGAGAGCAGGTCGTACGCGAGCTGGATCGTGTGCTGGGCGCCGGCGACCTCGGAGGCGTGCAGCCCGCCGTTGATGTCGACGAAGGCCCGCCCCTCGCGCGCCAGCCGGCGCGCCTCCGCGTCGGTGAGCCCGTCGGGGTGCGCGAGGCGCTGCGCGATGTCGCGATAGTGCTCGAGCCGCGCGAGGTTGGCCGGCGTCGAGATCACGGCGACGTACCAGGGCCGCCCCAGCGACGTGCGCCCGACGTCCAGCAGCTGCAGGTGGTCGCTCGCCGCGTCGAGCCGCTGGAAGTACGCCACCGCCTCCTCGTACCGCGCGAGCTTGAAGTCCGCGCCGACCGGGAAGCCGAGCACGGATTCCGGCGCCGGAAGCGTGGTGGCCTGCGCGGTGGCGCGCCCCGCGCCGGCGAGGAAGACGAGGGAGAGCGCGAGCGCGCCGAGGACCGCGGCGCGACGTCGGGGCAGCGGCGGGATCCGCGTCACCGGTCTGGGATTCGGGAGGAGAGCGATGGGATGGGCGCTCCAATATGCGCCCACGCTCCGCCGGAGGCGAACACCACGCGCTCCCACCGCCGCCGCGCGTCCCGGAACGCCCACACCCCCCTCACGAGAGCCACGTGAGAGGGGTGTGGGTCGTAACGGGCGATCCGTGTCGCGCCCCGGGCGCGCCGCGTGATCCGCGGCCAGCGGTACCGCCGCTCAGTCCGACGCCGCCGACGCCGTCCAGACGTTGTTCGTCCGGTCGATGTCGATCAGTCGCGAGTCGGGATCGAGCTCGATCTTCACCGGGTGCTTGCCGACGAACTGGTACTGGCGCAGGTAGCGCACCGTGTTCGTGCTCCACACCTCCGCCGGGTAGTCGAACTCCTGCGTCGTGCCGTCGCTGAAGGTGAAGCGGGCGCGGATCGGCAGCACGCCGCGGGCGTGGTTGCCGAAGGCCACGATGACGTTCGTCGTGTCGCCGGCGGTCTCCGTGACCACCGTGTCCACCGCCTGGTCGAAGCGCTCGTTCTCCAGGAAGAACTCGCGGAACCACCAGTCCAGCCGGCGGCCGCCCACGTCCTCCATCGTGCGGATGAAGTCGGCCGGCGTGGGGTGCTTGAACGCCCAGCGCGCGATGTAGGCGCGGAAGGCCTCGTCGAACGCCTCGGGGCCCAGGATCTCCTGCCGCAGCAGCTGCAGCGCCACGCTCGGCTTGACGTAGGCGTTGTAGCCCAGCAGCCGCGGGTCGATGCGGTCGGGGTTGATGTTCACCGGCTCGTCGCGGCCGATCTTCTGCAGCTGCTCGATCGCCTTCCGCTCCCCGGCGGCGCGCTGCATCTGGTCCCCCTGCTCCGGGTAGCGGCGCGCCTCGGAGAAGGTGTTGATGAAGGTGTTGAAGCCCTCGTCCTGCCACATGTAGACGCGCTCGTTGGAGCCGACGATCATCGGGAACCACATGTGCCCGATCTCGTGCGTCACCACGTTGTACAGGTCCTGCTTGTCGGCGCTCCGGTTCTCCATCGCGACCATGGGGTACTCCATGCCGCTGATGGGGCCCTCGAGCGCGGTGATCTGCGGGTACGGGTACGGGAACCAGCGCTCCGAGTACTCCATGATGGACATTCGCGCCTGGTCGGCCGCGTCCTCCCAGTTCACCGCCGCGCTCGGCCGGTAGTAGGCGTGGGCGAGGATCCCCTTCCAGCTCGACGCGTCCCACTGGTACTCCGGGCTCGCGCCCCAGGCCACGTCGCGCACGTTCTTCGCCTGGAACTTCCAGGTCAGCGTGCCGCTCGTCGTGGGGCGCGCGCTGCCGTCGGCCAGCTCCTGGGCGGTGACGATGTGCACCGGCGTGTCGCTCGTCGCCGCCCGCGCCAGCCGCGTGCGCTGCTCGGCGGTGAGCACCTGCTCGGGGTTCAGCAGCGTCCCCGTGCCGCCCACGATGTAGCCGGCGGGGACGGTGACGCTGTAGGTGAAGTCGCCGTATTCCAGATAGAACTCGCCCTGGCCCAGATACGGCTCGATGTTCCAGCCGCCCACGTCGTCGTAGACGGCGACGCGCGGGTACCACTGCGCCAGCTCGTAGAGCGGGCCGTCGCGCCCCATGCGGTCGGCGCCGTGCTCGGGGATGAGGAAGTGCCAGGCGACGTCGAAGGTGGCCGTCTTGCCGGGGGCCAGCGGCTCGGCCAGATCCACCTGCATCATCGTCCCCTCGGTGCGCAGCTCCAGCTTGGCGCGCTTCGCCGCCTTCCCCGTGCCGATCACCTGCTCGAAGCGCTCCACGACGTCGCCGCCCTCGAAGTTGCGCGCGCCGAAGCGCGAGTTGGCGGGGAAGACGTACGAATTGAGCGAGCCGCTCTTGAACGCGTTCTGCTCCATTTGCATCCAGACGAAGCGGAGCGTGTCGGGGGAGTTGTTGGTGTAGCGCAGGCGCAGCTGGCCGTGCAGCGACTTCGCGGCCGTGTCGAGCGTGGCCTGGATGTCGTAGTCGGCATGGTTCTGCCAGTACTGCGCGCCGGGCCGACCGCCGCCGGAGCGGAAGGCATTCGGCGCCGGCTGCAGCATCAGCGGCGCGAAGATGGACGTGTCGCCGACGCCGGTGCGGTCCAGCCGCGCGACGTCCGGCTGCTGCGCCACGGCCGCGGTGCCAGCGGCCGCCACGAGCCCGGCCGAGAGCGCGAAGGTGCGTGTGAGTCGCATGTGCCTGCGAGAGACGGAATGAGGTGGGACCGCGACGCCGGGGCGCCGCGGTCGGGTGCTCTGGAAGCTACACCGTCCGGCGGGCGGAGTGCCCTGAACGGCGAGGGACCAGGGAAGAGGGAAGAGGGAAGAGGGAAGAGGGAGCAGGAGCGTCCCGAGGCCGTTCCTGGTCCCTGTTTCCTGCTTTCCTGCCTTCCTGCTTTCCTGCCTTCCTGCCTTCCTGCCTTCCTGCCTTCCTCCGTCGATCACCCGCTCCCCAGCACCTCCACCGCGGCCCGCCGCGCCGCGGCCTCGCGCGCCATCACCACCTGCAGATCGTCCTGCGCCAGCGGCTGCACGCGGCCGCCCA
>DASTRO010000218.1:0-5173 GCA_035761165.1 Gemmatimonadaceae bacterium | reverse complement strand
ACCCGCGCCGTCGAGCTCATGGTCGGCGTCTCGTACCACAAGCCCTTCGAGATCTGCCCCGGTGTCCGCGTCACCTTCACCGACGCCGGCCACATCCTCGGCTCCGCCTCCGTCGTCCTCGAGGCGGAGGAGGACGGGAAGACCACGCGTCTCGTCTTCTCCGGCGACGTCGGCCGGGCCGGGCTCGCCATCATCCGCGACCCACAGCCGCCCGAGCGGGCCGACGCCGTGATCATGGAGAGCACCTACGGCAATCGCGACCACGAGAGTGTCGCCGGCGCGAAGGAGCATCTGGCGCGCGTCGTGCGCGAGACGGCCGCACGCGGCGGACGCGTCCTCGTCCCCGCCTTCGCCGTCGGCCGCACGCAGGAGCTCGTCTACGACCTGCACGAGCTGGCGCGCGACGGCCAGATCCCGCGCATCCCCATCTTCATCGACAGCCCGCTCGCCATCGACGCCACCTCCGTCTTCGAGATGCACCCCGAGACCTTCGACCGCACGGAGGACCTCGTCAACGAGGTGCCGAAGCTCTTCCGCTTCGACATGGTCAGCTACACCCGCGAGACCGAGGAGTCGAAGAAGCTCAACACCATGCACGGGCCCATGGTCATCATCGCCGCCAGCGGCATGGCCGAGGGCGGGCGCATCCTGCACCACCTCGCCAACCATGCCGGCGACCCGTCCACCACGATCCTCATCGTCGGCTTCCAGGCCGAGCACACGCTGGGGCGGCGCATCGTCGAGCGGCGGCCCATGATCCGTGTCTTCGGCGACGAGGTCCCGCTGCGCGCGCGCGTCGAGATCCTCAACGGCTACAGCGCGCACGCCGACCGCACCGAGCTGCGCCGCTGGCTGGGCGCGGTGAAGGGGAGCTCGCCCGGCCTGGAGCGCGTCTTCCTCGTGCACGGCGAGCCGGACGCGCAGGACGCCCTGGCCGGCCAGCTCGAGGGGGACGGCTACCGCGTGCGCTGCCCGGCGTCGGGCGACCGCGTCACTCTCTGAGCCGCGCGACGATGCTGCCGGGCGACCAGGTGACGCCAGCCGCCGGCGTGCCGGCCCAGACGGGGGGCGGGCGCCGGCCGTCGTCGACGCCGGCGCGCGGCGGGCGTGCCGCGGCCGATGCGGACGCGACCCCCGACGCCGCGACGCGCATCCTGCACGCGACGGCGCGGCTGCTGGCGGAGCGCGGCGTGGCCCGCTTCAACCTGCAGGACGTGGCCGAGCACGCCGCGGTGAGCAAGGGGCTCATCCACTACCATTATCACGACAAGGACACGCTCCTCACGCGCCTGGTCGAGGCGCTGGCCGCCGACGTCGTGCGCCGCCGCCGCGAGGCGCTGGCCGCCGCCACGCCGGCCATGGCGGTGGACGCCCTCTGGGCCTGGCTGCACGGCGAGCTCCGGCGCGGCCACCTGCGCGTCCTCCAGGAGCTGGCGCAGGAGCCCGGCGCCCTGGTCCGGAGCGCCATCCACGCCGCCGCCACGGCGCGCCACGCCGCCGCCGCCGAGACCACCGCGCAGCTCTTCGACCTCCTCGGCCTGCGCCCCCGCGTTCCCCCGGCCCTCCTCGCCGAGGTGGTGGTGAGCTTCGAGGACGGCCTCGTGCTCGACGCCGCCGTGCGCACCGAGCAGGACCCGCGCGTCGCCTTCGACGTCTTCTGGCTGGCGGTGCTGGGGATGGCGGAGTGAGGCAGCGATCAGCGAACAGCGCTGAGCGCTCAGCGTGACGACGTCTGACCGACCACCACTGGCCAGCCCGAGGGTGTTACGCTGAGCGCTCAGCACTGTTCGCTGATCGCTCGCCCACCTCCCCCTCCCGCCGGTTGGCTCTGTAGTTTCCCCCCATGCCGTCTCGTTCCACGGTCTGGGGCCGTGCCGCGCTCGGTGTGGTGGGGCTCGCCGTGGCCGCCTGGGTCGCGTCGGCCGCGCTCGTCCTCTACTGGGGGACGCGCGACGATGCCCGGCCGAGCGACGCCATCGTCGTCCTCGGCGCGGCGCAGTACGTCGGGCGCCCGTCGCCCGTGCTGCGCGCCCGGCTCGACCACGCCATCGATCTCTACCGCCATGGCGTCGCGCCGCACCTCGTGCTCACCGGGGGGGTGGGCGACGGCGATACCACCAGCGAGGCCGCCGTCGGTCGCCGCTACGCGCTGAAGCACGGCGTGCCCGACAGCGCGCTGCTCACCGAGGAGCACGGGCGCACCACCACCGAGTCGCTCTACGCCGTGGCCGCCATCCTCCACCAGCGCGGCGACTCGCAGGTCGTCCTCGTCAGCGACCCCTTCCACATGCTCCGCCTGCGCATCATCGCCGGCCGGTTGGGGCTGGACGCATCCACCTCCCCGACGCGCACCAGCCCCATCCAGGCCAACCGCGACGAGCGGTGGAGCTACGTGCTCAGTGAGTCGGTGAAGGTGCCGCTCACCCTCCTCCTCGGCCGCCTCGCCGACCGGCTGACGGCGCCGGAGATCCTGCAGCAGTAGCGCTGGCCAGCGCCGCCGTCAGCCACGTCCAGTAGACGCGGCCGCCCACCTCCGGCAGGTCGTTGTGCCCGGCCCGGGGCACCTCCACGTAGCGCCCCTGGCGCCGCGCCGCGTCGTGGACGGCACGCCCCATCCACGTCGGCACGATGCGGTCGCGACCGCCGTGGATGACCCACACCGGCGCGTCGAGCGCGGCCACGCGCGTGCGCGTGTCGAAGTGCACCCGCTCGACGAGCGGCCACAGTCGCGACAGCGGCCAGACGGCGCCGGCCCGCGCCATGTCGCGCACCGAGGTGAAGGGCGCCTGCAGCACCAGCACCGGCGGCTCCACCTCGCTCGCCAGCTCCGTCGCCACCGCAGTGCCGAGCGAGAAGCCGAAGATCCCGATCTGCCCCGGCGGCACGCCGAGCGAGTCGCGCACCCAGCTGTAGGCGGCGCGCGCGTCCAGCTGCGAGCCCTCGTACGTCGGCCGTCCCTCCAGCCCGGCGTAGCCGCGGTACTCCGCCAGGAAGACGCCCCACCCGGTCTCGTCGGCCAGCCGCCGCGCCCAGTCCAGCCGCATCGGCGCCGTCTCGGCGTTGCCGTGGAAGACCACCAGCACGTGCCCGCTCCCCTCCTCCCACGTCGCCGCCGCCTCGCCGTCGCCGTCCGACGGCACGACGAGATAGCCCACCAGCCGCTGGCCGTCCGCCGCCGCGTACGCCACGCGGCGGAGCCCGTCCCACCCGACCGGGTCCGGCAGCAGGACGCGCGGCGGCTGCCAGACGATCCGCTCCTGCCAGTGGGCCGCGGCGCCGAGGAGCAGCAGGAGGACGAGCGCCGCGGCGCCGAGGGCGATGAGCAGGGTACGGAACATGTTCACGCGCGATCCTTGCGAGGGATGCAGGAAAGCAGGAGAGCAGGGACCAGGGAAGAGGGAAGAGGGAAGAGGGAAGAGGGCGTCAGGCGGGCGGATCGAGGCGCGGGGGGCCCCCCGAACGACACGGCTCTGTTGTAACAGCCTCTCCTCCTGTCATCCCGCAGGAGCGAGCGCAGCGAGCGAGTGTCGGGATCTGCTGTCCGGACCGCGTGGCCGGCCACCAGCTACGGACAGTGGATCCCGACACTCGCCCCGCCGGCGGCGGGGCTCCTGCGGGATGACAATGCCGGAAGGCACGACGGCGTCGATTCAACAGAGCCAATGACACGATCGCACCACCCTGCCGCGCCACCATCACCCCATCACCGCCCACCGTACCCTCTTCCCGCTTCCCTCTTCCCTCTTCCCTCTTCCCTCTTCCCTCTGGTCCCCGGTCCCCGGTCCCCGGTCCCTCTGTAGTATTCAGCATGCGCATCCCCATCGACACCTACCAGCTGCCGAACGGCCTCCGCGTGGTGCTGAGCGAGGACCACACGGCGCCCATCGTCGCCGTGAACCTCTGGTATCACGTCGGCTCGGCCAACGAGCGTGCCGGCCGCACGGGCTTCGCCCACCTCTTCGAGCACATGCTCTTCCAGGGCTCGGCCCACGTCGGCGCCAACGAGCACTTCGAGCTCGTGCAGCGGGCCGGCGGCACGCTCAACGGCTCCACCTGGCTCGACCGCACCAACTACTTCGAGACCGTCCCCTCCAACCAGCTCGCGCTGGCCCTCTGGCTGGAGGCCGACCGGATGGGGAACCTGCTGCCGGCGATGACGCAGCAGAAGCTGGACACGCAACGCGACGTCGTGAAGAACGAGCGGCGGTGGAGCGTGGACAACCAGCCGTACGGCAGCTGGTGGGAGCGGCTCCCGGCCCTCTGCTTCCCGCCCGAGCACCCCTTCCACCACTCGCTCATCGGGTCCATGGAGGACCTGGACGCCGCCAGCCTGGAGGACGTGGCCGGCTTCTTCGCCACCTACTACACGCCCGATAACGCCGTCCTCACCATCGCCGGCGACCTCGACGCGGGCGAGGCGCGCACGCTCGTCGAGCGCTACTTCGGGCCGATCCCGCGCGGCGCCGGCACGCCGCCGCTGCCCGACATGACGGTGTCGCCGACCTTCGACGGCGCGCGGCGCGAGGTGGTGCCCGACGACGTCATGCTGCCGCGCCTCTTCCTCGCCTTCCGCTCCCCCGTCTTCGGCAGCGAGGAGTACTGGGCGGCCAGCGTCTGCGGCGCGGTGCTGGGGATGGGGAAGGGGAGCCGCCTCTACCAGGCGCTGGTGCGCGAGCGGCAGGTGGCCGCCGAGGCCGCGGCCTTCACCTACGACCTCACCAAGGGGAGCGACCTGCTCGTCGCCGACGTCACGGCGCGCCCGGAGACCACGGCCGACGCGCTGGAGCGCGCGGTGGCCGAGGAGGTGGACCGGCTGCAGGGCGACGGCGTGACGACGGAGGAGGTGGAGCGGGCCGTCGCCCTCATCGAGACGGCGCTCGTCGGCTCGCTGCAGTCGGCCGGCTCGCGCGCCGACCGGCTCTCGATGTACGCCACCTACTTCGGCGACCCGCACCGCCTCAACGACGAGGTGGAGCGCTACCACGCCGTCACGGCCGACCAGGTGAGCGCCTTCGCGCGCGAGCGGCTGCGCGTCGAGAACCGCGCCAGCCTGCTGTACGTGCCACGCGCCGACGCGGCGGCGGCCGACGAGCCGGCCGGCGAGCCGGCGGAGGAGGGCGCCGACCGCCGGTCGGCCGCCAGCGACCGGCGCAGCGGCGAGGTCGATCGCCGC
>DASTRO010000217.1:0-11905 GCA_035761165.1 Gemmatimonadaceae bacterium | reverse complement strand
GCGGAGGGCGCGGAGGAGAGTCACGGCACTCCTCCGCGCCCTCCGCGTCTCAGCGTGCGCCCGTTTCCGCTTCCTGGTTTGTTCGACCTACACGCCCCGAATGCGGCGGCGCGGCCATCTCTCACAGCCGTATGGAGATGGTTCGGAGCGGAGGGAGCCGCGCGGCGAGTGAGAATAACGGCGCCGGCGCCTCGTTTCACGGGTGTCCACTTCGATGAGGTGCCCGGCACCGCGATCGAGCAGCGACGCCCTGGCGACGCGCCGGTCCGATCGGCCCTCTGATGATTTCGGCGAGCGACGCGGGCGTCGGTCACGACCGACACCGTGTCCTGCCCAACTCTCCGGATTCGAGGCAACGAACATGATCGTCAGCAGCGAGAAGAGCGGCTACGGCTATCGCGTCAGCGCGCGCGGCGAGCTCCGGGCCGACGAGGCGCGGGCCTGGGTGGCGCAGCTCCGGACCCACGTGGAGCGCACCAGCGTGCGCGGCCGCGGCTTCCTCCTCGATGCGCGCGGTCTGACCTGGGACTCCGTGGGCACCGAGGTGGCGGTGCTCGCCGCCCTGCGCTGCCTGCACGAGGCCGGCATCGGACGTTCCGCCGTCCTCGCCGACACGCCGCGCGCGCTCTTCGAGCTGCGTCGCCTGGCGCAGGCGGAGGGGCTGTACGCGTCGCAGCGCTACTTCCTCGTCTCGGCCACGCCCGACGCCGAGCGCGCGGCGCAGCGGTGGGTGGCAGAAGGCGTCGACGAGGCCTGGCCACGGCAGAGCGAGCGCCGCGCCGAGCTGGCGCTGCTCCTCGACGTCCTTGGCGAGGCGCTGCTCCTCTGCGACCTGGATGGACGCCCGCTGCACGCCAACATCGCGCTTCAGCGGCTGCTCGACACGTCCGGCGGCGCGCAGCTGCGCCGGGAGCTGGAACTGGTGGCGCGCGGGGCCGCGCCGGGCAGCCGCGGCGGCGCCCCCGTGGAACGCGAACTCCGCGTCGGCGCGCAGATGTACCGCGTGCGCCGCAGCACGGTGGGCCACGGCTTCGGCGGGCCGGCCGCGGCGGTGCTCGTCGCCCTGCAGCCGGTGGCGCTGCAGCCGCTGCGTGACGACGAGCTGCGCGAGCGCTACGGGCTCACCGACCGCGAGATCGAGGTCGCGCGCCTGCTCGCCGAGGGGCGCCGCAACGCCGAGGTCGCGCGGCGGCTGGGGATCAGCCCGTTCACCGCGCGCAACCACACCGAGCGGGTGCTGGCCAAGCTGCGCATCTCCAATCGGGCCAAGGTGGCCGCGGTGCTCACCGCGGCGGCCTGACGGGATCGAGCGAGAGCGGCAGGGCAGGATGGGCGTTCCCGTGGGGGGGGCGCCTGCAGGACGGACGGCGGCGGGCGCGCGTGGGGCGCGTACCGCCGTCGTTCGCGTCCGGGAAACCCGCCGCCTGCCAGGTCGTACGGAGCGGAGCACCAGTCGCGCCGCCGGCATCCCTCGGCCGGCCGACGCGCCCTTCCAGGAGGACCCATGCTTCGTTCCGCTCGCCGCGGCGCGCCCGGCGCCCGTCGCCAGGTCTCCCGCCTCGCCTCCGGCCTCGCACGGGCCGCCGTCGGCGGCGCGCTGGCGCTCGCGCCGGCCACGCTCACCGCGCAGCGTGCCGGCGGCTACACGTACGACTTCCGCATCGAGACCGGCGACGGCGACGCGATTCACGGGGTGACCTACGTCAGCGGCGACCGTGCCCGCATCGAGCTGCGCGACGGCGACGGGGACCCGAAGGCCGGCTATCTCCTCGTCACCGACGGCGGGCGCACGCTGGTCGCCGTCTCGCCGGACCGGCACGAGTACTCCGTCACCACCGCCGAGCAGTTCGAGCGCATCGTCGGCACCGCCATGCGCGCCGCCGACAAGGTGCTGACGCTGGAGCTCGACGATCTCGAGGTCGTCGGCCGCCGCTTCGACGGCGACGCCACCGTCGCCGGCCGCCCGACCCGCCACGCCCGGCTCTCCTCCGACTTCACGCTGCGCATCGGCGCGCTCGGCTTCACGACGCGCACACAGCAGCACGTGGACGTGGATTACTACATGGCGCCCGACCTCGCGCTGCCGCGCAACCCGCTGTTCGAGCTGTTCGCCGGGCTGCCACTGGTGCTCGCGCAGCACGACCGCGACTTCGTGACGCGTCAGGCCGCCGGTCGCGCGGCCCTCGTCGGCCGGGGCATGCCGCTGAAGACCGTGGTCACCACGCGCAGCCGAGACGACGACGGCGACGTGGAGGAGCACCGCGCCGTCGTCGAGGTCACGAAGGTCGCCCTGGCGCGGCACGACGCGGAGCTGTTCCGGATCCCGGAGGGCTACCGGAAGACGGAAGGGTTCAGCTGGAGCGTGAAGCAGTAGCCGGGGACGCGACACCCGAGACCCGAGAGGGGTCGGTCTCGGGTCTCGGGTCTCGCGTCCGCCGGCTCAGAAGCTCCCCACCTCCCGGTACGCCCGCCGGAAATCCTCCACCTGCGGCAGGATCGCGTCCTCCAGCTGCGGCGCGTAGCCCACGAAGGTGTCGGCGCTGGCCACGCGCCGCACCGGCGCGTCCAGCCAGGCGAAGCAATCGTCGGCGATGCGCGCGGCGATCTCGGCCCCGTAGCCCCACGACAGGCTGTCCTCGTAGGCCACGACGACGCGACTCGTCTTCCGCACGCTGGCGTAGACCGTCTCCTGGTCCCACGGGCTGAGCGAGCGCAGGTCGATCACCTCCACGCTCAGCCCGTCCTCGTCGGCCGCCTGGTTGGCGGCGGTGAGGGCGCGCTGCACCGTCGCGCCGTAGGTCACCACGGTCAGGTCCGTCCCCTCGCGCACCGTCCGCGCCTTGCCGAACGGGACCATGAAGTTGGGGCCCGGATAGGCCGCCTTGTTGTAGGTCTGGCGGTAGAGGTGCTTGTGCTCGAGGAAGAGCACCGGGTCGTCGCAGCGGATGGCGGTGCGCAGCAGGCCGTTGGCGTCGAGCGCCGTGCTGGGGCAGACGACGCGCAGGCCGGGGCAGTGGGTGAACAGCGTGGCGCCCGTCTGCGAGTGGTAGATGGCGCCGCGGATGTAGCCGCCGTAGGTGACGCGCACGACGACCGGCGCGCTGAAGGCGCCGTTGGAGCGCCAGCGCATCGTCGCCAGCTCGTTGCGCAGCTGCATGTAGGCCGGCCAGATGTAGTCGAAGAACTGGATCTCGACCACCGGCTTGAAGCCGCGCACGGCGAGCCCGATGGCGCGCCCGACGATGTTCGCCTCGGCGAGCGGGGAGTTGTAGACGCGCGCGGAGCCGAACTCCTTCTGCAGCCCCCACGTCACCTTGAAGACGCCGCCCTTCCCCTTGACCTTCTCCAGGTGGTGCTCGCGGCTGGCGTCGGCCACGTCCTCGCCGAAGATGAGGATGCGCTCGTCGCGCCGCATCTCGTCCTTCATGCAGGCGTTGAGCAGGTCCACCATCGTCGTCGGCTGGCCGGCGAACTGCGGGTCGTCCTCCGTGTCGAACTGCTCGCTGGTGGGGTCCACGTCCGGCGAGTAGACGGCGTGGTACACCGTGTCCGCCGCCGGCTGCGGCTGGGCGAGCGCCTCGTCGGTGGCGGCCTGCACGAGGGCGTCCACCTCCTCGCGGATGCGGGCGATCTCCTCCTCGGTGGCGTGCCCCTCGGCGACGAGCCAGCGGGGGAAGACCGTCACCGGGTCGCGCGCCGCGTCGGCCTCGCGCTCCTCCGGCGGCCGGTACATCGTCTCGTCGTCCGAGAGGGAGTGCGAGTAGGGGCGGATGACGTGCGCGTGGACGAGCGCCGGCCCCTTCCGCTTGCGCGCATGGTCCACCGCCCGGCGCATCGCGTCGTGGCTGGCCAGCAGGTCGCAGCCGTCCACCTCCTGCACGTACAGGTCGGGGAAGGCGCTGACCAGCCGGGAGATCGAGCCGCCGGCGGTGTTGACCTCCACCGGCACCGAGATGGCGTAGCCGTTGTCCTCGATCAGGTAGACGACGGGGAGCTTCAGGTTGCAGGCGGTGTTGAGCGACTCCCAGAACTCCCCCTCGCTCGTCGTCCCGTCACCGGCGGAGACGAGGACGACCTCGTCGCCGGGAAAGGCGGCGTCGTCGAGCCCGAGCTGGGTGGCGCGCAGCGACGCCTCGGCGCTCCCCACCGCCTGCAGGAACTGCGTGCCCGTGGGCGACGAGGTGGAGACGACGTTGAGCCGCTGGTGCCCCCAGTGGCTCGGCATCTGGCGACCGCCGGAGTTCGGGTCGACGGCGGCGCCCACCGCCTCGTAGAGCATCTCGGCCGGCGTCATCCCCAGCTGCAGGCAGAGGGCGCGGTCGCGGTAGTACAGGTAGAACCAGTCGTGGCCGGGCTTCAGCACCAGGCCGGCGGCGGTCAGCACGGCCTCGTGGCCGGCGCCCGAGATCTGGAAGAAGATCTTGTTCTGCCGCTTGAGCTGGACCTCCTTGTCATCCAGCCGCCGCGACAGCAACATCGTGCGGAACGCGTCGACGAGCTGCGCGCGCGACAGGCCGGCGGCGCTCTTTCGTTCGGCTCGCGTCTGGGTGGCCATGAGTCTCCGGGACGGGGTTCGGCGCTTCGGCGCAAGATACTGTGACGTCCCGGGAGCCGGCTACCCGAACGCGGGGCAGCACCGGCGAGGCATGCTTTTCGCGCCCTCGCCCGACCGTCCACACCCGGCCGCACGCTCACCCGTCCGTCCGCTCCCGGCTGCCGACAGAGCTCCGCGCCGGCGGCCCGGTCGGTGCCGGACGACCGCCATCGCCCTCACCCCGCCACGAGGATCCGACGATGCCGACGAGACCCGAGCACTGCTCCTTCTGCGACATCATCCGCGGCGCCGGCGAGGTGTCGCTCTGCTACGAGGACGGCGTCGCCCTGGCCTTCATGGACATCCAGCCGGTGAACGAGGGGCACGTGCTCGTCGTGCCGCGCGAGCACTACGAGTCGCTCACCGACCTGCCGCCCGACCTGGGGATGCACCTCTTCGCCGTGGCGATGAAGCTCGCGCCGGTGATCCGCACCTGCGCCGGCACGGACGCCATGAACATCGTCGTCAGCAGCGGCGCCTCGGCGGGGCAGAACGTCTTCCACTACCACATCCACCTCATCCCGCGGCACGAGGCGGACGGCTTCGACGTGCTGCTCCCCTTCCCGGACTCCGAGATGCCCGACCGCCAGCACCTCGATGCCATGGCCGCGCGCATCATCGCCGCCACCTGCGACCCGCTGGCGGCCGACCACCGCCCGGCGAGCGCGGCGTAGGGGGCGGCAGGCGCCACGCTCGATGCGGCAGGCGCAAGGGAGCCCCGTCCGGCGCTCGGGTGCCCTGTGCCTGGTGCCTGTCGTTCCCTCTTGCGCACCTGGCACACCGGCTGCAATTGATGCGGTGGCACACGGACCCGCCGTGTGATCCCAGCCAGGAGGCCGATGCGCCACCGCCGCCGACATCCCGATCCCGACGCGCGACATCGGCGCGGACAGGCGGCGCGGCCGTCCCCGGCTCCCACGCAGCGCGACACCCCGACCACGGGCCTCCCGGCCCGGGTCGGGGTGTCCGCTTTTCCGGTGAGGTAAGATGCCTCGACGTCGGTCGCATCGAGTCACGTTACCACGCTATCCGCGCGGGCTCGCCCGCCCCGTCCGGTCCCTCGCGCGCGGTGGGCGGTCCGCCCGGCCGCCCGCCAGCCGCGCCGCCGCGCGGGGCGCGGCGTGAGGGCCCGGCGGCCACAGCTCCACCGGCGCACGCCGCCGGCGCGGAAGTCGCGCCGCACCGCGCCGCCGACGCGCCCGCAGCCGTACGGCTCCATCCCCCGCTGGCGCGTGCGCGCCCTCAAGGCCACCGCGCTCGTCGCCTGCCGACGCAGCTGCGCCTACTGCGCCCGGCACCTCACCCTCGACGAGGCCACGCTCGACCACGTGCTGCCGCGCTGCCTGGGCGGCGCCACGACGGTGGAGAACGTGGTCACGGCGTGCTATCGCTGCAACGTGCTCAAGGGCGGCCGCGCGCCCTACGACTTCTTCTTCGCCCACCCCTGGGCCGCGCACAACTTCCTGCGGCTCGCCACGCGCATCGCCCGCGCGCGCAAGGGCGAGGCGCGCACCGCCGTGTCGCTGGCCTACGCCGTGGCGGCCTGAGGACGGCAGACACGAGACACGAGACGCGAGACGCCCCCCTCTCGTGCCTCGTGTCCCGTGTCTCGCGTCTGCGGCCTCTCAGTAGTCCACCGGCCGCAGGTACGACTCGCCGATCGCCGTGGGGCTGAGCAGCGCCACCGTCGGCAGGCGGCGCTTCCAGTGCGTCCCCTCCACGCGCCGGCGCACCAGCTCCACCTCGCGCGGCACGAAGCCGCGCTCGGCCAGCTCCGCCGGCGTGTAGCCGCTCAGCAGCCAGTCGAGGATGACGTCGGCCTTCGCGTAGCTGATGCCGAAGTCCCCCTCGTCCGTCTGCCCCTCCACGAGATCCGCCGACGGCGGCTTGTCGACGATCGGCGCCGGCACGCCGAGGTGCCGGGCCAGCGCCCACACCTGCGTCTTGTACAGGTCGCCGAGCGGGTTGATGGGGGGGGAGTCGTCGGCGTGCCAGGTGAAGTAGCCGAACAGCCGCTCCGTCTTGTTCCCCGTGCCCAGCGGCACGGCGCGGTACCGCTCGCCGAGGTCGAAGAGGGTGATCATGCGCAGCCGCGCCATCACGTTGCCGCGGCGGCGCGCGTCGGCCTCGGGCTCCTGCGTCAGATAGCCGTCCACCGCGGCGCTGATGTCCACCGTGCGGTGCTCGATCCCCAGCGCGTCGATGACGAGCTGGCCGTGCGCCAGGCTCTCGGGGCTGGAGGTGCGGTAGGGCATGCGCACCCCCACCACGTTCTCCGGGCCGAGCGCACGCGCGGCGAGGAAGGCGGTGACGGCGGAGTCCACCCCGCCCGAGACGCCGACGATGGCCTTCGCGAAGCCGCGCTGGCGCATCTCGGCGCGCAGGAAGTGCACGAGCCACGCCTCCACCACCGCCGGGTCGATCTCCAGCGGGGCGGGCGCGCCCCGCGCCGCCTCGCCGCCGTGCACCACCGCCAGCCCCCCCTCGTCGGCGGCGCCGGGCGTGGGGTGCACGAGGGCCGGGTCGCTCGCCGGCGGCTCGTCCGCCGGGTCGAAGCGCGCCCGCGGGCGCTGGTCGCCGGTAGCGCCGGCGGTCACCGCGTCCAGGCTCTGGCGCAGGTGCGGCAGCGCCACTCGCAGGTCGGCGAGCAGCGGCAGCTCGGCGCGCGTGCGCGTGATGTCGCGCAGGTCCACGCAGGCGGTGAGCAGCGCCTCGTCCCAGGCGGGCCCGCATAGGCGCAGGTCGCCCGCGGGGCCCGCCAGCATCGAGCTGCCGGTGAACATCTTCCCCCCCTCGCTGCCGGCCAGGTTGGCGAGCGAGACGAAGACGCCGTGCTCCTCGGCGATGTCGCGCACCAGTCGCTCCCAGCGCGCGACGTTGGCCGGTCCCGGTCGGGAGTCCGGCGACGGCCGGGTGCCGCGCCCCGGTGCCGCCGAGCAGACGAAGACCACCTCGGCGCCGTCCAGGGCGAGCACCGTGCCCGGCAGGCTGTGCCAGGCGTCCTCACAGACGAGGAGCCCGGCGCGCCCCCACGGCGTGTCGAAGGCACGCAGCTCGGTGCCGCGCTCGACGAAGCGCTCCTCGTCGAACAGGCCGTAGGTGGGGAGGAAGTTCTTCCGATGCACGTGCAGCACGCGCGCCCCGTCGCCCTCGCCCAGTCGCACGTACATGGCGCTGTTGTGCAGGGTGTGGCGCCACAGCTCGTAGAAGCCGACGACGACGTCCAGCGGCGGGCGCCCCGGCGCCGCGGCGCGGTAGGCGTCGTCGAGGTCGCGCGCCAGGGTGCCGGCGGTGAGCGCGAGCTCGCGCACGCCACCCTCCAGGAAATAGCCGGTGAGCGCCGTCTCGGGGAGCTGCAGCACCCGCGGGCGCGGCTCCAGCGTGTCGAGCTGGGCGAACACCGCGCGCAACCGCCGCAGGTTCGCCGGGTAGTCACCCTTCTGCGGCGCCAGCTGCGCCAGGGCGAGGGAGAGGGGGCGGGACATGCCAGGAAGCTAAGGGGCCAGGCACCAGGAACCAGGGACCAGGGGCTGCGCCGAATGGCGTCCCGCGGTCGTTCCGGGTCCCCGGTCCCCGGTCCCTGCCTCCCTCGGTAGTTCCTGCGTCCTGCTTCCTGCTTCCTGTTTCCTGCTCCCTGTTTCCATTTACGTTCAACCATGCCCTCCCGCGCTCTCCTCCTCGCCGTCCTCCTCGCACTTCCCGCCGCGGTGCATGCGCAGGAGCGCGAGAGCGAGGAACCATGGCGCATCCTGCCGCTGCCGCAGGCCTCGCTCGTGCTGGCGCGCGACGGCTCGCTCGTCGGTGAGATCGGGCGGGCGCGGCGCGTCAGCGTGCCCCTGCGCACCCTGCCGAAGTACCTGCCGCAGGCCTTCATCGCCGTCGAGGACAAGCGCTTCTACCAGCACGACGGGGTCGATCTCATCGGTGTCGCGGCGGCGGTCAAGGACGCGGTCACCGGAGACCTGCGCGGCGCGAGCACCATCACGCAGCTCGTCGTCGGCAACATGCATCCGGAGATCATCGACCGGAGCGACATGTCGCTCGGCCGCAAGCTCCGCGAGCAGCAGGCGGCGCGGGAGATGGAGCGCCACTACTCCAAGGAGGAGATCCTCGAGACCTTCCTCAACCTGATCGACTTCGGCCACGGCTGGCGCGGCGTGGAGATGGCGGCGCGCCACTACTTCGGCAAGGGCGCGGCCCGGCTCACGCTGGCGGAGGCGGCCACGCTGGCCGCGCTGCCCAAAGGGCCGGCCGTCTACGACCCGATCGCGCACCCCGACCGGGCCCGGTCGCGCCGCAACCTCGTCCTCGACCTCATGGCCGAGCAGGGCTACGTCACCGCCGCGCAGGCGGCGGCGGCCAAGCGGCAGCCGCTGAAGCTCGCGCCCAACGCGGGCTACGGCGTGCGTGCGCCCTACTTCGTGGACGTCGTGCGCGCGCAGGCCGAGCGCGCCGGGATCCCGGTGACGGAGGGCGGCTACCGCATCCGCACGACGCTCGACCCGCTGCTCCAGCGCGCCGCCGAGGAGGCGCTGGCGGCCGAGCTCAAGGCCATCGAATCGCGCCCGGGCTACCGGCACCTGAAGTACGCCGGCCACCCGCCCGGACGCACCGACTACCTGCAGGGCGCCGTCGTCGTCCTCGACCCGACGAGCGGGCACGTGCGCGCCCTCGTCGGGGGGCGCGACTACGGCGAGTCGCAGTTCAACCGCGCCGTCAACGCTCTGCGCCAGCCGGGCTCCGCCTTCAAGCCGTTCGTCTACGCCACCGCCATCGCCGACAGCCTGCCGCCCAACACGGTCGTGGCCGACACGGCCATCGCCATCCCGATGTCCGACGGCACGACCTACCGGCCGCAGAACTCCGACCACCGCTATCTCGGCGCGATGACGATGCGCGAGGCGCTCACGCATTCGCGCAACTCGGTGGCCGTGCAGTTGGGGATGACGCTCGGCCTGCCCGAGGTGATCGGCACGGCGCGGGCGATGGGGATCGACACGCCCATCGCCCCGTACCCGTCGAGCGCCATCGGCGCGTCGGCGGTGCGGCCGCTGGACCTCGTGGCCGCCTACCTGCCGCTCGACATGCTGGGGCTGCGCATCGAGCCGCGCTTCGTGCAGCGCATCGAGAGCGCGGCGGGCCGCACCGTCTGGACGGCGCCGCCGGCCGCGGCGCGGATCGTCCTCGACCCGCACGTCGCCTTCATCGTGCGCGACATGATGCGCGACGTCGTCGCGCGCGGCACGGCGACGAGCGTGCGGCGCTACCTCCCCGACTGGGTGCCGGTGGCCGGCAAGACGGGGACGACGAACGACAACACCGACGTCTGGTTCGTCGGCATGACGCCGGAGCTGGTGGCCGGCGTCTGGGTCGGCTTCGACCGTCCGAAGACGATCACCCCCGGCGCGGCCGGCGGCACGCTCGCCGCGCCCGTCTTCGGCCGCATCGCCCGTGCGTACTACGCCGCGCATCCGGAGACGCGCGGCTGGACGGCGCCGCAGGGGCTGGTGACGGCGGAGCTGGACCGCGCCACCGGGCAGCCGGCCACCCCGTTCACCCCCGCCGAGCGGCGCTACGTGGAGTACTTCCTCCCCGGCACCGAGCCCGGTGCGGTGAGCGCCTGGCGGCTCTTCCAGTGGGGGCCGATCGGCCCGCCCTGAGCCGAGCGAGCCGCGACGGCTTACCGCGAATGAACGCGGAGAGCGCGGATCGCTCCGCTACAGCCCACGCCTCCTCGCGCCCGGGCGGGGAGAGCGGAGGGATGGGTGCAACGTAGTTCACCCCTCCGCTCGCCTGACCAGGCGAGCGGAGGGGTGAGACGTACCGATCGATCCGCGTTCATTCGCGGAAATCCGCGGTAGGCCGTTCCGCCGTTCCGCCGTTCCGCCGTCAGGCGCCGATGGGCTGCTCCTCCAGCTTCTCCGCCTGCTGCTCGGCCACGCTCGGGTCGGGCTCGGGCAGGAGGGCGATCTCGAGCACCTGCTCGAGCGTCTCCACCGGGTGGAAGGTGAGCTCCTTCTGCACCTCCTCCGGCACGTCCTCGATGTCGGCCTCGTTCGCCTTCGGCAGGATGATGTGCTTGATGCCGGCGCGGTGCGCGCCGAGCACCTTCTCCTTCACGCCGCCGATGGGGAGCACGCGGCCGCGCAGCGTGATCTCGCCCGTCATCGCCACGTCGCGGCGCACCGGGCGGCCGCTCATCTCGCTGACCAGCGCCGTCGCGATGGCGATGCCGGCGCTGGGCCCGTCCTTCGGGATGGCGCCGGCGGGCACGTGGATGTGCGCCTCGATCGCGCCGAGCCGGTCACGCGGGATGCCGAGCAGCGTCGCGTTGTTGGTGGCGTAGGTGAACGCCGCGCGCGCCGACTCCTTCATCACGTCGCCCAGCTGGCCGGTGAGGATGAGCGACACCGCGCCGCCCGGGCCCGTGCTACCGTCGTCGCTCGCCCGGTTGCCGTAGTAGCGCCGGATGCTCGCCTCGACGAACATGATGTCGCCGCCCATCGGCGTGTAGTACATGCCGGTGGCGATCCCCACCTCGTTCGCCGCCTGCGCCTGCTCCGGGTGCACCTTCGGCCGGCCGAGCAGCTCGCGCACCTCGTCGGCGTCGATCCGGTTGTCGGCGATGACGCCGGTGTCGCCGGTGGCGATGCGCCGCGCCACCTTGCGCGCCACCGCGCCGAGCTGGCGCTCGAGCTGGCGCACGCCGCTCTCGCGCGTGTAGCGCGAGATGACGCTCATCACGGCGTCGTCGGTGAAGCTGATCCGCTTGCCGCTCAACCCGCTCTCCTCGAGCTGGCGCGGGATGAGGTAGGTCTTGGCGATCTCCGCCTTCTCCCGCTCGGTGTAGCCGGAGAACTCCACCACCTCCATGCGGTCGAGCAGGGGCCCGGGGATGTTCTGGATGAAGTTCGACGTGGCGATGAAGAGCACCTCGCTGAGGTCGAACGGCACGCCGAGGTAATGGTCGGTGAAGGTGTCGTTCTGCGCCGGGTCGAGCACCTCGAGGAGCGCGCTCGCCGGGTCGCCCTGGAACGACTGCCCCAGCTTGTCCACCTCGTCGAGCAGGAAGACGGGGTTCTTCGTCCCCGCCTGCTTCATCCCCTGGATGATGCGGCCGGGCATGGCGCCCACGTAGGTGCGGCGGTGGCCTCGGATGTCGGCCTCGTCGCGGGCGCCGCCGAGGGCCACGCGGACGGACTCGCGGCCGAGGGCGCGGGCGATGCTCTTGGCGATGGACGTCTTGCCGACGCCGGGCGGGCCGTTGAAGAGGAGGATCGGCCCGCGCGCCATGGCGCGCGACTTGGCCTC
>DASTRO010000216.1:0-34399 GCA_035761165.1 Gemmatimonadaceae bacterium | reverse complement strand
CTCGGCCGGGCCGCTCCCCGGGTACCACGGCCACTGGTGCATGCTGACGAAGCGGATCTCCGGGTCGTGCTCGACGAGCGCCTGCGTGCCGTTCCCGTGGTGCACGTCCCAGTCGAGGATGAGCACCCGCCCGACGCCGTGGCGCCGTCGCGCATGATGAGCCGCGACGGCCACGCTGCCGAAGAGGCAGAAGCCCATCCCCCCGGCGCGCAGCGCGTGGTGGCCGGGTGGGCGCACGGCGCAGAAGCTGCGCGGCAGCTCGCCCGTGCAGGCCAGGTCCACCGCGTCGAGCACGCAGCCCGCCGCGGCGGTGGCCGCGTCCCACGAGCCGGCGCTGACGACCGTGTCGGGGTCCAGCAAGCCGCCGCCGGCCGCCGCCAGCTCGCGCACGCGGGTCACGTATGCGGGGTCGTGCGCGAGCGCCAGCTCCTCCGCCGTGGCGTGGCGCCCCTCGCGATGCTCGAGCGCCATGAACAGCTCGGGATCGTCGCGCAGGGCGCGCGTGACGGCACGCAGCCGCCCGACGTGCTCGGGATGTCCCCAGCCGGTGTCGTGCCGTCCACAGTCCGAGTGCGAGATGAAGCCGACGCGCGTCATGTGTGAGATCCGGGTGTGAGATCCGGGTGAACCGGGTCAGCGGCGGCCGCGCGCGCGCCGCGACGCCCACTCGGCGAGGAGCGCGAGCACGACCAGGGGGAAGACCCACCAGGGGAGCGCGGGCCGCGGCTCGCGCGCGGCGGCCGCCGGCGGCGCGGAGGACGGCGCACCGAGCGCATCGAGGAGCCGCGCCACCGGCGCGTCGTCCAGCGCCGCGGCCGGGGCGCCGGCGCCACTGTCGGGCACGACGGGGGCGTAGGCGGCCGCGGCGAGCAGGCCGGCCCACCAGGCGCGATGCGCCGCGGGCGCGCCGTCGGGGCCGGCCATGCGCCACCGCCACGTCTCATCGTAGCCCGAGAGCACGACGCGTCCCGCACCCACGCGCCACGCGGCCACCGCCGGTCGGCCGTCGCGCTCCTCGATCGCCACAGCGCCGTCCCGCAGCGCGAAGAGGGGTCGGCGAGGCACTCCGGCGCGCGGATCGGGGCCGGCCAGCGCGTCCGCGTGCGGCGTGACCGGCGCGTCCAGGCGCGCCGGCGCCAGTGCCGCCAGCTCCGGCAGCGCGGCGGCCGGCGGCGCCAGCACCAGCCCCCCGCCCTGCCGCACGTAGCGGGCGATGCGCGCCGCGTACGGCCGCGCCGCGCTGTCCAGCGCCACCACCGCCGCCAGGCGCGCGGTGTCGAGCGCCGGCGGCGCGCCCTGCGTCACCGCCACGTCCGGCGCCACGGCCAGCCGCGCGAGCACCGTCCAGCCGCGCTCCTCGAGCGCCGCGATGGTGAACTTGGACTCCCACCCCGCCGTGCCCAACACCAGCACGGGGCGCAGCAGCGGGGCGCCGGGCGCCGCGCCGCGCGCCGCCACGTTCCCGGCCGCGGCGCGCGCCACGCCGGCCACGGTGCGCGTGGCCAGCGTCGCCCCCGCCGGCCCCGCCCGCACGCTGTCGAGCACGCCCAGCGCGTCGCCGAGGACGACGGCCGTGCCGCCCGGCGCGGCCGCCAGCAGCCGCACGCGGCCAGCGGGGTCGGCCACCGGCTCGACCGCCACCGCGACGGGTGCCAGCGCCGGCGCACCGTAGCTCACCCGCACGCCGGCGTGCGCCAGCGCGGCCAGCCAGTCGCGCACGGTGTCGCTCGGCACGCCGGCCAGCTCGGCGTGCGCGACGCGCACCTCGGGCGCCCGCGTCCAGGCGGGGAGGCGCTCGCGCAGCGCGGGCGCAGTGGCCCGCACCGCGGGCGGCGGCGCGGGCGGCCGCGTGGCGCGCCAGAGGAGCCACGCCAGCACGACGAGCACCAGCGCGCGCAGCGCCCATTCGACGGCCGGACGCGCGCCCCCGGGCGCGCTCGCCGCCGGCGCGCCCCCGCTCGCGCCCGTGCCGCCGTGGCTATCGCGTGAGCGCATAGACCACCAGGTTGACGGCGAACTTGGTGTTGTCCACCGCCATGAAGCGCTTGGAGTCGGGGTGGTAGCCCCACTCCGAGCTGTAGTCCTTGCTGCTGTACAGCACCGCGATGCGCTCGCCGACGCGGGCGGCGAGCAGGTGCTCGTGCACCAGGTTGTCCCCCCAGCCGTTCAGCTCGTGGCTGGTGGTGGGCGGCCCGTCCTCGAAGGTGAAGAAGGCGCGGTAGAGGGCGTGGTCGTTGGGCAGCTCGCGCAGCGGGCCCACGGTGCGCGCGATCTCCTCGGTGGCCGTCTTGTGGAAGGCGCCGTCCACGTCGTGGTTGTGGTCGTCCACCACCAGCAACCCGCCGCGCTCCGCGAAGCGGCGCACCATGCGCCGCTCGGCGTCGCTGAAGCGCACCGGCAGGTGGCCGGTGAGCCAGACGAACGGATAGCGCAGCAGCGACTCGCTCGACAGCGGCACGATCACGCCGGTGGGCGCGACGGGGATGGCCGTGTAGCGGGCGATGGAGTCGATGATGTTGGCCGGCACCAGCGGCGCGCTGTCCCAGTCGCCCGATTCGTACTGTGCGGTGGCGAAGACGAAGGGCGTCACGGCGCGCCGCTCCAGCGCGGCAGCGCCGGCCGCGTGTCGGTGGCGCCGAGCGCCGCGCGCCGGGCGCGACGCAGCGCCGCGGTGGCGTCCTCGCCGGCGCGCAGGCGGCGCACCGCCTCGTCCAGCGCCGCGGCGAGCGCAGGGTCCTCGCCCAGCGCGTCCAGGCGTAGGAGGAGCAGCGAGTCGATGGCCAGGCTCGCGCGAGCGCTCGCGACGGCCACGCTCGCGCGAGCGCTGGTGTCGACCGCGCCCGCACGGGCGTCAGCCGCGCCTGCCGGCGCCGGCGCGAGCAGCGCCAGCGCGGCGTCCAGCCGGCGCGCGCGGCGGCCCGCGGCGTCGTCCTCGGCCGGGCGCGGCTGGCGGACGTTGTCACTGCCGTGCTCCTTGCCCTGCAGCCGCACCTTGCCGATGTCCACGATGACCGTGGGCGGGCGGCCGCGGAGATAGATGCGCTCCGCCTGCCGCGCCTGCTGCAGCGCGGCGAGCGCGCGGCGCATGGGGGGGATGGCGCGACCGGGCTCGCCCAGCTCCAGCTCGCGCGCGGCGTCCCACATGTGGTTGTACGCCTCGAGCAGCGGCTTGTTGATGGCCACCACCGGCGTCTCGTCGCCGTGGAAGTCGAGCGCCTCGGGCATGCCGACGGTGGTCGCGGCCGCTGCCTGCGCGAGCAGCGCGTCGGGGTCGACGCGCCCTCCGCCGGCGAGATCGTGCGCGTCGCCGGGGCCGTGCTCGTGCTCCCCGCCCGCCTCGCCGAGGCGCGCGAAGACGATCTCCCCCACCTGCCGGCGCAGTCGCGTCTGGTCGCGCGCGATGCGCTGCGACTCGGCCAGCACCGTCGCGCGATCCAGCCGCGGGCGGCGCTGCTGCAGCCGCTCGGTGAGGATGAGCAGCATGCGCTGGCTGAGTGCCGTGGAATCCGGTGTGGGCGGCGGCGCGCCCTCCACGGCCACCGAGTCGTACTCGCCCGCGCGGGCGATGCGGATGGCGCGCGTCTCCGACGCGCCCACGCCGGGCCCGCTCAGCGTGTTCCCGTCGCGTGCGACCGCGCGCACGTGCACGATGTCGCCCGGCTTCAACTGCAGCTGCGTGACGGAGAGCGACGCGCGCATCGCGGCGTCGCGCGCGCCGCCGTGCGTGGCCGCACCCAGCGTTCCGCTGCGGAAGGTGAAGCTCTCGCCCTCGCCGGAGCTCACGATGTACTCGAACCCCGACGTCGCGAGCCCGATGTCGTCGTGCGCGGTGGCGGCCAGGGCGATCGTCCCCACCGGCTCGCGCAGCACCGTGTCGCGCACGGCGGGCAGCAGCGTGACGACCGGCACCGAGTCCAGGCGCGGGTCCAGAATCACGAGCCGATCACCGACGCCGTCGGCGAGGCGGACCGCGCCCGGCCGCGCGGGCATGGTGAGCGCCACGCGCCAGCCGTCGCCGCGGCGCACGTCGAGCCGCGTCTCAGCGAGCGTGGCCCGGACTGCTCCCTCGCCGCGACCGCTCAGCGTGACGCGACTGCCGACCAGGGCGGCCACGGTCGTGGGGTCGTCCAGCGACTGCGTCGGCAGCCCGCTGTAGGCGGGCGGACGGACGGTAGCGGTGATGCGCCCCAGCGCACCGGACGTCGGCGTGCGAGCCGCTGCCCCTCTCCCGCCGGCGCCCTCCGCACGTGAGGCCCCGCCCGCGGCCATGTCGAGCGGCGGCGCGGCGAGCAGCGCGACGAGCGCCGCCCCGAGCGCGACGGCGGGTGGGAGCAGCGCCCGCACGGCGGCGCCGCGCAGCAGCGCGCCCCACGGGATGCCGCCGAGCCGCGGCGCGAGCGCCGGCACCAGGGTGGCATGCCGCGGCTCGGCCGCGGTGACCAGCGCGAACGCCAGCGTCGGGACGCGCTCCTCCACCCAGAGCGCCGCCCGCGTGGTGGTGATGCGCCCGTCGCGCACGACGAGCACGAGCGCGACGAGCAGCCCCACCACGCCCGCCGCGACGGGCAGCGCCGCCCCGCGGACGCGCGCGGCCTCCAGCGCGCCGAGCGACGCCAGCACGCGCGCCACGGCGAGGACGAGCACGACGGCCGCCGCGCCGGCGACGAGCGCCCGCGCCAGCAGCAGCGCGCCGAGCGCACGGCGGGTGCGGTGCAGCGCGGCGAGCGCGCTCATGCCGGACCTCCGAGCCGCCGTAGCGCGAGCTCCGCGAGCAGCGCCGCCAGTGCCGCACCGAGCAGCCACGGCACGAGCGGCGAGCGCCGCGCCGCGTCGCGCTCGAGCGCGACCGCCGGCGCACCGACGCCGCGGAGGGCGGCGAGCGCCCGCTCGTCCAGCGGATCGAGCATGCGCGGTCCGCCGCACGGCGCGGCCAGCACGCGCACCAGCTCGCGGAAGGCCGGCCGCAGCGCGAGGTCGCCGCCGTGCGCCGTCGGGACGGCGACGGCGCGCACGCAGCCCTCGCCGAGCGGCGTCTCGACGGCGGCCGCCTCACCGTCCACCCAGCGGGCCCGCACCACCCCGTCGTGCGGCGCGCGCGCCGCGCGGACGAACGGGGCGACCAGCGTGGCCCCGGCCGCCGTCACCGCGCCCACCGTGTCCACCGGGCGGGCGCGCCAGCCGGGCGGCGCCGCCGAGTCGGGCCAGACGACGAGCACCCCGCCGGTGCTCCGCACCCACGCCGAGTCGTCCGCCTGCGGCGCCGTGCGCACGATGCGCACCGGCCAGCGCACCGCCGCCCCGCCGAGAAATCCCGCGGCCACCGCGAGGGGATCGTCCGTCGGTGCGCGCACGTCGATGGCGCGCGGCGCGCCGCTGTCCGTCGCCGCGGGCACGCGCACGAGCTCCAGCGCGCCCGGCCAGAGCGCACGCAGCGCGGGCGTGGCGGCGTCGCGCAGCTCGGCGGCGAGCGGGGAGATCACGGCGAGCGCCACCGAGTCGGTGGAGTCGCGCAGGGCCGTGGCGGTGCGCAGCGCGGCCACGAACGCGGCCGAGAGGCTCCCGCGCGCCACCGACACCCGGAGGGTGCGCAGCGAGTCGGCGTCCGGCGCGGGGACGACGTGTGCCGCCGAGTCGAAGAGGATGATCGCGTCGCCGGGGCGGAAGCGCGCCAGCGCGCTGTCGCGCAGCGCGGCGGCGTCGCCCACGGCACGCGACCGATCCACGAGCAGGACGCGGCGGAGCGCCGCACGCTGCGGCGTCGGCACCGGCCGGGCGAACGCCGCGGCCAGGAGCAGCACGGCGAGGACGCGCAGCGCCAGCAGCCAGCGGTCGGTGGGGCGGTTGGCCCGGGAAGCGGCCCGCGCCGGCAGGTCGGGGACGAAGCGCGCCGTGGGCAGCGGCGCCACCGGGGGTCGCTGCAGGGCGAGCAGGTGCACGACGACGACGGCCAGCGCCGCCGCGGCGCCCGCAGCCAGGAACCACGGCGCCAGGAAGGTCACGCCCGCACCGCCTGCGGCAGCATGGGCGTCACGATGCGCCGCACCGCGTGCGCCGCCGGCTCGCCGGTGGCGACCAGCACGTAGCTCGCCCCTGCGCCCCGCCAGTCGCGAGCGAGCGTCTCACGCCACGCCCCGAACGCCGCCAGGTACGCATCGCGCGAGGCGTCGGTGAGCGGCCGGCGGAGCGCGGGGGCCTCGGGGTCCTCGGCCAGCACGGCGCGCCGGGGAGGGTCCAGCTCCTCGTCGGCCACCACGTGGACGGCCACCACGTCCCCGCCCGCCGCGATGCGCGCCCGCGCCGCACGGAGCAGCGCGTCGGCGTCGCCCAGGAAGTCGCTGACGACCGCGACGCGGGCCGCCGGCGCGATGGCGGCGAGCAGCGGCTCGAGCGCCGTAGCGCCGCCGGGTGCGACGCCGTCCAGCGTGCGCGCCACCTCGCCCACCACGCCACGCCGCGCGCGCGGCGCCAGCCGCACGACCCCGCGCACGCCGGTGACGAGCACCCCGATCGGATCGCCCGCGGCGTGCGCGACGGCGGCCAGCCCGACCGCCAGCTCCCGCGCGCGCACCCACTTGGCCAGCGACGATGCCGGATACGCCATCGACGCCGACGCGTCGACGACGAGCACGGTCGGCACGATGGCGTGGTCCTCGGCCAGGCGGATGTACGCGCGGTCGCTGCGCGCCAGCAGCCGCCAGTCGAGGCGGCGCGGGTCGTCACCCTGCCGGTACGGCCGGTACTCGCTGAACTCGGGCGCGCTGCCGCGCAGCCGCGAGCGGTGCACGCCGGGCAGCGCGCCGCCCACCGGTCGCCGCGCCGGCCACTTGAGGCCGCGCAGGGCGTCGAGGAGGGGACCGTAGGCGGGGGTGGGCATCGGCGAGAGCGGAGCGGGACGGAGTCGGGACGGGCTGGCGCCGGGGTCCAGCGTGGCCTGGCCGGCGCCGTCATGGCGCCGGGCGGGCGTCTGGCGTCGGCGCTGGGGGCGTGCAGCGAGGAGCGTCTGGCGGCGGGATTCTGGTGGTGGTCGCGGCGGAGCGTGAGGCGATCTTGCGTTTCGGGGGGGGGCCCCGCGCCGCGCGAGCCGTCCGCCACCGCAAGCCTGTACGCTGTACGCTTACCGCTCGACGCCCCGCGACGCTATACGCCGGACGCCAGACGCCCCTCCGCGTCCGCGGATGCGGCCCGCCACCCACCGCGACCCGCTCGTCGCGCCTCGATCTCGACCCGCCGTCACACCCCCACCCCGCTCCGCGGCGCCGGCACGCGCTCCAGCACGTCGCGCACCAGCCGCTCGGCGGTGATCCCCTCCGCCTCGGCCGCGAAGTTCGGCAGCACGCGATGCCGCAGCACCGGCAGCACGACGCGTCGGATGTCGTCCGGCGAGACGGCGAGTCGGCCCTGCAGCAGCGCCCGCGCCTTGGCGCCCAGCACCAGCGCCTGCCCCGCGCGCGGCCCCGCGCCCCAGCGCACGTAGCGCTCGACCAGCTCCGGCGCGCCCGGCGTGCCGGGGCGTGTCGCGCGGGCCAGGCGCGCGGCGTACTCCAGCGCAGGGTCGGCCACCGCCACCTCGCGCGCCAGGCGCTGCAGCGCCACCGTCTGCTCAGCGTCCAGCACCGGCGCCAGCGGGGCGTCGGGCAGTCCCGTGGTGGCGCGCAGGATCGCCACCTCCTCGCGCTCGTCCGGGTAGCCCACGCGCACGTCGAACAGGAAGCGGTCGAGCTGCGCCTCGGGGAGCGGATAGGTCCCCTCCTGCTCGATCGGGTTCTGCGTGGCGAGCACGAAGAAGGGCTCGGGGAGCGCCATCGTCTGCCCGGCCGCGGTGACGCGGTGCTCCTGCATCGCCTCGAGCAGCGCGGCCTGCGTGCGCGGCGGTGCGCGATTGATCTCGTCCGCCAGGACGATGTTGGCGAACACCGGTCCGCGCACGAAGCGGAACTCGCGCGCCCCGGTGGCGTGGTCCTCCTCCAGGATCTCGGTGCCCGTGATGTCGCTCGGCACCAGGTCGGGCGTGAACTGGATGCGCCGGAAGTCGAGGTGCATCGCCTCGGCCACCGAGCGGATCATCAGCGTCTTCGCCAGCCCCGGCACGCCGACGAGCAGGGCGTGCCCCCCGGCGACGATCGCCATGAGCAGCTCCTCGACCACGTCGGCCTGGCCGACGATGCGCCGGGCGACCTCGTCGCGGAGCCGCTGCGCGGCGGCGAGCAGACGCTCCCGGTCCGTCGCGACGTCGGCGGACCGGGCGGGAGCCGGCGCGCTCACCGGACCGGACGCCGGCGGCGGAAGGTGAGGAGGAAGATCGAGCCGTCGCGCGCCCCCGCCTCCGCGATCGACGCCTGCTCGTCCATCACCTCGAAGCCGTGCAGCTTGAGCACGAAGTCCTCGAGGAACTGCCCCTCCGGAAAGAGCGCGTCGAGCGCCACGCGCTTGACGTCGACGGCGGGGGTGGACGGCGGCGCGTCGATGCGCACGGTATCCCACACGTCGGGCATCTCCACACGGAGCGCGAACACCGCCTCGTCGGGCGCGCCGAGGCGGATGACGCCGGGCCGGCTGCGCAGCTGCGAGACGAAGGGGGTGCGGCGGGCGGGGACGCTCATGCGGGCGCGACCTCGGCGCCGGGCTCGGCGGCCTGTGCGGCGTCCTCGCCGTCGGAGAGCGGGGATCCCGGTGGGGCGGGCGGGAGCGTGGCGAAGAAGCGCAGCACCTGCTGGTCGAACAGGTAGGTGGAGCCGGTGACCGCCGTGGCGTCGCCGTCGGCCCGGGCGGCGATGACGATCTCCTCGCCCCCCTGCCCGCGCAGCGTGACGTGGTTCGGCCCCACCTGCTCGACGAAGGCCGCGTAGATGCCGGGGCGGCGGCTGAAGAACTCCCCGGCGGCCGCGAGCACGGCGTCGGGCGCGAGCGTGGTGCGCGTCTCCTGCAGCGTCCGCGAGATCTGGTGATTCATGACGTCGTGGGGGTGTGAGCGGGCGGCGCCGTGACGGCCGCGTCCGCGTCGTCCGGCGGCCGTACCGCCGCGGGCTCGTAGTCCAGGGGCAGCTCGAGCGTGAAGAGCGACCCGGCGCCCGGCTCGGAGACGAGCTCGATGTCGCCGCCGAGCAGCCGCGCCAGCCGCCGCGAGAGGGCGAGCCCCAGGCCGGAGCCGCCGTAGCGCCGCGTGGCCGAGCCGTCCACCTGGCGGAACTCGTCGAAGACCATGGCCTGCGCGTCGCGCGGGATGCCGATGCCCGTGTCCTGTACGCGATAGACCGCACGCCCGTTGGCCACCTCGAGCGAGCAGCGCACCTCGCCGTGCGGCGTGAACTTGAAGGCGTTGTGCAACAGGGCGAGGAGGATCTTCGTCACCTTCTTGCGGTCGCTCGTCATCGCCGGCAGCAGCGTGGTCGGCTCCTCCACCACCAGCGTGACGTCGGCGCGCGGCGACGGGATGGCGCTCACCGCGTCGCGCAGCGGCGTGCGCGGGTCGAAGTCCTCCACCACCACCTCCAGGCCGCCGCGCTTCAGCGTCGTGAGCTCGAGCAGGTTCTCGATCAGCTCGAGCAGCCGCTCGGAGGCGTGGTGCACCTGCTGCAAGTTGCCGGCCTGGTCCGCCGTGAGCGGGCCCGAGATGCCGTCCTGCAGCAGGGAGACGTAGCCGATGACGGCGGTGAGCGGCGTGCGCAGCTCGTGCGAGATGTTGGTGAGGAACTCGTCCTTCACCCGGCGTGCCTCGAGCACGGCGGCGTACTGGCGCTCCAGCTCGGCGTTCGCGTCGAGCAGCGCGGCGTTCGCGCGGCGCAGCTCGTCGATCAGCCCCGCCTTCTCCGCGGTGGCGGCGAGCTGGTCGGCCACCAGGCGCTGCAGGGCGCGCTGCTCGTCCGTGAAGGAGCCGGCGTCGGCGTAGTAGAACGTCAGGGCGCCGAGCACGCCGTTGCGCGTCTCCAGCGGCAGCGCGACGATGGCGGCGAAGCCGAGCTCCGCCGCCACCTCCTGCCAGTCCTCGAGCTCCGGATCGGCGAAGAGATCCGCCACCTCCACCACGTGCCGCTCGCGCGCCGCGTCGCCGCTCGGCCCGAAGCCGAGCCGGACGCGCACCTCGCCCAGCCAGGGGCGATAGCGCTCGGGCCAGTTGTAGGCCGCGGCCAGCCGCATCAGCTCCGACGCCCCGTCCACCACGTAGACGCAGGCGAAGGAAGCCCCGAGCAGCGGCGAGACGCGCTCCAGCGCGAACTGGAAGACGTCCTCGGGGTGCTCGGCGGTGAGGAAGGCGTGCGCGATCTCGCGCACCACGATCAGCTCGCGGTGCGATGCAGCCGGGCCGGCGCCGGGGACGGCGCCACGGGACTCGCCTGGGGGGCGGCTCACGGACTCCAACTTAAGATGCGGCGCGGAGATCGGCCAGACGAGCTGGGCCGTTCCCCTGGCGACCGTGGGGTCACTTCTTCGGGATGGCCGGCCGCATCTCGACCCGCGAGACGAGGGCGTGGGGCGGCGTCGAGACGAGGTAGGCCACGGCGTCGGCCACCTCGTCCGCCGTGAGCTTCCACTCGGCGCCGGTGCGACCGCGCCCGAAGTCGGTGTCCACCGAGCCGGGCATGACGACGCTCACCCGCACGCCGCGGTCGCGCACCTCGAGCATCAGCGACTCGCTGAAGCCGATGACGAAGTGCTTGGTGCCGGTGTAGGCCGTGCCGCCGGCGAAGGTGTTGCGCCCGGCGAGCGAGCCGATGGTGATGACGTACCCGCGGCCACGGTCGACCATCCCGGGCAGGACGGCGCGCGTCACGTGGTACAGCGCGTTGACGTTCACGTCCAGCTGGCGCGCCCACTCCTCGGGCGCCATCTCCAGCAGCGGCTTCATGACGCCCACGCCGGCGTTGTTGACGAGGACGTCCACCTCGACGCCGGCGAGTCGCTCGCGCACGGCGGCGGCATCGGTGACGTCGAGCGGGATGGCGCGGCACCGGCCGCCGCGCGCCTCGATCCCGCGTGCCAGCGCCTGCAGGGCATCGGCCGAGCGGGCCACGGCGACGACGTCGTGGTCGGCGGCCAGGCGGAGCGCGATGGCGCGGCCGATGCCGCGCGACGCGCCGGTGACGAGGGCGGTCGGCATGGAGTGTCGGTGCTGGAGGTTGGAGTCCGGAGCCGTCATGCGTCACACCCCGCCACCCGCGCCACCGCCCCCACCAGCACGCGCACGCCGAAGCGGAGCGCGTCCACGCGCACCCGCTCGTCGTGCCCGTGCATCCGCGCCTCGTCCTCCGGCGGCAGCGGGAAGGGGAGCAGCCCGTAGGCGGGGATTCCGGCGCGGCGGAGGCGCGCGTTGTCCGTGGCGCCGGTGCTCAGGTAGGGCGCGACGGCCAGCCCCGGCACCAGGTCGCGGAGGCTCTCCGTCAGCGCGGCGAACATCGGCGCGTCCACCGGCGACGCGGGCGCGTCCGCGCCACGGCTCACCACCGAGAGCTCGACGTGCGGATCGTCGATGGCGGCGCGCAGCCGCGCCACCGTCCCGTCGATCGACTCGCCCGGCAGCGTGCGGACGTTCAGGAACGCGGTCCCCTCGGCCGGGATCACGTTCTCGCGGATCCCGCCCTCGAGGCGTACGGCGGAGATGCCGGTGCGCAGCACGGCGTCGTACGCCGGATGCGCGGCCAGCACGCGCTCGCCCTCGGCCATGCGCGCGGCGTCCCCCGAGACGACGGCGGCCATCGCGTCCGCCAGATGGGGCTCGGGCCAGATCGCGGCCAGCCGCGCGAAGAACTCGCGCGTCGTCTCGCCCAGCCGGAGCGGCTCGGCGTGCGCCCCGACCACCGCGACGGCGCGCGCCAGCCGCACCAGCGCGTTCTCGCGCAGCGGCACCGACGCGTGTCCGCTCGGGCCCTGCGCGCGCAGCGCCAGCAGGTGTGGCACCTTCTCCGCCGTCTGCACCGCCGCGTACAGCGGCCGGCCGTCCACCACCCGCACGCGACCGCCCTCGTTGAGCGCGCAGGCCGCGGCGAGCAGCTCGGGGCGATGCTCGAGCAGCCAGACCAGCCCCGCCTCGCTCCCCGCCTCCTCGTCCGGCGTGGCGACGAAGACGACGTCGCGCTCGAGCGTCGCGCCGGTGGCCGTCAGGTGGCGCTGCAGCCCCAGCACCGTCGCCAGGTTGGCGGCCAGCATCCCCTTGTCGTCGATCGCTCCGCGGCCATAGAGGTAGCCGTCGCGCAGCTCGCCGCCGAAGGGATCCACCGTCCACTCCCTGGGCTCCACGTCCACGACGTCCATGTGGGCCAGCAGCAGCACCCCCGCCTGCTCGCCAGCTCCCCGCCCACGCAGCCGCCCGGTGATCACGGCCCGCTCGGGGGCGGTCTGGACCAGCTCGTGCTCGATGCCCGCCTGCGCGAGCAGCGCGGCGATCATGCGCGCCAGCGCCAGCTCGTTCCCCGGCGGGTTCACCGTGGGCACGCGGAGGAACTCCTGCAGCAGCGCCACCACCTCGTCGTCCAGCGCACGCCACGCCGCGGGCGACAGGACCGGCGGATCGGGGAGGGCGAGCGGTGCGACGGCCCGCGCACCGGCGCGCGCGGTGGCGGTCACGAGAGCTGCGCCTCCAGCGCGCGCACCAGCGGCGCGAAGCCCAGCGACTGCCCCGCCACGCGCACCGCGAGCGCGTCCGCCGGCTCGCGCTGCCCCTGGCCGAACAGCTCGGTGACGATCCACGGCCCGGCGGCGGGATTGCGGAACCAGTCCTCGTCGAAGCGCTCGCGCAGCGCGTCGGTGAGCACGGCCTGGAGCTGCCAGGCGCGGAGGTAGCGCGCGACGTAGAAGCGCGGGTCCACGTCCACGAACGCGTCGGCCGCGTGATGGCGCAGCCCCGTCGCCTCGCCCATCGTCGTGACGTACGCGTCCGGCAGCGCGCGCCAGGGCAGGTCGCCGCCGTGGAGCTGCAGCTCGTAGAGCAGCTTCCCGCAGTAGCGGCGGAGGAAGAGCAGCTCCTCCACCGCCGCGGCGTGCAGGAACTCGGGCACGCGCGCGGCGGGCAGCTCGGTGTAGCGGCGCAGCCAGAGGCGGTCGTGGAGCAGGTGGTCGAGGAGCATCGCGTAGCCCTCGGTCACCGAATGGTCGCCCAGCCAGCGGAACTCGAAGCGCAGCTCGGGGCTGGTGTAGGCGAAGTGCAGCGCGTGGCCCAGCTCGTGGAGGAAGGTGCGCCAGTCGCCCTGCCCGCCGTGCGGCCGCTGCACGAGGTACACCTCGTCGGGGATGCGCACGGGCGCGCAGAAGGCGCGGGCGCGCTTTCCCTCCCGTTCGCCGGTGTCATAGCGCACGCGTCCGCCGGCGCGCGGGTCGACGCCCATCGACTCGACCTGCGTGCGCACCGTCGCCTCCAGGGCACCGGCCGGGAAGGCATCGTCGAACTGCGGCGCGCGGAGCAGCGCGGTGGCGTCGGCGCGCGTGGCCTCGCCCAGCGGCACGCCGAGCCGGCGGCGGAGCGCATCATCGCCCACATCCTCCCACATCGCCTGCGTGTCGCGCAGGAAGCGCGTGCACTCGTCGCCGAGCGCGTGCAGGTCGATGCCGGTGAGCGCCTGGAACGCCGCGGCGTAGCCGTCGGCCACGCCGACCTCGGCCACCAGCGCCTGCTCCCGCTGCAGCCGCTCCTGGCGCAGCGCGGCCAGCTCGCCGGCCACGAGCTCGGCCCGCGCGGCGTCCAGGGCGAGGCGCTCGCGGCGGTCGGCCGCGTTGGCGATCTCCAGGGCCACGCGGTGGAACGGCACCACCCGGCCGTCGGCCAGGCGCACGACGGCGGCGTGCTCCCAGGCGATCTCGCGCTCTTCGAGCGGCGCGAGCGCGCGCGCCGCGCGCGTCTCCACCAGCCACTCCGACAGGGCACGCGCCGCCAGCGCCTCGTCGCCGCTGGCGGGGGCGCCGCGCCACGCCTCGAGCGCGGCGGCGAGCGCGTCGTCGTCCCAGGCGCGGGGGTGGCGCGCGTAGGCGGCCGCCAGGTCGGCGCCGGGCTTCAGCCCCGCGTAGGCCAGGTAGTACTCGCGGGAGACGTCCTGCATGAGCGCCTCCCCGGCCCGGCGCACCACGTCCAGCGTCGCCATCCGCGTGCGCCCCGTCAGGCGCCGAGGCGCTCCGTCAGGTACGTGCGCAGCGCCGCCACCCCCACGCGCTCCTGCTGCAGCGTGTCGCGGTCGCGCACGGTGACGGTGCCGTCCTGCACCGACGCGCCGTCCACGGTGATGCAGAAGGGCGTCCCGACCTCGTCCTGCCGGCGGTAGCGGCGCCCGATGGCGCCGGACTCGTCGTAGAAGACCGGGAAGTCGCGCCGCAGCTCGTCGGCGATGCGGTGCGCCAGCTCGGGCATGCCGTCCTTCTTGACGAGCGGGAAGATCCCCGCCTTGATCGGCGCCAGCGACGGGTGCAGGCCGAGCACGACGCGTCCCTCCTCCTCCCCCTCCACCGCCTCCTCGCGGTAGCCGTTGACGAGCAGCGCCAGCGTCACGCGGTCGGCGCCGGCCGAGGTCTCGACGACGAACGGGAGATAGCGGCGGTTGTTGGGCTGGTCGAAGTACTCGAGCTTCTTCCCCGAGTACTCCTGGTGCCGCCCGAGGTCGAAGTCGCCGCGGTGGTGCACTCCCTCGATCTCCTGGAAGCCGAGCGAGCCGCCGAAGTCGAACTGGATGTCGAACGCGGCGCGCGCGTAGTGCGCCAGCTCGTCCGGCGTGTGCTGGTGAAAGAGCAGCCGCGCGTCGGCCAGGCCGAGCTCGTGGTGCCAGCGCATGCGCTCCGCCTTCCAGTACTCGAACCACTGCATGTGGTCCCCGGCCGGGTCGACGAAGAACTGCATCTCCATCTGCTCGAACTCGCGCGTGCGGAAGATGAAGTTCCCCGGCGTGATCTCGTTGCGGAACGCCTTGCCGATCTGCGCGATGCCGAAGGGGACCTTCTGCCGCGTGGACTGCTGGACGTTGAGGAAGTTGACGTAGATCCCCTGCGCCGTCTCCGGCCGCAGGTAGACGACCGACGCGGTGTCCTCCACCGGCCCCATGAACGTCTTGAACATGAGGTTGAAGAGGCGCGGCTCGGAGAGCGTCCCCTTCATGCCGCAGGCGGGGCACTGCGCGTCCGGCGTGCCGGGCGTCCCCTTGATGCGCGGGTCGTCGGCGCGGAAGCGCTTGCGGCAGTTGCGGCAGTCCACGAGCGGGTCGGTGAAGCCGGCCACGTGTCCGCTGGCCTCCCAGACGCGCGGGTGCATGAGGATGGCCGCGTCGAGCCCCTCGATGTCGTCGCGCATGCGGACCATGGCCTTCCACCACCGGTCCTTGACGTTCTTCTTCAGCTCGACGCCGAGCGGGCCGTAATCCCACACCGAGCCGGTGCCGCCGTAGATCTCGGAGGACTGGAAGATGAAGCCGCGCCGCTTGCAGAGCGACACGAGCTTGTCCATGACGTCGGGGTGGGGCATCGGGCGGACCGTTCGAGAGTCGGGATACGGGTCGGGTGCGGCGCCGGCCGGGGCGGCGCGTGGCGAAAGGTAATCGCGCGGGCGAGGGGGGACGACGGGCGCCCGCTCAGTGGCGCAGCCGCTCCGCCAGCGCCGCCGCGATCAGCTCGCCGTGATGGCGCCCGTTCTCGATGAACGTCTTGTTGGCGTCGTAGCCCGAGGCCAGCACGCCCGCCATGAAGACGCCCGGCACGGCGGTCTCCATCGTCGCCGGGTCGTGCGTCGGGATGCCCGTCGTCGCGTCGATCGGCACCGCGAGCTGCCGCAGCAGCTCGTTGTTGGGCTGGTAGCCCAGCATCAGGTAGACCTGCTCGGCCCGCACGCGCTCCTCGCCGCGCGGCGTCGCCAGCACCACGAACTCGGGGTCGATCTCCACCACGCGCGAGTCGAACTTGGCGGCGATCGAGCCTTCCTTGATGCGGTTGACGATGTCGGGCATCACCCACGGCTTGACGTTGCGGTCCAGCTGGGGCGCGAAGTGCACCAGCGTCACGCGTGCACCGGCACGGTAGAGGTCGAGCGCGGCGTCCACGGCCGAGTTGCCGCCACCCACCACCACCACGGGCAGGTCGTAGGCGACGTGCCCCTCCTCGAAGAGGTGCGTGACGTGCGGCAGCGTCTCGCCGGGGACGCCGAGCCGGTTCGGGTGGCCGAAGTAGCCGGTGGCGACGACGACGGCGTGCGCCTCGGTGAGGCGGGCGCGGCCGGCGCGCGTGCGCGAGTGGACGCGGAAGCGGACGGGAAGGCGGGCGGGCGATTCCGGTATCGCCGGCGATGGTTCGGTGCCGTCGGCGGGAGACGGAGCCGCGATCGTGCTGTCGGGGGGGGCCCCCCGCGCATCCCCCGCCGCCGTGTCGTCGATCCGCTCGATCCGCTCCACCCCCTCGTACTGCCGCACGTCGAGCGCGAAGTGCTCCGTCACCGTGCGATAGTACGCCAGCGCGTCGCGCCGCGTCGGCTTCTCCGTGGCCACCGAGAAGGGCACGCCGCCGATGCTCAGCCGCTCCGCCGTCGAGAAGAAGGTCATGAACGTCGGGTAGCCGTAGATCCCGCTCACCAGGCACCCGCGCTCGAGGAGCACCGCCGGGATTCCCGCCTTCTTGAGCGCGATCCCCGCCGCCAGCCCGCACGGCCCCGCCCCGACGACCACCACGCCGGTGCGCTCGCGGTCCTCGTGCCGCGCGACGGCGCTCGCCTGGCGCGCGCCCGGCACCGGGTCGATCTCGAGCCGTCCCTCCTCGCTCACCGTCCCTCCTCGCTCACCGTCCCTCCTCGCCTCACTCCAGCCCGATGATCTGGTCGCGCCGCGTCCCCACGCTCACGTAGGTGATCGGCGCCTCCACCAGCTCCTCGACGCGGTCCAGGTAGCGGCGCGCCTCGCTCGGCAGCTCCTCCAGCCGACGCGCGTCGGCCGTCGAGCGGCGCCAGCCCTCGAACCACTCGTAGCGCGGCCGGATCCCCTCCAGCGCCGCGATGTCGCCCGGGAACTCGGTGTACAGCTCCCCCTCCGCCTCGTAGCCGGTGCAGAGGCCGATCCGGTCCAGCGTGTCGAGCACGTCCAGCTTCGTCACCGCCAGGTCGGTGAGCCCGTTCACGCGCACGGCGTAGCGCACCACCACCGCGTCGAACCAGCCGCAGCGGCGCGCGCGCCCCGTCGTCGCGCCGAACTCGTTCCCCAGCCGACGCAGCTCGGTCGCCATCGGCTCCGCCATCTCGGTGGGCAGCGGGCCGTTCCCCACGCGCGTCGTGTACGCCTTCACCACGCCGAGCGCCGCGTCGATCGCCGTCGGCGCGATGCCAGCGCCCACGGCGGCCCCGCCCGACGTCGTGGTGCTGGACGTCACGAAGGGATAGGTGCCGTGGTCGATGTCCAGCAGCGAGCCCTGCGCGCCCTCGAGCAGCACCGCGGCGCCCGTCTTGAGCGCGCGGTGCACCGCGAGCCCGACGTCCTCCGACAGCGGCAGCAGCCGCGGCGCCAGCCGCTCGAGCAGCACCAGCGTGGCCTCGGCGCTCGCGCGCTTGTCGCAGACCCGGGCCAACTGCGCATTGGCGTGCTCCACGGCGCGCTCCACCAGCTGGCGCAGCCGTTGCGGGTGGCGCAGGTCCAGCACGCGCACTCCGCGCCGCGCGATCTTGTCCTCGTACGCCGGGCCGATGCCGCGCCCGGTCGTCCCGATCTCGCGGCTGGCCGTACTCTCGGCGTCGAGCAGCTTGTGGTAGGGGAGGACGAGGTGCGCCCGGTCGCTGACGTAGAGACGCCCCTCCACGTCCACGCCGTCGCGCACCAGCTCGTCGATCTCCTCGAACAGCGTGTCGGGGTCGAGCACGACGCCGTTGCCGATCGCGCAGCGGACCCCCTCGTGCATGATGCCGCTCGGGATCTGGTGCAGCACGAAGGAGCGGTCGCCGATGTGCACCGTGTGCCCGGCGTTGGCGCCGCCCTGGTAGCGCACCACCCAGTCGGCGCGCTCGGCCAGGACGTCGACGAGCTTCCCCTTCCCCTCGTCGCCCCACTGCGCGCCCACTACCACGAGCGTGCGCGTCGTCGAATCGAACATGCGAATTCCGGCGGGCGCCGAGCCGGCCCCGGCGGCCGCGCGATCCGCGCAGCCGCCCCGGCCACGGCTCGACGCATCAAGATGCGATGGGCGGCGGCACGCTCCGGCGGCGCCGCGCGAGTCATGCCCGCATGGCTCGGGGCCACACAAGCAAAACGCCCCGGCGAGTCGCGGGGCGTTGAGGCAATCTACCGCGCCGGCCAGGGGATGCAACTGCAGGCACCGGGCACCAGGCGCGCGGGGCTCGAGCGCCACGTGGAGCTCCCTCTTCCCGCTTCCCTCTTCCCCCTTCCCTCTTCCCTGGCCTCTACGCCCCTCCGCTCAGCGCATCCCGCGCGAACGCGTCGACGACGTGCGGCGACGCGCGCAGCGGCAGGCGAACGACGAACGTCGAACCCTCGCCGAAGCGGCTGCGCACGTCCACCTCGCCGTCCAGCCGCTGCACCAGCTTGCGCGTGATGCTGAGGCGGAGGCCGGTGCCACCGTACTCCCGCGTCCGCGACTGGTCCACCTGGCGGAAATCCTCCCAGATCGCCGCCAGG
This sequence comes from Gemmatimonadaceae bacterium, assembly GCA_035761165.1. GTDB lineage: Bacteria > Gemmatimonadota > Gemmatimonadetes > Gemmatimonadales > Gemmatimonadaceae > CALCHX01. The sequence goes on along the minus strand of DASTRO010000216.1, from coordinate 15,830 downwards.
TCCTGCGGCTGGATCCCGATCCCCGTGTCACGGACCTCGAAGGCGATCCGTTCCCCGTCCGGCTCGAGCTGCGCCACCAGCTCCACGCTCCCGTCGTGCGTGAACTTGGCGGCGTTGGAGAGGAGATTCAGCAGGATCTGCCGCACCTTCGTCCCGTCGGTGTAGAGCATCACCCGCTCGGCCGGCCCGTGACAGCGGAAGACCACCGGCTTGCCGCTCAGCAGCGGCTCCACCTGGCGGCCGACGTCCTCGAGCAGCGCGTCGAGCGGCACCTCCTCGAGGTGCACCGGCATCTTCCCCGCCTCGATCTTGGCCAGGTCGAGGATGTCGTTGATCAGCTCGAGCAGGTGGCGCGCGGCGGCGCGCATGCGGTCCAGCGCCTGCTCCTGCTGGGGCGCCAGGTCGCCGTACACGCGGTCCAGCAGGAGCGCGGCGTAGCCGAGCAGCGCGTTGATCGGCGTGCGCAGCTCGTGCGACATGCTGGCCAGGAACTCGGACTTCAGGCGGTTCGCGCGCTCCAGCTCGCGCGACTGCCATTGCAGGCGTGCGTTCTGCCGCTCCAGGTCGGCCGTGGCCGCGTGCACGCGCGCCTCCAGCTGCTCGCTGGAGCGCTTGAGCTTCTCGTACAGCTGCTCGTTCTCCACCTCGCGCGTGAGGTCGTGCAGGACGCTCACCACCGCGGTGGGGCCGCCGTGCGGATCGGCGATCTTGCCGGCCACGATCTCCATCGGCAGCGGGCCGCCGTCGGCGCGGACGAGGGACAGCCGCGCGTGGCGCATGCGCTGCTCGTCGGCCAGGAAGGCGCCGAGAAAGGTCAGGAACTGCGCGTCGTTGGCCGCCCACGCCTGCCGGGCCGCGGGTGCCGCGTCGCGCCCGCTCTCCAGCTCGAAGAGCGCCTCCGCCTGGCGGTTCATCAGGATCACGCGCGAGCGGTCGTCGGTGACGACGATCGGATCGGCGACGTGCTCGAGCACCAGGTCCAGCCGGTCGCGCTCGCGCGTCGCGTCCGCTTCGGCCAGGCTCACGCGCTTCACCTGCAGCTCCAGCTCGCGCGCCGCGTGGCGCAGCTCGGTGACGTCGCGCAGCACGACGAGCCGTGCGCCCGGCTCCCCGTCCACCCCGCCCAGCTGCTGCGGCACCAGCTCGAAGGTCAGGTCGGAGCCGTCGCCGGGATCGACGAGCGTCGCCTCACGGGCCGAGGGGGAGGTCGGTGGCGGCTGCTGGCGGCTGCGCGCCAGGGCCGCCTCCAGCAGCACGGCATTCATCTCCACCGCGCGGCGGCGACCCTCGAGGTCGTGGTCGCTGGTGACGAGCAGCTCGCGCGCCCGGGCGTTGCGCGCGATCACCCGCCCGTCCGGCTCGGTGATGAGGATCGGGTCGGGGAGCGCGTCGAAGGCCTCCGCGAGCAGCTCGGGCTGCGCCTCCTCCGGCTGCGGCTCCACGTCGCCCTGGCCGTGCACCATCGTCACGGTGCGCGCTCCTCCGGGCGCGCGGCGCGCCGCCGTGCCGCGCCGGTCGGTGTCAGCCGCAGCGCAGCGAAGGTGTAAGGCGCCCGCGGCGCCCCGCGCGAGATCGAAACGCCGCCGAGCGCGTCGCCCAACGCGACGATCGCGGCATCGAGCTCGCCCAGGCGCTCCTCGCGCACCAGGCAGGCGACGTCCAGCCGCTCGGCCGCCGGCGGTGAACGGTGCATGACGGCCGCGACCGCCTCCAGCGCCTCGACCACGCGGCGGCACAGCTCGGCCCGGCGCGTGGCCGCCGCGTGCTGCTCGGCGGCGCGCTTCCGGCGGCGCGCCAGGTAGCGCGGCGCGGTCGGGCCGGGCCCGTCGACGGCCGCGGCGGCGATCGCCTGGGGGTCGCTCGCGACGGCGATCACGGCCCCGCCCGCGGCCCCGCTCACCTCGCGGGCGAGCGCGTGCAGGCTCCACCGTGCCGTCACGTCCACCTCGACGCGACCGGCGACGCTGGCGAGCAGCTCGCGCGTCAGCGGCGCGGTGCGGACGAGCCACTCGTCGAGCACCGGCCCGGCGACGACGGTGCCCGGGAGGGCCGGGAGCACGGGGACGCGCGAGACGAGCTCGGCCAGCACCTCATCGTGACCGAGCGCGAGCGCGCGCACGGCGGCCCGCTCGTCGGCGTCCACCGCGCACGCCAGCACGCCCACGTCGCCGCAGCAGTGCGCGGTCAGTCGGCGATCGGCGCGCGTGGCGGCGTGGCGCTCCGCGTCGTCCGCGGTCAGCGCGCCGTACACGTACCACGCCGCGCCGCGCGCCGCGGCGGCGTCGGTCGTATCGTGCATCGGTCGAAGAGACGGCTCTCGCATCCACGCTCCCGGCCCGTCATGCGCCACCGGAGGCGCGGGCGAGCTTCGCGGGAATATAGACCCCGTCGGGGGTCACTGCCACGCGGCGATCACCAGCCAGATGGCCAGCACGAAACCCAGCGCGGTCTTCATGGCCACCGCCGCGGCGCGGCCGAGCAGCGCGCCGAGCGCCACCCGCGAGGCGCCGCGCGCGTCGCGCGCCACCGTGTACTCGGCCGCGAGCGCGCCGACGAACGCGCCGGCGAACGCGCCGATCATCGGGCCGACGATGGGCGCCGGCACCCCCACGAAGGCGCCGACGAACCCGCCCAGGATCGCGCCCCACTCCGCGCGCCGCGAGCCGCCGTAGCGTCGCGCGAAGCGGCCCCCGAGCAGGAACTCCAGCACCTCGGCCACTGCCGCCACGGCAACGGCACCGAGGAGCGAGGGCACGCCGATGGCGTGCGCCGGCACCAGCAGGTCGTGGACGAGCGCGACGCCCACCATGACCCACAGGCCCGGCAGGCCGAGCGGCACCAGCGCCAGCGAGGCGAGCAGGGCGAGGGCGAGCAGTACGAGCCGCACGTCACGCTCCCCGCGCCGGAGCGGCGGGCGCGGCGGGCGCGGCGGCACCGGCGGGCGCGGCGAGCGCCGTCGCGGCCCGCGCCAACACCTCGGCCGCGTCCGCCAGGCCGTCGCCGGCCAGGTGGGCGAGGTCGTCGCGGCGCGTGTGGATGCGACGCAGCGTGGCCCGCGTGCCGCGGCTCAGCGTCACCACCGGCCAGCCGGCGTCGGCGAGGGCGACGCCGTCGGTGAGCACGCCCGGGAGCAGGCGCCTAACATGCACGCGGCCCTCCCCGACGGTGGCCAGGACGTCCGCCAGTCGCGCCGGCCGCCGCCCGGAGTACATCGCCACCAGCGGGCCGGCGTCGTCCACCCCGTCGCAGTTGAGCGCGACGGCCGGTGGGACGTGTGCGGCCCAGGCTCGCGCCCCGGCCAGCCCCAGCTCCTCCGCGCTCGTCAGCAGCACGCCCACGGCATGGGCGGGAGCGACGCGCCGCGCGGCCTCGAGCACCGCGGCCACGCCGGACGCATTGTCCACCGCGCCGTCGGACGCGCTGCCGACGACGGTGAGGGCCACCGGGAGCGCCACCACCGCGCCCACGACGCCGACCAGCGGCCAGACGGCGCGTGCGTCCACGCCCGCGAGCTGCGCGAGCGCCAGCGCCGCGGCCACGACCCACACGGCGGCCGTGCCGATCACCCCGACCGCGCGCAGGGCGATCGGCACGGGCTGGCTCTTGGAGTCCAGGTGCGCCACGAGCCACACGCGCGTGCGGCCCGCGTGCGCGGGGCGCTCCGCCACCAGGTTCTCCGACGTGGCCCGCGCGGGGAGCGCGAGCACGCCGCGCCGCGCCATCCACCGGGCCGCCGCCGCCAGCGCCACCGCCGCCGCGGTGAGGAGCACCAGCGCCGAGCCAGGCGCCCCGCCGCGGCCCAGGAGCGCCGCGCCGACGATCGCGCCGCCCGCGGCGAGGCCAGCCGCCGGGGTTCCCCACCGGCCCGGCAGCGTGCTGTACGTGAAGCGCTCCGCGCGCACGTCGAAGCCGCAGGCGCGCAGCCACGCGGCGCAGCGGGCACGGGCCCTCGTCTCGGCGGCCGAACCGGCAGGGCGTGGCTGCACGGCCAGCGCGGCGAGGAGCGCGCGCGCCTCGGCCGGCACCTCCGCGGTCTCGCTCGGAGGCACGGGGAGCGACGCGGACGGCGCGCTCGCCATGCCGGGGCTCCGCGGCGGTGTTGCCGTCAGGCCGCCGCGACGTCGGCCGTCACGCCGGCGGCCGCCAGCAGCTCGGCCACGCGCGCCACGCCCGTCTCGTCGAGCGGTTGGAGTGGCGAGCGCAGCGCCCCCCCGCGCAGCCCCACGAGGTCGAGTGCCGCCTTGATCCCGGCCACGCCCATGCGGCCCACGATCTCGACTCCCAGCGGGGCGAGCGTCGCCTGCGCGGCGGCGGAGCCCTCCACGTCGCCGGCGCGCCACGCCTCGAAGATGCGGAGCGTCACCTCGGGCGCGAAGAGCGAGACCGCCAGGATGCCACCGCGCGCGCCCAGGCGCAGCGCCTCGTGCACGATCCCCGTGTTCCCCGTCAGCAGCGAGAACGTCTCCGACTGCGCGGCGCGGTACTCGCCGAACAGTGCGAGGTCGCCCGAGCTGTCCTTGATCCCGATCACGTTCTCGTGCCGCGCCAGCTCGGCCACGAGCTCCGGCGGCAGCGCGAAGTGCATGTACTTGGGGATGTTGTAGAGCAGGACGGGGAGCGGGCTCTCGTCCGCCACCCGGCGGTAGTGGGCGCGCAGCGCGGCCAGTGTCATCACCTGGCCGTAGTAGTGCGGCGCGACGACGAGCACCGCGTCGGCCCCCTGCTCCGCGGCGGCGCGGCAGCGGCGCACGGTGCCGCGCGTCGACTCGGCGCCGGTGCCGGCGATCAGCCAGCGCTCGTCCGGCACCACCGGGCGGGCCATCGCCAGCAGCCGCGTGCGCTCGTCCTCCTCGAGCAGCGCCGCCTCGCCGGTGGAGCCGGCCACCACGACGCCGTCCACGCCGGCCGCCAGGTGGGCGCGGAGGTTGGCGGCGAAGGCGTCGAGGTCGAGCGTGTCCCCGCCGCGGAAGGTGGTGACGAGCGGGGCGAACAGGCCCGCCGGCGGGCCCTTGGCAGCGACGATGGTGGACACGGGCACGTGGGTGGAGGTGACGGAACGGGGCGGCGCGCCGTCGCGCGCCGCCCCGTGAAGATCGCCACCGGCGCCGCGCCCCGGAAGGCGCGCGCCTCGGGCTCAGCTGCCCAGGAAGTCGAAGCCGCTGCTCATTCCCGCCATCCCGCTGGACGACGGCTCCGCCGCGCCGGCCGCCGGAGGCTCCTCCCCCGCCACCGCCGGCACCTCCCGCGTCCGTCGCCGCAGCGTGCGGAACTGCAGCTCGAAGTCCGACGGCCGCGAGGCCGCCGCCAGCGCCACCTCGAAGGAGATCGCGCCCTCGTGTACCAGCTCGCCCAGGTGCTGGTCGAAGGTCTGCATCCCGTACTGCTCCCGTCCCTGGGCGATGTACTCGGGCAGCTCGGCCACGCGCCCGGGGTCGAGGATCAGGTCGCGCAGCGTCGGCGTGACCACCATCACCTCGGCCGCCACCACGCGACCGCTGCCGTCGGCGCGCGGCAGGAGCCGCTGCGAGACCACCGCGGAGAGCGACTCCGCCAGCCGGATGCGGACGATGTCCTGCTCCTCGGGCGGGAACATGGCGAGGATGCGCGAGATCGTCGTCTGCGCGTCGGGCGTGTGCAGCGTGGAGATGAGCAGGTGTCCCGTCTCGGCCGCCTTGAGCGCGGTGGAGATCGTCTCCGCATCGCGCATCTCGCCGATCATCACCACGTCCGGGTCCTGGCGCAGCGCGGCGCGCAGCCCCACCGCGAAGCTCTCCGTGTCGACGCCGATCTCGCGCTGCGTGACGGAGCTCTGCAGGTCGCGGTGGAGGAACTCGATGGGGTTCTCCAGCGTGACGATGTGCTTGTTGGCGTGCGAGTTGATGTGGTTCACCAGCGCCGCCATGGTGCTCGACTTCCCCGAGCCGGTGACCCCGGTGACGAGCACCATCCCGCGCTCGGCCCGCGCGATCCGCTCCAGCACCGGCGGCAGCCGGAGCCCCTCGAACGTCGGCACCTCGAACGGGATGACGCGCATGACGATCATGAAGCTCGAGCGCTGCCGCAGGATGTTGACGCGGAAGCGCCCGACGCCGACCGCGCCCCACGAGCAGTCGTAGTCGCGCAGGTTGTCGATGTCCTCGCGCACCGGCTCGCTCTGGATCAGGCGCAGCGCGATCGCCTTGGTCTGCTCGGGGGTGAGCGCCTGGCGGGTGAGCGGCACGAGCTTGCCGTCGATCCGCGCGCGGAAGACGTCTCCGGCCTTGATGTGGAGGTCGGAGGCACCGCGGTCCACCGCGGCCTTGATGATCTTTTCCATGAGGAGCGCTGGGGTGCGGGGCGACGCGCCGGCGTCGGCGCACGTGCGGGGAGTGGCGTGCTCGCTCGTCCTGCGGCGGCCGCACCGCGGCCGCCGGGCGCCCCGGCATCGGGGCGCTAGTATCCGGCCTGCTGGTCCACCAGGTTGCGCAACCGGTCGCCCTGTCGGTAGCGCGCCCAGTTGTCGACGATCAGCGCCAGCTCGCGTTCCCAGAAGCGCCGCGGCGAGACGCCGGAGACGTGGGGGGTGAGCAGGGCGCGCCGGAGCCCCCACAGCGGGCTGTCCGCCGGCAGGGGCTCCTGCTGAAAGACGTCGAGGACGGCGCCGCGCAACGTCCCTGCCCGGAGCCGCTCCGCCAGCGCCGCCTCGTCGAGCAGCGCCCCCCGCCCGACGTTCACGACGATCGCCCCCTCCGGCAGCCGCGCGATCCGCCCGGCCGAGAGCACACCCCGCGTCTCCGGCGTGAGCGGCGCGCAGAGGACGACGATGTCCGCCGCCGGCAGCTCGGCGTCGATCGCCCCCGGCCCCACGACCCGCGCGAAGCCGGGCGGCGCGCCGCGCTCGGGGTTACGCCGGACTCCCGTACACGCCACCCCGTGCGCGCCGAGGACCCGCGCGACCGCCTGGCCGATGCCGCCCGCGCCCACCACCAGGGCGCGGCACTCGTCCAGCTCGCGCCACCCGTCGGCTCGGCCGACGAACGGCTCCCGGTCCCAGCGCGCCTCCGCCTGCTGCCGCACGGCGATGTCGAGCCCCCGCAGGAAGTGCAGCACGCCCGCCAGCACGTACTCCGCCATCGGCGGCGCGTGGACGCCCGCCGAATTCGTCAGCAGGATCCCCCGCTCGCGCAGCTCCGGGTGGAGGAGGCTGGCCACGCCGGCGGTGGTCGAATGCACCCAGCGCAGCGCCGGCGCCGCCGCCACGAGCGCCCGCGGCAGCCCGAAGCCGACGTAGACCTCCGCCTCGCCGACGACGCCGAGGGTCTCGTCGCTCGGCCGCTCCGCGCCGTCGCCGTCGCTCACCGTGGGGGCGCGCACGACGTGGACGCGCCAATCCGCCGGGGCCGCCGCCCGCAGCCGCTCCGCCGCCCACGACGGGAGCGTCCACGCGGGTGCGATCGCAGCCAGGTCCGCGACGAGCAGCCGGGAGGCGGGAGTGGTCATGGGAGTCGTCGAGCCGTTCGACCGCGGAGCGCGAGCGCGGGCCGCGGCGGCCTGGAGGAGGAGGGGCGTACGGAGGCTACGGAGGGTGCCGAGGGCGCACCGGGACGCGGCCCGAGGCCGTGCCTGGTCCCTGGCCCCGGCGCCCGTAGCCCCGGCGCCCGTAGCCCCGGCGCCCGTGGCCCCGGCGTCCCTGGTCCCTGACCGCCCGGCCCCGCGGGCGCCTGGCGTCCCGCTACCGCGGTCCCTGATCCAGGTCGATCACCTCGTCCGGCGCCGTCTGCGGCGACGCGTCGCCGTAGGCCATGCTCCGCGCCTGCTCCTCGGCCGCGATCGATGCCGCCTGATCGGTGGGGGCCGGGGTGTCGAACTCGCGGAAGACGGTGCCGCCGCACTTCGGGCACGTCAGCGCATCCGGCACGGGCCCGTCGAAGAACTGCTCGGCGCCGCAGGTGACGCAGATCATCGTCGCGATCGCCCCGTCCTTCCCCGTACGCTTCTGCTTTCCGAACATGGGTCACGCTCGTGGTGAGGGATCGCACCGGCTCATGCAAGGCCCATGCGCTCCTTCACCTGGCTCATCGTCTCGCGGGCCAGCGCCCCGGCCCGCTCCCGTCCCGCGCTCAGCACCTCGTCCACGCGCTGCGGCACGGCCTGGATCTCCGCAGCCCGCGCCCGGATGGGGACGAGCTCACGCTCCATGCTCTCGTGCAGCACCTTCTTGCACTCGATGCACCCCCACCCGGCGGTGCTGCAGTTGACGCGCACCGTCTCCACCGTCTCCGGCGGGCTGAACGCCCGGTGCAGGTGGTAGATGTTGCAGACTTCGGGCGTGCCGGGATCGGTGCGTCGCACCCGGGCCGGATCGGTGACGGCCGGGCGCAGCTTCGCCCACGTGCTCTCCGGCGACTCCAGCAGGCCGATGGTGTTCCCCATCGACTTCGACATCTTGGCCTGGCCGTCGAGCCCCATGATGCGCCGCGTCGGCGTGAGGAGCGCCTGCGGCTCGGGAAAGAAGGGCTGCTCCTCGCTCGCGAAGCGCGCGTTCCAGCGGCGCGCCACCTCGCGCGAGAGCTCCAGGTGCTGCAGCTGGTCCTCGCCCACCGGGACCCGGTCGGCGCGGTAGAGCAGGATGTCGGCCGCCTGCAGCACGGGATAGTTCAGCAGGCCGGCCATGACGCTCTCCTGCCGCGAGGCCTTGTCCTTGAACTGCGTCTGGCGCTCCAGCTCGCCCAGCGGCGTGACCGTATTGAAGATCCACGCCAGCTCCGTATGTTCCGGCACGGCCGACTGCACGAAGAGCGTGCACGCCTCCGGGTCCAGCCCGGCGGCGAGCAGCGAGACCACCATCTCGCGCGTGCGGCGCCGCAGGTCGGCCGGCTCGTAGGGCACGGTGATCGCGTGATAGTCCACCACGCAGAAGACCGACTCGTGCTCGCGCTGCAGCGCCACCCAGTTCTTGACCGCGCCCAGGTAGTTGCCGACGTGCAGCTCGCCCGACGGCTGGATTCCGCTGAAGATCCGTGACATTCCGCCAAGCTAGAGACCGCGAGAAACCGTCGCAAGCAACGCACGTCGCCGACCTGAACCTGCTCGAAGTGGCCGTCACGGCGGCGCGCGCGGCGGTCGCCGTCATCCGCGAGATGAGCGGTGGCCGCGCCACGCTGACCTGGGAGCTGAAGAGCCCCACCGACTTCGTCAGCGCGGTGGACCTGGCGGCCGAGGAGCGCATCCGCGAGGTCGTGGGGCGGCTGCTCCCCGACGCCGTGGTGGCCGGCGAGGAGCGCTCGCCCGACGACGTCGGCGACGAGGGGCTCATCTTCGTCGCCGACCCGCTCGACGGCACCACCAATTTCCTGCACGGCTATCCGAACTACGCCGTCTCCATCGGCGTGCTGTGCGACGGCCGGCTCGCCGCCGGGGTGGTGCACAACGTCGTCACGGGCGAGGTCCACACCGCCACCGACGGCCACGGCGCCTGGCTCGGCGACGAGCGGCTGCGCGTCTCGTCCATCGACGAGCCGTCGCGCGCCCTCGTCGGCACCGGCATGCCGTTCAAGGACCCGGCGCAGATCACGCCCTACCTGCCGCAGCTGGCCCGGATGATGGGCAGCACGGCCGGCGTTCGCCGTGCCGGCTCCGCGGCGCTCGACCTCTGCGACGTGGCCCGTGGTCGCCTCGACGCCTTCTGGGAGCTCTCGCTCATGCCGTGGGACGTGGCGGCGGGGATCCTCCTCATCCGCGAGGCGGGCGGCATCGCCACCGACCTGCGGGGCCACCCGGCTGCGGTGCGGGCCGGCGGGCTCGTGGCCGGCAATCCGATGATGCACGGCTGGCTGATGGAGCAGTTGCGGCGGGCCGAGGGCGCGTAGCGCGCCGGCGGCAGGCGGACGCCCGGCCGCGCCGGGGCCCCCCCCGACATCCAGAATCGCGCTCCCCGCTCGCCCGACCACCACCCGATCAGCGCCCGGTCCATCCTTCCCACGCGTCGCTCGTCGCTCCTCGCTCCCCTCCCCATGCTCGTCGAGTGCGTCCCCAACTTCTCCGAGGGCCGGCGCCCCGAGGTGGTCGCGGCCATCCGTGACGCCATCACGCACGCCGGCGGGATCGTGCTCGACGTGTCCTCCGACGCGTCGCACAACCGCTCCGTGATCACCTTCGTCGCGCCGCCGGAGCGCGTCGTCGCGGCGGCGTTCGCCGGCGTGCGCGAGGCGCAGCGCCACATCGATCTCACCACGCACAGCGGCTGTCACCCGCGACTCGGTGCGGCTGACGTCGTCCCGCTCATCCCGCTCGACGGCGTCACGATGGCCGACTGCGTGGCGCTGGCGCGCGACCTCGGCGAGCGCATCGGCCGCGAGCTGGAGATGCCGGTCTACCTGTACGAGTACGCGGCCACGCGCCCGGAGCGCCGCAACCTGGCCGACGTGCGGCGCGGCGGCTTCGAGGGGCTGCGCGACGTGATCGGCGTCGACCCGGCGCGCGACCCGGACTTCGGACCGAGCCGGATGCACCCCACCGGCGGCGCGGTGGCCGTCGGCGCGCGCGATCTGCTCGTGGCCTACAACGTCTATCTGGGCCCCGCCACCAACCTCCCGGTGGCCCGCGCGGCGGCGCGCGCGGTGCGCGGCTCCTCCGGCGGGCTGCGCGGCGTGAAGGCGCTGGCGCTCGAGGTGGACGGCCAGGCGCAGGTCTCGATGAACCTCGTCGACATCGACCACACGCCGATGCACCAGGCCTTCGAGCTGGTGCGGCGCGAGGCGGCGGCGCACGGGGTCGCGGTGACCTGGAGCGAGATCGTCGGCCTCGTGCCGGAGCGGGCGCTCCTCGCTGCCGGCGCCCGCCACCTGCAGCTCACCCGCTTCACGCCCGCACAGCTCCTCGAGCGGCGCGTGCGCGAGGCGGCCGCCGGGGACCTCGGCGGCCGCGCCTGGCTGACGGAGCTGGCCAGTCCCACCCCGGTCCCCGGCGGCGGCGCGGCCGCCGCCTACGCCGGCGCGCTGGCGGCGGCACTGGCGGCCATGGTCGCTGCCCTGCGCGCCGGTCCGGCTGCCAGCGGCGCGCCCCCCGCCGCCTCGCCGGACGCCGCGCCGCTGGCCACGGCGCGCGAGCACGCCGATCGACTCCGCGCCGAGCTCGTACGCCTCGCGGACGCCGACAGTCGCGCCTACGGCGCCGTGACCGCCGCCCGCGCCCTGCCGCGCGGTGACGAAGCCGCGACCGCACGCCGGGCCACGGCGCTCGCGGCAGCGCTCCTCGACTCCACCCTGGTGCCGCGCGACACCGCGCGCGCCGCAGCGGCGGTCGGCGAGCTGGCGTGCGACGTCCTGCGCGACGGCGCGGGACCCGCCGCCTCCGACGCGCTCACCGCCGCCGCCCTGGCCGACGCCGCCGCCGCCGGCGCGGCGGCTGCCGTACGCGCCAATCGCCGCGCCCTCCGGCGCCTCGCCGCGCACGTCCCCGCGGCGGACGTTGACGCGCTCGAGGCCGAGGCGCTCGACGCGGCCGCACGCGCGGCCGCCGCGCGCGGGGAAGCCCAACGCCTCTTCGACGCGTCGCTGGCCGCGGAGTGAGCCGACCGCTCTGGCACTGACCGCGCCCCGCGAATCACGCGGTGCGCCTGCCGTTCGACACTGCTCGGCTCCGGGGTACCACGGAGCCGAGCCGCGACCGTCGCGGCGCGATCCGCGGCCGCCGCTCAGGCAGTTCGCGGTTGCCGCGTCGCCGTCAGGCGCCGGAGGAGTGCTCGACGAGCGCCGGCTGGGCGGTGAGGATCCGCGGCCCCTGGTCGGTGACCGCCACCGTGTGCTCGAAGTGCGCCGAGCGGCGGCCGTCGAGCGTGACGACCGTCCACTTGTCGGGGAGCGTGCGCGTCTTCTCGGTACCCGCATTCACCATCGGCTCGATGGCGATCGTCAGCCCGACGTCCAGCTTCACGCCGCGCTTCGGCTTGCCGTAGTTGGGCACCTGCGGCTCCTCGTGCGGGCCCGTGCCCACGCCGTGGCCCACCAGGTCGCGCACGATGCTGAAGCCCGCCGGCTCCACCACCTGCTGGATCGCGAAGCCGATGTCGCCCACGTGGTTCCCCGGGACGGCGGCGGCGATGCCCGCGTAGAGCGAGCGCTCGGTGACCTCGAGCAGGCGCGCCGTCTCCTCGTCCACCTGGCCCACCGGCACGGTGATCGCCGCGTCGGTGTAGAAGCCGGCGTACTTCACGCCGACGTCGAGGGAGACGATGTCCCCCTCGACGAGCGTGCGCTTGCGCGACGGGATGCCGTGGACGATCTCCTGGTTGACCGAGATGCAGATCGCGCCGGGAAAGCCGTACAGCCCCTTGAACGCCGGCGTCGCGCCGGCGTGGTCGCGGATGAAGCGCTCGGCCATCTTGTCCAGCTCCCAGGTGGTGATCCCGGGACGCACCTCGCGGCGCAGGTGGGCGTGGGCGGCGCCGAGGATCGCGCCGCCCTGGGCCATCACCTCGATCTCGCGCGCCGACTTCAGCTGGATCACCGCCGCACGCCCTCGACGGCGGCGAGCGCGCGCCGCTCCACCTCGTCGAGCGAGCCGACGGCGTCGATGGCGAGCACCGGCGTGCCGTGCGCGCGGTACCAGTCGATCACCGGCTCCGTCTGGGCGCGATAGACCGCCAGCCGGTTGCGCACCGCCGCCGGCTCGTCGTCGGCGCGGCGCACCAGCGTGCCGCCGCACTTCTCGCACGTCGTGTCCGGCGCCCGCCCGGTGTACGGCGTCTGGCAGCTGCTGCACACCGTGCGGCCGCCGAGGCGCTGCACCAGCTCCTCCTCGTCCACCTGGAAGAGCAGCACCGCGTCCACCTGCCGGTCGAGCTCGCAGAGGACGCGGTGCAACCCTTCGGCCTGCGGCACGGTGCGCACGACGCCGTCGAGGATCGAGCCGGCGGCGGCGGCCGGGTCGGCCAGCGCCTCCTTCATGATCCCGAGGATGACCTCGTCCGGCACCAGGTCGCCGCGGTCCATGGCGGACTTCGCCTGGAGCCCGAGCGGCGTGCCGGCGCGCACGGCGGCACGCAGCACGTCGCCGGTGGCGATCTTCGGCACGCCCAGGGCGGCCGCCAGCCGCTCCCCCTGCGTCCCCTTCCCCGCGCCCGGCGGCCCGAGGAGCACGATGTCGATCGCCACCTCAGAACCCGAAGCCGCCGCCGCTGGAGGAGGTGCGGCCGCGGAAGCGCACCCGCCCCTTCTTCATGAACCCGTCGTACTTCCGCAGCAGCAGGTGCTGCTGCATCTGCGCGATCGTGTCCAGCGCCACGCCGACGACGATGAGCAGCGACGTCCCGCCGAAGTTGAACGGCACGCCGGCCATGTCGAAGATGGCGATCGGCAGCAGGGCGATGAAGGTCAGGAAGATGGCCCCCGGCAGCGTGATCCGGGTGACCACGTGGTCGATGTAGTCGGCCGTCTTCGCCCCCGGGCGCACGCCCGGCACGAAGCCGCCCTGCTTCTTCAGGTTCTCCGCCAGGTCGACCGGGTTGAAGATGATCGACGTGTAGAAGTAGGTGAAGAAGACGATGAGGATCGCCATCACCAGCGTGTACAGCCAGCTCCCCGGGGCGAACATCTCGGCGAACGCCTGCGCCGACGGGTTGCCGCTGAACTGGGCGATGGCGCCCGGCACGACGATCACCGACTGGGCGAAGATGATCGGCATCACGCCCGCCGCGTTGATGCGCAGCGGGATGAAGTTCTTGGCCGCCTCGCGCATCCGACCCCGCCCCATCGTCCGCTGCGGGATCTGGATGGCGATGCGCCGCGCCGCCAGCGTGATCGCCACCACGCCCGCCACCACGCCGGCCATCACGATCGCCAGCACGACGAGCGTGAAGGCGCCGATGGCGCCGGTGGAGACCATCGTGAAGGTGTCGAAGATCCCCGGCCAGAAGCGCTCGACGATCGAGAAGAAGATCAGCAGGCTGGCGCCGTTGCCGATCCCGCGCTCCGTGATCTGCTCACCCAGCCACATCACGAACATCGCGCCCGTCGTCAGGAAGAGGACCATCTGCAGCCGGAAGCCGAACCCCGGGTTGCCCACCGCGCCCTGGAGCGACTCGGTGAACAGCGCGAAGCCCCACGCCTGCACCGCGGCCAGCGCGACCGTGATGTAGCGCGTCCACTGCGTGATCTTCTTCCGCCCCTCCTCGTCCTTCGACATCTTGTCGATCGTCGGCAGCACGGCCTGGGCGATCTGCATGAAGATGCTGGCCGAGATGTACGGCATGATGCCGAGGGCGAAGACGGTCGCCTTCGACAGGTTGCCGCCGACGAACATGTCGTACAGCCCCAGCAGACCACCGCCCGTCTGCTGGTTGTTGAAGAAGTCGGTGAGCGCGAGGACGTCCACGCCCGGCGCCGTGACGTGCGCGCCGATGCGGTAGACGAACAGGCAGACGAGCGTGAAGACGATCTTCTGCCAGAGCTCCGGCGTCCGGTAGATGTTCGCCAGCGCTGCGGCGGGGTTGGCCTGTGCCATGTTACTCCTCGACGCGGCCTCCGGCCGCCTCGATCTTCTCACGGGCGGCGGCGCTGACCTTCACGCCGCGAACGGTCACGGCGCGCGCGATGGCGCCGTTGGCGAGCACCTTCGCCGGGCCCTTGCGGGCGCGGATCACCCCCGCCTCGGCCAGCGTCGCCGGCGTGACCTCGGTGCCCTCGGGCACCTTGGCCAGGTCGGCCAGGCGCACGACCTGCGCCTCGACGCGGAACGGGTTGGTGAAGCCGCGCTTCGGGATGCGCCGCGTGAGCGGCATCTGGCCGCCCTCGAACTGCGGCTTGCCGCCGCCCGGGCCGTGATGGCCCGCGCGCGCCTTGCTCCCCTTGTGCCCCTTGCCCGACGTCTTCCCCTTGCCGGAGCCGGGGCCGCGGCCGAGCCGCTTGCGATCCCGGTGCGAGCCGGGGGCGGGCGCCAGGTTGTGGAGCCCGATCTTCTCGATGTCAGCCACGGTTCCTCACTCCTCGACGGGCGTCACCTGCACGAGGTGCCGCACCTGCTTGAGCTGGCCGCGCAGCGACGGCGAGTCCTGGTGCACCACCACGTCCTGGTGGTGCCGCAGGCCCAGCGCCGCCAGCGTGCGGCGCATGCGCCACGTCTGGCCGATGCCGCTGCGCACCTGCTCGATGCGCAGCTTCCCGTCCGTCATCGGCAGCGCGGGCGCCGTCGTCTTCGGCCCCTTGCGGGGATGCCACACGAACGTCCGCGCCATCAGACGGCCTCCTTCACCTTGGCCCGCGAGCGGTAGCCGATCTGCGCCGGCTCGACGCCGCGCTCCCGGGCCACCTGCTCGACGGTCGTCAGCTCCTTCAGCCCCTGCATCGCCGCGCGCACCATGTTGTGCGGGTTGGTCGAGCCGAGGCTCTTCGTCAGGATGTCGCTGATGCCGGCGCACTCCATCACGGCGCGCACCGCGCCCCCGGCGATCACCCCGGCGCCCGGCGCGGCCGGCTTCATCAGCACCACGCCGGCGCCGTGCTCGCCCACCACCTCGTGCGGGATCGTGCTGCCGGTGAGCGGCACCGTGATCATGCCCCGGCGCGCCGCATCCACCGCCTTCCGCACCGCCTCGGAGACCTCGTTCGCCTTCCCCGTGGCGAAGCCCACGCGCCCCTGCCCGTCACCGACGGCCACCAGCGCGTTGAACGAGAAGCGCCGGCCGCCCTTGACGACCTTGGCCACGCGGTTGATGGCGATCACGTTCTCGACGAGATCGCTCCCCTCGCGCCCGCCGTCGGCGCGGCCGCCCTGCGGCTGCCCGTCGCGCGGCCCGCGGCCGCCGCGGCCCTCGCCGCCACGCCCGCCCGGCCCGCCGCGCCCGCCGCCCGGCC
>DASTRO010000215.1:0-21141 GCA_035761165.1 Gemmatimonadaceae bacterium | reverse complement strand
GCTGCGCGTGGCCTTCGCCTCCGACTTCCACGCCGGCCCCACGACGCATCCGTCGCTGCTGCGCGCGGCCTGCGACGCGCTCGCCCGCGCCCGCCCCGACGTGCTCCTGCTCGGCGGCGACTTCGTCTCCCTGCACGCGGTCTACGTGGACCCGCTCGTCCGCGCGCTGGGCGCCGTGCCCGCGCCGCTCGGCCGCTTCGCGGTGCTCGGCAACCACGACCTGGTAGCCGACGACGCCTACATCACGCGGCGGCTGGCGTCGATCGGCGTGGAGGTGCTGGTCAACTGCAACGTGCGCCTGCCGCCGCCGCACGACGACGTCTGGGTCTGCGGCCTGGACGACCCGACGCGCGGCGATGCCGACGGCGAGGCGACGCTGGCCGGCGCCGACGGCTGCCGGCTGGTGCTGATGCACTCGCCGGACGGCCTGCTCGCCCTCGCCGGCCTCCCCTTCGACCTGGCGCTCTGCGGCCACACGCACGGCGGGCAGGTGGCGCTCCCCGGTGGGCGGGCGATCGTGGTGCCGGAGGGGCGGCTCAGCCGGCGCTTCCTGCACGGCCTCTTCCACGTGGAGACGCCCCCCGACGCCCCCGACGCGCGCCTGCTGGTGAGCCGCGGCGTGGGGTGCAGCGGCGTGCCGGTGCGCCTCTTCGCGCCGCCGGAGGTGCACGTCTGTGAGGTCCGGGGGAGCGCTGAGTGACGAGCGACGAGCGACGAGCGACGAGCGACGAGCGACGAGCGACGAGTGATGAGCGACGGGCGGAACTGCTCGGGGGCGCTGCGGCGTCCTTGCCAGTCCGGTGCTGTGGGTGTAGGTTGAATGAGCGTTCACTCAAAACCCGGAGCGCCGTGAGCCCCCGTACCACCGCCCAGTTCGAGGCCCTCCGCGCCGAGGCCCGCGAGCGCCTCGAGCGCGCCGCCCTCGTCGTCTTCGCCCGCGCCGGCTATGCCCGCGCCACCGTTCGCGACGTCGCGCGCGAGGCCGGCGTCGCCCAGGGGCTGCTCTACAACTACTACCGCGGCAAGAACGACCTGCTCGCCGCCGTCTTCCGCCGCTGCATGGCCGACGTGGAGGCCTCCTTCGCCGCGGCCGATGCCGACGCGCCCCCGGCCGAGCGGCTCGCGCGGCTCGTCCGCGCGGCGTTCGCCACCGTGCGCGAGCACCTCCCCTTCTGGCAGCTCGTCTACGGCGTGCGCCACCAGCCCGACGTCGTCGCCGCGCTCGGCCCCGCGCTCCACGCCTGGACCGGCCACGTGCGTGCCACGCTGGAGGGGCACCTGCACGCCGCCGGCCACCCCGATCCCGCCATCGCGGCGCGGCTGCTCTTCGCCACCATCGACGGCGTCGCGCAGCACTTCGCGCTCGAACCGGAGCGCTATCCGCTCGACGCCGTCGCGAAGCGCCTCGTGGCCGCCGTCACCCACCCCCCGGCCGGCGGCGAGCGCCGCCGGCGCCCGGTCTCGCAGGCCGGCGCGGGTCGGAGCTCCCGATCGCGCTAGCGCCGCCCCCGCCCCGCCCCGTCCGCCCCCGCCGTCCGGAGCCGCCCGTGCCGATCTCCGCGCCCACCACATCCGCCGTGGCGTCCGGCCCCGCGACGCCGGCCCCCGCCCTGCCCCCCTGGCTGGACCGGGCCGCATACCCGTTCCGGCCGCGCCACGTCGAGACGGGCGAGGGGCGGCTGTCCTACGTCGACGAGGGCGCCGGGCCGCCGGTGGTGCTCGTGCACGGTACGCCCACCTGGTCGTTCCTCTACCGGCGGCTCGTCGCGCCGCTCGTCGCCGCCGGGCACCGCGTGATCGCGCCCGACCATCTGGGCTTCGGGCTCTCCGACCGGCCAGCGCACGCCGCCTACCGCCCCGAGGACCACGCGCGTCGCCTGGCCGCGCTGCTCGACGCGCTCCAGCTGCGCGACCTCACGCTCGTCGTGCACGACTTCGGCGGCCCGGTGGGGCTCTCCTACGCCATCGAGCGCCCGGAGCGCGTCGCGCGGCTCGTGGTCCTCAACAGCTGGCTCTGGCCGCTGGACGACGACGCACGCATTGCGCGCGGTGCCCGGCTCGCCGGCAGCGCGCTCGGCCGCGTGCTCTACACGCGCCTCAACGCCTCCCCGCGCTGGCTCGTCCCCGCCGGCTTCGCCGACCGCGCTCGGCTCGAACGGGCCGTGCACCGCCACTACCTCGCGCCCTTCCCCGATGCCGCCTCCCGGCGACCGCTGTGGGAGCTCGCGCGCGCCCTGCTCGGCGCCTCCGTGTGGTACGACGGGCTGTGGCGCCGGCGCGAGCGGCTGCGGGGGAAGCCCGCGCTCCTGCTCTGGGGGATGCGCGACCCGACGTTCGGGCCTGCCTATCTCGCCCGGTGGCGCGAGGCACTGCCCGACGCGACGGTCGTCGAGCTGGCGGACGCCGGCCACTTCGTGCCGGAGGAGGCTCCGGCCGAGATGGAGCGGCACGTCGTCGCCTTCCTGCGCGGCACCGCGCCCGGCCGCGGGCAGCCCCCGCATCACCGCGACCTCGGCCCGTCCGCCGGCTGACCGGTCGCCTCGCCGACGCGGCCTTGGGCGCGCGGTGCGGGCGGCGTACGCTGCGGCATGCGCCCCTCGCCGCCGGCCGTTCCCGCCCCGTCGCCTGCACCGCGCCCGCTGCCGGCGGCGGGGCGGCGAGCGCTCGCGGCGGCCGGGGCCTTCCGCACAGATTCCGGGGATCGCTCCCCGGAGGTGCCCGTGACCCCGTCGACGGCGACGTCGCTGTCGCCCCTGTCGCCGCGCCCGGCAGACCCGCCACGCGGGCATGCCTCGGCGTGGCCGACCGGCCGGCGCGTGCTCGTCGGGTCGTGCGCGCTGCTCGCCGCGCTCGCCGTCAACACGCTCGCCCTGGCCGACGCGGGCTTCACGCCATGGTGGCACGCGCTCGGTGCGGCCACCGGGAACGTCGTGGAGCTCGCGCTGGTGGCCGCGGTGGCCTGGGGGATGTCGTCCCGGCCGGCGCTCCGTGTGCCGGGGGCGAGCACGGCGAGGCTCCTCGCGCGCCACGCCGCGGCCGCGGTGACGGTCGCGCTGGTGGCCGTCGCGCTGAACCGCGCCGGGCGGCTGCTGCCGCACACGCACGCCGAGCATCACCCGGCGGCCGCCGGGCCCGACGCGCTCTGGCTGGCGTGCTGGTTCCTCTTCCTCTACGGCGCGGTGGCCGCCGGGACCCATGCGGCCCACGCCGTCGCCCGGCTCCGCGAGCGCGAGCTGGAGGCCACGCGCGCCGAGCTCCGCGCGCTGCGCGCGCAGCTGGACCCGCACTTCCTCTTCAACGCGCTGCACTCGGTGGGCGTGCTCGTGCGCCGCGACCCGGCGCGCGCGGAGGACGCGGTGGAGCAGCTCGGGGACCTGCTCCGCTACGTGCTGCGCGCCAGCCGCGTCGAGGACGGCGCCGCGTCGGCGGACGTGGAGGTGCCGCTCCGCGAGGAGCTCGCCTTCGTCCGCGACTACCTGGACGTCGAGCGCCTCCGCTTCGACACGCGGCTGCGGGTGCTGGAGGAGATCGAGCCGGAGACGGCGCACGCGCTCGTCCCCGCGCTGCTCCTCCAGCCGCTCGTCGAGAACGCGGTGAAGTACGCCGTGGGCGCGCGCCGCGACGGCGCGACGGTGCGACTCGTCGCGCGCCGCGAGCGCGATGCCGCGCTGGGCGACGTACTGCGGCTCGGTGTGGTGGACGATGGTCCGGGCGCGCGCGGCGCGCTGGCGGCGATCGAGCCCGCCGGCGGGATGCCCGCGACCCCGGCGGCGTCGCTCGCGACGACCGGACAGTGGACGGTGGGCGAGGGGGTGGGACTCGAGGGGCTCCGCTGCCGGCTGGCCGCCTGCTACCCGGAGCGGCACCGGATGGACGTCGTGGCGCCCGCCGAGGGCGGCTTCGCCGTGTGGCTCCGGGTCCCGTGGCGGAGCGCCGCGCGGCGCGCGGCGACCATGGACGACACCGCGGACGGCGCGACGCACGCGCCGTCGCAGCCCGCCGCGCTGCCGGCGATGGCGGCGGTGCCATCGCGATCGTCGCGGGGGGCCCGTGCCTGACCGTCCGCCCCCGCCACGCGACCGCGTCGGCGACCATACCGGCGACCGCGCCGCGGCACCGCTCGCGGGGCCCGCCGAGGCGCGCGGCGACGCTGCTGCGGAGGTCGGCGCGGTCACCACGTACGCGATCGACGACGAGCCGCTCGCCCGCCAGCAGATCGCCGACCTGGTGGCGCAGGTGCCCTGGGCGCGCCACCTCGGCGAGGCGGGCGACGGGTGCGCGGGACTGGAGGCGGTGCATGCGCTCCGCCCCGACGTGCTCTTCCTCGACATCCAGATGCCCGAGCTCTCGGGGCTGGACGTCGCGGCGCGGCTGGCGTACGCGCCGGCGGTGATCTTCACCACCGCGCACGAGCGCTACGCCGTCACCGCGTTCGAGCTCGAGGCGGTGGACTACCTGCTCAAGCCGTTCGGGCGGCGGCGCTTCCTCGCCGCGCTGGAGCGCGCCCGACGCGCCGTGGCAGCGCGTGCCCGGCAGCCGGCCGACGCGCCGGACGCCACCCCCCGGCGCCCCGCGCCCCGCGATGACGCGCGACGCGCCGACCTGCTCGGCGAGCGGCTCCTCATCCGCGACCGCGGCGCCATCGTCCCGGTGCCGCTCGCCCACATCGAGCGGCTGGAGGCGGAGGACGACTACGTGGCCGTGGTCGCCCGCGGGCGGCGCTACCTCATGGCGGCGCGGCTCCGCGACCTGGCGACCGAGCTGCCGCCGGGGCGCTTCCTGCGCGTCCACCGCTCGCACGTCGTGAACCTGGACTTCGTCGAACGGCTGGTGCCCTTCGACGCCAAGCGGCTGGAGGTGCACCTGCGCGACGGCACGCGCATCCTGGCGAGCCGCGCGAGCTCCGAGATGCTGCGGCGGCGGGCGCGGTGAGCGGGCCATGGGCGACGACATCCGGCCCCACGGAGGGCACCCGCCGATGCACGGCCTGACGAGTCTGGACGCGCGCGAGGTGGACGCGTTCGTGCGCTCGTGGGAGCGCTGGTTCGACGCGGGCGACTACGCGACGATGGCGGCGTTCTACGCCGAGGACGCGCGGCTGGTGGCGACGCACACGGCGACCGTCGCGGGGCGCGCCGCGATCGAGGCGTTCCTGCGCATGGCCGGCGAGCGCACGCGCGCCGCCGGGCTCGCGCGGCGGGTGCATCTGGAGCGCGTGGAGAGCGCGGGCGAGCTGGGATACATGCGCGGCACCGTGCTGCTGCGCCGCCCCGGCGCGGGCGAGGCGACCACGGTCCGGTACGTCACGCTCTGGAAGCGGCAGGCCGACGGCGCGTGGCGCCTGATCGAGGACATCTCCAGCGCCGCGCCGCCCCCGGGGCTCGCCCATGGGCCGGGCGGGGAGTCGCGATGACGAGCCACGCACGCGGGACGCTCCCGCGCGACCGCCGGCGGGACACTGCCGGCGTGATCGCGGCGTGTCGCCGCATGACAATCCTCACGGGAATAGAGGAGAGATGACGACCGGGAACGTGGAGCACGCCGGTGCGCGCGTGTACGAGCTCTGGGACCGGTACGCGCGCACCGGCGACGTGGAGCGCCTGCTGGCGCTCTATGCCGAGGACGCGGTGTTCGAGAGCCCGCTGGTGCCCATCGTCCTGGAGCGCGAGCGCGGCGATCTCCACGGCCACGCCGAGCTCCGGCGCTTCTTCGAGGAGGGGGTCCGCCGCCGCCCGAACGAGCTGGTGCGCTGGTACCGCACCGGGAAGTACTTCTGCGACGGGATGACGCTGTGCTGGGAGTACCCGCGCGCCACGCCCGACGGCGAGCAGGTGGACATCCTCGAGATGATCGACCTCGACCCGGCGGGACGCATCCGCCACCACCGGATCTACTGGGGCTGGTTCGGGACGCAGATGCTCATCGGATCCGCGCTCCGCAAGGCGCAGCGTCGAGGTGACGGTTGATGGAGGTCACCTCGTTGGCCTGCCACCCCCCCGTCACCCCGCAAGGGCGCAGGCAGCTCGCGCTCGGTACGGTCACCCCGCAGGAGCGCGCGAAGCTCGCGCCCGGCACGGTCATCCCGCACGGGCGCGCGAAGCTCGCGCCCGGCACGGTCATCGACCCTGTTGAACGCTCCCTCAGGGCGCCGAGCCACCATCCCCAGCCGGCCTGCAACAGGGCCGACGACAGGATGGGTCGGTGACTCGCTCACCCACCCACCCGCGGCAGGTACGCGACTCCTGCGGGACGACACTGCGCGGTGCCCTGCGTGAGCGCTGTTAGGCACGCACACCGCCGCTGCACGCCACCCGACCACTTCCAGCCAGGACCTGGGCCCCACCGATGAGCGACCGACCGATCTCGATCCGCTCCGCCGAGCACTACACGTGGGGCGCCGGGTGCGACGGTTGGCACCTGGTGCGGACCGGGGAGCTGAGCGTGATCCAGGAGCGCATGCCGCCGGGGGCCGAGGAGGTGCGGCATTCGCACACGCGCGCGCGGCAGTTCTTCTACGTGCTCGCCGGCCGGCTCGTCCTCGAGCTCGAGGGGACGTCGCACGAGCTGACGGCGGGGACGGGGCTGGAGGTGCCTCCGGGCGCGGCACACCAGGCGAGGAACCGGAGCGCGGAGCCGGTGGAGTTCCTCGTCGTCTCGCAGCCACCGAGCCACGGGGATCGTGTCGTGGCACCGCTCCCGTCCGCGGGCTGACGGGGGCGACGGTGCTCGATCCACGACTGGGGCTGGCGAGCGGGCTGGTCGTGTTCGTCGGCGCGGGGCACTCGTACATCGGGGAGCGGCGCTTCCTGCCGCGTCTCTTCCAGGATGGGCCGACGACGCCCCGTCACGCCGCGAGTGCGTCCGCGCGCGCGATCGTGCGCTTCGTGTGGCATCTGGTGACGGTCTGCCTGTGGGGCATGGCCGCGCTGATCGTGGTGCTCGGGGGCGGTGATGCGCGCGCCGGGCTGCGCGTGCTCGCCGCGACGATCATCGCGTGCGCCGCGGTGACGGCGGTCGGGTCGCGCGGCCGGCACCCGGCGTGGGGCGTGTTCGTGCTGGCGGCGACCGCGCTGTGGCTGGGCACACCGTAGCAGCGGGCATCTTGCTCAATACGTACGTACGTATTACTTTGTGCCCATGCCGAGACCTTCCCTCCGCGACCGGATCCTCGACGCCGGGCTGCGCGTGATGTTCCGCGCCGGCTACGTGGGCGCCAGCGTGCGCGACATCACCGGCGAGGCCGCCGCGCCCCAGGGCTCCTTCACGAACCACTTCCGCTCCAAGGAAGCCTTCGCCGGCGAGGTCCTCGACCGGTACTTCGCCCACGTGCGCGGGCTCGTCCGCCAGGCGCTCGACGATCCCGGGCTGTCCCCGCGCGAGCGCCTCCGGCGCTACCTCAACCTCATCACCGAGCGCCTCGCCGCCGACGGGTTCGTGCGCGGCTGCCTCATCGGCGACTTCAGCCTGGAGGCCGCGCCGGTGAGCGAGCCGCTCCGGGCTCAACTCGCCGACATCTACGCCGAGTGGCGCGCGCCGTTCGCGCGCTGCATCGCGGAGGCGCAGGCGGCGGGGGAGATCGCCACCCGCTTCCCGGCCGAGGAGCTCGCGGAGTTCCTCCTCGCGTCGTGGGAGGGCGCCATCCTCCGGATGAAGGTCGACCGGAGTCCCGCCGCGCTCGAGCGCTTCAAGACCATCGCCTTCCAGACGGTGTTCGCCCCTCCGTCGCAGTCTCCCCCCATCGCCACCGCTCCATGACGACCGCCATCACGCCCCCGGCCGCCGTCGGTCCCCGATCGCGGCGCCCCGACCTCACGCTGCCCACGCTGCCGGTGCTCGACTCGGTCATGGCGTACCGGGAGCTCGGGGCCCCCGACGCCGCGACCGACGCCCCCGTCGCGCTCTTCCTGCACGGGAACCCGACGTCGTCGTACGTCTGGCGGCGCATCCTGCCGCACGTCGCGCCCGTGGCGCACTGCGTCGCGCCGGACCTCATCGGCTTCGGCCAGTCGGGAAAGCCGGACATCGCGTACCGCTTCGCCGACCACGCGCGCTACCTGGACGCATTCCTCGACGCGAAGGGGATCACGTCGGCGTACCTCGTCGCGCAGGACTGGGGGACGGCGCTCGCCTTCCACCTGGCCGCCCGGCGGCCGTCGCTCGTGCGCGGGCTCGCCTTCATGGAGTTCATCCGTCCGATGCCGACCTGGGAGGACTTCCACCAGGCGCCGCAGGCGCGCGAGACCTTCCGCCGGTTCCGCACGCCGGGCGAGGGCGAGGCGATGATCCTGGAGGGCAACGCGTTCGTCGAGCGCGTGCTGCCCGGCTCGGTGGAGCGCCCGTTGACGGACGAGGAGATGGCGGTCTACCGCGCACCGTTCCCGACGCCCGCCTCGCGGCGGCCGACCTGGCGGCTGCCGAACGAGCTCCCCATCGCGGGCGAGCCGGCCGACGTGTGGGCCACGCTCACCACCGCGCACGCGGCGCTCGCCGCGTCCACCTATCCGAAGCTCCTCTTCGTGGGCGATCCGGGCGCCCTGGTCTCGCCGGCGTTCGCCGAGCGCTTCGCGGCGTCGCTCGCCGACTGCCGGCTCGTGCGGCTCGGCAGTGGACGGCACTTCCTGCAGGAGGACCACCCGGAGGCGATCGGCCGCGCGGTGGCCGACTGGATCGACGCCGCGGAGCGTCGCCGGCCATGACGCCCTCACACCGCTTCGCCCGGACGGTCTACGCCGTGGCCGGCATCTACGGGCTCCTCGTCATGATCCCGCAGTACTGGATGGAGGCGCGCATCGGCCGCGACGCGCCGCCGCCCATCACGCACCCGGAGTACTTCTACGGGTTCATCGGGGTCGTCGTCGCGTGGCAGCTCGTCTTCCTCCTCGTCGCGCGCGATCCGGCACACCGGCGCGCGCTCATGCCGATCGCCGTCCTCGAGAAGCTCGGCTTCGGCCTTCCCGCGATCCTGCTCCATGCCCAGCACCGGCTGACGGGGACGGTGCTCGCCTTCGGGCTCGTCGACCTGGTATGGGCGACGCTGTTCGCGGCAGCGTACCTGACGACGAGCCCACACCGGGCGCACGCGGCGGGAGCCGCGGCGCGCGAACCCACAGGAGAGCCGACATGAGACCAGCAGAGACCGACGCGGGCCCGCCGCCCGCCTCCGACCGCCTCGCCGCGGCGTACCTCGCCGACGCCGCCGCGCGCTTCGATGCGCTGCGCACGCTGGCCGAGCGGGCGGCGGCGCAGGTGGACGACGAGGCTTTCTTCCTCGCGCTCGATCCCGACGGGAACAGCGTCGCCACGCTGATGAAGCACATGGCGGGCAACCTCCGCTCGCGCTTCACCGACTTCCTCACCACGGACGGGGAGAAGCCCGACCGCGACCGGGACGCCGAGTTCGAGCGCGAGCCGGCGGACACGCGGGCATCGATCCTGGCACGCTGGGCCGAAGGCTGGAACGCGCTGTCCGGCGCGCTCGGCGCGCTCGGGCCGGCGGACCTGCTCCGCGAGGTGACGATCCGCGGCGAGCCGCACTCGGTGCTGCAGGCCCTCTCGCGCCAGCTCGCGCACCAGGCGCAGCACGCGGGGCAGATCGTGCTGCTCGCCCGGCACCACGCCGGCCCGCGCTGGCAGACGCTGAGCGTGCCGCGCGGGCGATCCGCGGAGTACACCCGGGAGGTGCGGGCCCGGCAGCCGCGGGGCCCGGCCTGAGCGCCGGGCCCGCCCGGGCTCACCCGGGCGCGATGGGCGACGAGACCGCGAACTTGAAGCCGTCCGGGTCCTCGACACGGAAGGCGCGGGCGCCCCAGGGCATGTCCGCCGGCTCGGTGACGAGCGTCCCGCCGTGCGCCCGGATGCGGTCCGCGATCGCGTCCACGCTCTGGCGGGTGGTGAGCATCAGGGAGAAGCCCGCTCCCTTCACGCGGTCCACGCCCCGCGCGCCGTCGTCCTGGTTGAGGAGGATGCGCACGGCGCCGGCGACCAGGCGCACGCTGCGCAGCCGTCCCTCGGGCGCGATCTCGCGGTCCACCCGGAAGCCGAGTGCGTCGCGGTACCAGGCGAGGCTGGCGTGGATGTCGCGAACCGTGAGCGAGGCCGAGAGGGCGTCGGCGTCGAGCGGCTCGGGGGTGGCAGTGTCGGTCATTCGGGTCGTGGCCAGGATTCGGTCGGAAGGGTCATCGTGCCCGGTAGGTAACCCACAGGATCGCCGGCCGCCACGGGTCGCTCGGTGAGCGAGCCCTCCGGTCGGTGAGCCAGACGGCCGCCGCGCGCCGACCTCCGTCGACGCGCGCTCCCTTCGACCCGCACCCGCCATGTCCGCACCATCCGCCGGGCTCCCCGCCGTGGACCGCCCGACGCTCGTGACGCAGCTGCGCGCGCTCGGCGTCGAGCCGGGCGGCGTCCTCCTCGTCCACACCTCCTTCCGCGCCGTGCGGCCGGTCGTCGGCGGCCCGGCGGGGCTGGTCGCCGCGCTCCGCGAGGCACTCGGCCCCGACGGCACCCTGGTCATGCCCGCCTGGGGCGACGACGACGATACGCCGTTCGACGCCGCGACCACGCCGGCCGCGGCCGACCTGGGCGTCGTGGCCGGCACCTTCTGGCGCCTGCCGGGGGTGGTGCGCAGCCCGCACAACTTCGCCTTCGCCGCGGCGGGCCCGGCAGCCGAGCGGGTCACCGCCGGGCCGCTCCCGCTGCCGCCGCACGGGCCGGGGAGCCCGGTCGCGCGCGTGCACGACCTGGACGGGCAGCTCCTGCTTCTCGGCGTGGGCCACGACGCGAACACGACGCTGCACCTGGCCGAGCTGCTGGGCGGGGCGCCGTACCGCACGCCCAAGCACTGCACCGTGCGCGGCCCCGACGGCCGGCCGGTGCGCGTGGACTACGGCGAGAACGACCACTGCTGCGCGCGCTTCGCGCTGGCCGACGGATGGCTGCGCGAGCGCGCCCTGCAGCGCGAGGGGCCGGTGGGGCACGCGCACGCGCGGCTCGTGCGCGCCCGCGACGTGGTGGCCGTGGCGCGGGAGCGGGTCGCGCGCGACCCACTCGTCTTCCTGCACCCGGCCGGCGGCGGCTGCGCCGAGTGCGACGAGGCGCGGCGCTCCGTCGGGCGGGATGTCGCGGCGGACGCGCGGCCGAGCGGCTCCGGCAGCTGACGCCCGCCTGAGGATGGCCGCGGCTGAAGCATCTGGCATCCGTCGCGGCCAGCAGGAGCTCCCGGCATCACGGAAGGGCGGCCGTCAGCCAGGGTGATCCGCGTCGTCCCCGCACAGCGCGGCGACGACGGCGCGCGCGAGCTCGCGCGCGGCCGCGGGAGAGCGGCGCGCGGGATGCGCGGCCGGCACGAGGCACCACGCCTCGCCGGGGAGCGGGATCATCAGGACGGCAGTGGCCGCCGCCGGCCCGGCTGGCGGGACGGGCGGGGAAGTCGGGAGCGCCGGGGCGATCGCCGCGCGCCCCGGCAGCGCGCGTGCCGCGGGAGCGGCCGCCGGCAGGTCGCCGCCGGTCGCGCCGGGACGACGGAGCGCGGCGCGGGCGCGCGCGTCGGCCACCCGCGCCGCGAGGAAGGCGAGCAGCGCGCGCTCGTCCGCCCCACGCATCGCCTGCTGCGCCTCCGCCAGCGAGACGAGGCCGAGGTGCCCGGCGAGCCGCGCTCCGGCAAGCTGCCAGAGGTGGCGCGGGCCGTAGCGCGCCGCCGCCGTCCGCCCCTCCGGCGGCTCCAGGATCTCCTTGCGGCGATAGTAGTGCACGGTGTTGACGGTGACGCCGGCGGCGATCGCCGGATCCAGCCCGAGCGCCGCCAGGAGGTCGCGGAGCAGCCGCACCAGGTCGTCGGCGTCGAGCGGCGCCGCCGCGTCGGGCACCGCGCGCGCGCGCCACGCCACGATCTCCTCCAGCGCGCCGCGCTCCGCCGCCGTGCGGGCCGCGTCCGTGAGGGCCCCGCCCACCACTCCCGGCGCCTGCGCGGCGGACGCGGAGCCCGGCGCGCGTCGATCGATCCCCATGTCGGCCGGCCGCTACGGGCGCGGCGCGGGACGCGCCGGCGCCGCCGGGCGCTCGACCAGCGGGCGCGGCGTCTCGGCGGCGAGCGCGGCCTCGGTGCCGATCACCAGCCGGAGCTGGATGACGGTGGCCTCCGTCTCCAGTTCGCCCAGGCTCACGGGCACGAAGCGCTGCTCGGAGTGCCCGGTGAGCCCCGTCCCCGCCGCCCGCTCGATCCCCTCCGGCGCGACGGCGTCGCCCATCCGCCCCGGGAGCGGCCTGGCCGCCGCCCCGGCCTGCGCCGCCGAGGCCAGGATCATGGCGTCGGGAGCGGCGGGGGAGCCCGGCTCGACACGATTCTGCGGTGGCACCCACTCCGGCGGCACCGGCGGCCAGCGGGGCGGCAGCGGCGGCACGCCGGGCCTCCCCGGCGTGCCGGGCGTCGGGGGTGCCCCCGGCGCCGGGCCGGGCGGCGCGGGCAGCGTCGGGACGAGGCTGGGGAAGGGGCGGAGCGGCGGCTCGTCGGTCGGCCGGTCCTGCCGCGGCAGCTCGCGGCGGAAGCGCGCCGCGATGAGCCCGAGCGCCGGGTCGTCCCGCCCGCCGTCCGGGCCGAAGACCGACTCGTCCCCCTCCGCCACCACCGTGAAGCGGCCGTCGTCCGTCGTGCCGATCGGGCGCTCGAGCTCCGTGGCGCTCCACGGGTCGAGCACCAGCCCGCCGGCGGTGACCGGCTGCCCGTCGACGCACACGTCGGTCACGCAGCGCAGCGGCCCGTGGTTGCGCAGGCGGATCCGGTAGACCTGCCCCGGACGGGCGAGGACGTGCCCCGACTCCAGCTCGCGGACCCGTCCCTCCCCGTGAGCGACCACCTCGACGCCGAAATCACCGACTCGCATGACTCCCCTCCTGGTGCGCGCCGCCCCTGCCCGGGGCACCCGGCCGGAGCGCCGCGTGCCCTCGGCGGCCCCGCCCCTTGATCTAACAATGGTACAAGAATAGTACCAGAGCCGGTGTGCCGCCACCGGTCCCGGGGCACGGCGCCCGCGATCGCGGCGCCGCCTCGCCTCGAGCCTGGTCCGACCGCCTCGCCGGCCGAGTCCTGGGCCCGCTCGCCGAGACTCCGTTCCCGGGACGACGGGCGACGGCGAGACTTCAGGGCGCGCCGCCGGTGCGCGCGCGTCACCGCGCACCGGCGCTGGACCGCATCGGCCTCCGCTCGAGGGAATGGATGAGCGAACACACGGACATCACGCACGCCGCCTCCGACGACGAGATCGCGGCGACCTTCGACGTCATGCGGCAGTTGCGCCCGCATCTGGTGCGGGACGAGTACGTGGCGCAGGTGCGGGCGCTGATGGCGAGCGACGGCTACCGACTGGCCGCGCTCGTCGACGACGGCGTCGTGCGCGCCGTGGCCGGCTATCGCTACATGCGGATGCTGTACTGCGGGCGCCTGCTCTACGTCGACGACCTGGTGGTGGACGAGCGCGTGCGATCGCGGGGCTACGGACGGCGGATGCTCGACTGGCTGAAGGCCGAGGCGCGCCGGCACGACTGCCGCGAGCTCCAGCTGATCTCGCGCGTCGTCCGGGAGCAGGCCCACCGCTTCTACTTCCGCGAGGGGCTCGGCGTCGAGTGCTTCCACTTCCGCGTCGCGCTCTGACCGGAGACGACGATGCGCCGCCTGCTGCTCCGGGCCGCTGCCGGCCTCGGTGCGCTGCTCGCGAGCCTCGCGCTCGTGCTCTTCCTCGCCGCGGGATCGCCGCGCTTCTGGCAGGCGTGGCTCTACCTGGCGGTGTTCGCGCTCTGCGCCGCCCTCATCACCGTGGACCTCGTCGTCCGCGACCCGGCGCTGCTGGCGCGGCGCGTCTCCGCCGGCCCCACGGCCGAGCGTGAGCGCAGCCAGCAGGTGATCAGCGCCGTGGCGGGGGCGCTCTTCCTCGCGCTCCACGTCGTCGCCGGGCTGGACGCGCGCTTCGGCTGGTCGGCGGTGCCGGTGGCGGCGAGCCTCGTCGCCGGGCTCGTGATGGCGGCGGGCTTCGGCGTCGTGCTCCTCACCTTTCGCGCGAACAGCTACACCAGCGCCACGGTGCAGGTCGCGGCCGGGCAGGCGCTGGTCGACCGCGGCCCGTACGGCATCGTGCGGCACCCCATGTACGCGGGCGCCCTGCTGCTCGTGATCGCGACGCCGGTCGCCCTCGGCTCGTGGGTGGCGCTGGCGTGCGTGGTGCCGTTCGCGCTCGCGATCGCCGCCCGGCTGCTGGACGAGGAGCGCTACCTGCGCGCGCACCTGCGCGGCTACGAGGCGTACCGCACGCGCGTGCCGTACCGGCTCGTGCCGTTCGTCTGGTGACGGCACGCCGCGCGTGGGCGCGGTGATCGGCGACCCCGCCGACCGACGCCTCGGCCCCCTCGCCGAGCGTCCGTTCCTCCGCCTCCGGGCCGCGGCGAGCTTCGAAGTGCGCCGCGAGGCGCGCGTCACGGGCGCGTGGAGCCGCCGCGCGCCGGAGTCCGCCGAGAGGGGAGGGGAGATGTCACCGTCCGCGTACCGTTCCGAGGCCGCCACCCTCCCGCCGTCGCGGAGCGTCGGCGCGCCCCGGCCGGGCCTGCCGCCCGCGCGGGGGCGCGACGGCGTCGGCGAGGCGCCCGCCGTGGCCGACGACCACTGGGCGACCGGCATCGACCTCCTGATCCTCCGTGTCGCGGACCGCCTCCGTCGCACGGGCGTCGATCTGCCGGAGGCCCGGCTGCACGGCCTCGCGGAGCAGCTCGTGCTGGACGCCACGCGCGTCGTGCTGGACTGGGTGGAGGCGGGCGGCACCGCCGCGCCGGCGCCGGTACCCGCCGGCGCGGTCGCGCCGGCGGGCGGTGGAGGCGCGGGATGACGAGCGGCCGTCCGGGCCGGGGCTGGATGGCCGCGGCCGCGCTCTGGTCCGCCGCCTACGGCATGTCAGGCATCCACTGGGCGACCGGCGGGGCGGGCTTCCCCTTCGGCGCCGGCCACGACCCCTGGGCGCATCTGTCGGCGCTCGCGGCCGTGCGGCCGGCGCGCGCCGCGCCCGTGATCGCCACGCTCGGCCTGCTCGGCGCGCTCGGCGCCGTGGCGATGGCCGGCGGGTGGGGGCACGGGCGAGGGCGAGGAGCCGCGCTCGCCCGCGGCGCGCTGCTGACGCTCGCCTGGGCGTTCGCGGCCGCACTGACGCTCGTCGTCCCCGACGCGCGCGTCCTCGCCGTGGCCGGCTACACGCCGCTCCTCGTCGTCGGCCCGCTGCTCGGCTGGCCGTCCGACGGGCGCGTCGCCGTCGCCCTCTCCTGGCCGATCGTGAACCAGCTCGTGTGCCTGGGCGGCGGGCTCCTCTGGGCCGCGGCGGCCGTGGCCTACCAGCGCCGCACCCGGGGAGCGTGCACGTCCTGTGGGCGCACGGATCGACCCGCGGCGTGGACGACGCCGCGAGCTGCCGCGCGCTGGGGGCGATGGGCCGTCGCCATCGCCGCCGCCGTGCCGCCGACGTACGCCGTGACGCGGCTGGCGTGGGCGTTCGGCATCCCGCTCGGCGGCCACGCCGCGGAGCTGCGCGTGGCGCAGGCGGTGGAGGGGGGGCGGGTGCTCGTCGCGCCGCTCGCGCTGGGCTGCACGGCGATCGCCGGGTCGCTGCTCACCCTGGGGCTCGTCCAGCGGTGGGGCGAGCTGTTCCCGTCGTGGCTCCCGCTCATGGGCGGCCGGCGGGTACCGCCGGCGCTGGTCGTCGCGCCGGCCGCCGTCGTCTCCGCGCTGGTGCTGGCGGCGGGTCTGGCCATCGTCCGCCTGTGGGCCGCCGGACGGTTCGTGATCGAGCCGGAGAGCTGGCTGGGCTCCCTGCCGATGCTGCTCTGGCCGCTGTGGGGTGCAGCGCTCGCGGCGGCGACGCTCGCCTACCACTACCGGCGGCGCGGGGCGTGCGCGGCGTGTGGGCGGTCGTAGCGCGGAGCCGGCGAGCGCCGGCGCGACGCGGCCGCCCGGAGCGCGCCGGCCGCCGAGGCTACACACGGGCGGCGCGCGGGGCTATGTATGGCGTCGGACCTCCGTCCGGCCGCGCACGCCCCGCCCCTCCCGCCGCCCGCGCCATGTCCGTCGCCCGCACCACCAGGCGCCTCCTCCCACTCGTCGCGCTCACCGCCTGCGTCACCGCCGGCCTGGGGGAGAGCTCCTTCCCGCCCGACAGCGCCGTGCGCCCGGCCGCCGACGTCCCGGCGCGCTTCGAGCCGCTGGACCCGGCCGCCCGCCTGGCCGAGGGGGACACGATCACCGGCGTCAGCTGCCGCAGCCCCATGGTGGACCCGCGCGACGGCATGCCGCTCCGCCTCGTCCGCTCCGCCGAGGGGCGCGGCGACTACGAGGCGCGCAACGGCCGCTACGGCACCGGCACCAGCGGCCTCCTCCGCCTCGACTGCAACACCGGGCGCGCGCTCGGCGTCGTTCCGCGGTAGCGATGGTCGTGCGTGGTCGCGTGGCCGGCGCGTCGCGCCCGGGCCGCGTCCGCCGCGCACCTCAGTAGCTCGCGCCGCCCCCACCGCCGGCGGTGCGGCCGCTCCCGCCGAACCCGCCGCCCCCGCCACCGCCGCCCCCGCCCGACGACGTGCCGGGCGCCGGCAGCCGTGGCAGCGTGCCGCGGCGCACGTCGCGCCAGTCGCAGTTGGCGCAGGCGAGGGTGATCTCCTGCACCCCCGTGCTCACCTGCGTCGCCGGCACCAGCGTGCGCGTGGTGCGCGCGACGGTCTTGAAGCCGCACCTGGGGCAGGCGCGGTAGCCGGACCAGCGGCCGTAGGGGATGACGAGGAACTCGTCGCACCCGTCGGCGGGACAGCTCCAGACGTCGTAGTCCACGCTCCCCACGCGCTCCTCCGCGCGCTGCCCGGGCGAGAGCCGCGCGTCGTCCTCCGCCTCGCCGAGGCGCACCATGAGGCCGTGGCCGCGCGGGCAGGGGCGCGGCGCGACGCGCCGGCGGTGACGCAGGAAGGCGACGAGCCCGGCCAGCCCCACGCCCCCGCCGCCGAGGCCCAGCAGCACCAGCCCCACCGTGCGCCCGTCGCCGTCGTCATCACCACCGCGTGCCGCGGCGCCCACCGCGCCGGGCGCCACCTCGCCGGCCACGGCCCGCCGGAGCTCGGCGCCGATGCTGTCCACGCCGGCGGCGACGGCGCCCTCGTAGTCGCGCTCGCGCAGGCGCGGGATGACGGCGTCGCGGCAGATGCGGCCGGCGTCGGGGTCGAGCAGCTCCCCCTCGGCGCCGAGCCCGGTGAGGATGAAGCACTCGCCACGGCCGTCGGGGGCGAGCTCCTTCGGCACGATGAGCAGCAGGGCGCCGAGGTCGCGCCGCGCGGAGCCGAGGGAGTCGACGCGGCCGATCTTCCAGGCGCGGTAGATGGCGACGCTCACCTCCTGCGGCGCGCGGCCGCGCAGGTCGCGGAGGATGGCGACGCCGATGTCGCCGCCGGTCTCGCGCTGGATGGCGGCGATGCGCGCGTCGAGGCGCGCGCGGGCGGCGCCGTCGAGCACCGGACCGCCGTCGTGGACGAAGCCGCGCGGCGCGGGCGACGGCGGCACGAGGCTGTCGAGCGCGGGCTGCCCGGCGACGCGCGCCGGCGCCAGCGCGAGCAGCAGGGCGCCGGCGATGGCGACGCCGCGCACGACGGCGCGGCGAGCGGACGGAGGGCGGCGGGACATGTGCGGAGCGGGGAGGCGAGGCGGGACGGTGCGGTGGGGATGGGCACGGTAGCGCGCGATGCGCCGTCTCGCCATCGTGCGGGCATGACGGTCACGTCGCTCACGCCGGACGGCGCGCCCTGGCAGGATGCGGCGGCGGTGCTCGCGCTGCTGCCGCACCGCTACCCGTTCCTGCTGGTGGACCGCCTGCGCGTGGTGGTGCCGGGGGAGCGCGCGCAGGGGGTGAAGCGCGTCACGGGCAGCGAGTGGTTCGGGGCCGCGGGACCGGCGGCGCTGGCAGCGATGCCGGGGCTGCTGGTGGTGGAGGCGCTGGCGCAGACGAGCGCCGCGGTGCTGGTGGAGCTGCTGGACGGAGCGACGGGCGCGGTGGGCTACTTCGCGGCGATCGAGCGGGCGCGCTTCCGCGAGCCGGTGCGGGCGGGGGACACGCTGCAGCTCGAGGTGACGCTGCGGTCGTACCGGCGGGGGATCGCGCGGCTGCGTGGGGAGGCGACGGTGGAGGGGCGGCGGGTGGCGGTGGTGGAGTTCACGACGGTGGTGCGGGGGCGAGGGGCCTGACGACGGCGCGGGGCGGCGAGGGCCCGGTCCGGCCCGGACGGCGACGGTTCCAGCATCGACCGTCCATGCGGCCGTCGACCGGAGTCGCGCACAGCGGAGCCGAGGGGGCAGAGGCGATGGAAGACGTCATCGCCTCTGTCCCCTCGAACCTCGTGCCCCGGGCTCGAGCGATGAGTCTCGACCCGATGCGCCGTCCAACGGGGGACCACACGATTCCCCACCAGAGGATACGATGACGACAGCGCGACCGACCGACGACGTGCGACTCGAGCCCCCCAGGCTCGGCCCCGACGACCCGCGCCATCGCGCCGTGGTCGAGAAGCGCTTCAACAAGCGCTTCCGCGCCAGCCCCGACTACGTCCGCCTCGTCGGCTCCACGGAGCAGGTGATGGCGGCCGTGCAGGACGCGGTGGACGAGGGGCGGCGACTCGTCGTGACGAGCGGCGGGCACTGCCTCGAGAACTTCGTCGCCGATCCCGACGTGCGCGTCATCGTGGACGTCTCGCCGATGAAGCACGTCTACCACGATCCCCGGATGGGCGCGGTGGCGATCGAGGCGGGCGTCACGGTGGGCGAGGCCTTCCGCGCGCTGTTCGAGCGGTGGAGCACCGTCATCCCGCTCGGGGAACATCCGGGCATCGGCATGGGTGGCCACGTGGTCGGCGGCGCCTTCGGCTTCCTCTGCCGCCAGCTCGGCCTCGCGGCGGACTACCTGTACGCCGTCGAGGTGGTCACCGTGGACGCGCACGGACGGGCGGGCGCGGTGGTGGCGACGCGGGAGGCGTCGGACCCGAACCGCGAGCTCTGGTGGGCGCACACCGGCGCCGGCGGCGGCAACTTCGGCATCGTCACGCGCTACTGGTTCCGCGCTCCCGGCGCCCAGGGCGACGACCCCGCGACGCTGCTGCCCCGCGCGCCCGCGTCCATCACGACCTTCCGTGCGGAGTGGAGCTGGCACGACCTCGACCGCGCATCGTTCCAGCGACTGCTCCGGAACCACGGCGAATGGTGCGAGCGGAACGCCGCCGCCGACGCGCCCGCGGCCGCGCTCTTCACGCTCCTCGAGGTCCACCGCCGGCCGTTCGGGACGATCGTCACGCGCGGGGTGAGCACGGCCGGCGGCGGCGCCGCGCGGCTGATCGACGACTACCTGGCGGCGCTGGCGGAGGGCGTCGGCGCGCCGTCCGCCGGCGCGCCGACGCGCACGTCCTGGCTCGAGTTCGCGCTGGACCCCTTCCCCGACCTCTTCACCATGCCGCCCGGCGGGGTGAGCGCGAAGGTGAAGGACGCGCTGCTCCGCCAACGGCTCACCGACGGCCAGATCGACGTCGCGCACGACTGGCTGACGCGCACCGATCACGAGGTGATGGGCGGCGTGCTGGCGATGGCGACGTACGGCGGCCGGGTGAACGCCGTGGCGCCCGACGCGACGGCGTCGGCGCAGCGTGGCGCGATCCTCGACCTCGCCTGCAACACGGGGTGGCTGGATCCGCGCGAGGCGGAGCGCAACCTGGCGTGGGTGCGCGGCTTCTACCACGACCTGTTCGCGGAGAGCGGTGGCGTGCCGGTGCCCGGGGATCGGTACGACGGCGCGCTCATCAACCACCCGGACGTCGACCTCGCCGATCCGGCGCTCAACAGCTCCGGCGTGCCCTGGCCCACGCTCTACTACCAGGCCAACTATCCGCGCCTGCAGCGCGTCAAGGCGCGCTGGGATCCCCGCGACGTCTTCCGGCACGCGCTGTCGGTGCGGGGGGAATGATGCCGCGGGGGTGACTGGCGGGTTTCGCACGGGTCGCGGGGGCGGTGAGGGCGCGGTCGTGGAGGACTTGCCCCGGAGGCGCGGCCTACGAGGGCTGCGCTGCCAGATGCCGCGGGCTGGGGTCATCCCCGCGTACGCGGGGAACGCGCGACGTTGGCCGGCGTCAGGATGATGCCGAACGGATCATCCCCGCGTACGCGGGGAACGCTTGAAGGCGGGCAGTGTGGACGCGCCGAGCTCCGGATCATCCCCGCGAACGCGGGGAACGCGTGTCCACCGGCCCGCCCGCGCCCTCGACTGCCGGATCATCCCCGCGTACGCGGGGAACGCGCGCTGGACGGCATCTGAGGGCGCACGGCTCT
Source organism: Gemmatimonadaceae bacterium (assembly GCA_035761165.1). Classification (GTDB taxonomy): domain Bacteria; phylum Gemmatimonadota; class Gemmatimonadetes; order Gemmatimonadales; family Gemmatimonadaceae; genus CALCHX01. The sequence goes on along the minus strand of DASTRO010000215.1, from coordinate 776 downwards.
CGGATCATCCCCGCGTACGCGGGGAACGCATCCTCGCGCAGCGCGAGCAGGTCGAGCAGGTCGGATCATCCCCGCGTACGCGGGGAACGCAGCGTGATCGTCAGGATGTTATAGGCGCTGAGCGGATCATCCCCGCGTACGCGGGGAACGCACCATGACGATGATCGAAGGCGCGACGTTCGTCGGATCATCCCCGCGTACGCGGGGAACGCTCGCTCCCCTCGGCGATGTGCAGAACGATGCCCGGATCATCCCCGCGTACGCGGGGAACGCCCGCTGGAGCGGATCGACCGGAGCGGCGGACACGGATCATCCCCGCGTACGCGGGGAACGCGTGGAGATGTCCCCGCTGGCCGTCTCGTAGCGCGGATCATCCCCGCGTACGCGGGGAACGCCTGACGACGCTCACCCCGAGCCTGCTCGGCAACGGATCATCCCCGCGTACGCGGGGAACGCACGAGCTGACGGTTCACACGCATGCTCTCCGCCGGATCATCCCCGCGTACGCGGGGAACGCGTGCTCCGGGTGGGCAGCGGCCGGCGCGTGTGCGGATCATCCCCGCGTACGCGGGGAACGCGCTTGCCTGCGTATGCAGCCCAGCGACATGCCCGGATCATCCCCACGTACGCGGGGAACGCTCCGCCACGTCGGGCCGCACGCGGTGGTACGCCGGATCATCCCCGCGTACGCGGGGAACGCGCACGACCACGCTGCTCGCGGGCGGTACAGAGCGGATCATCCCCGCGTACGCGGGGAACGCTACTCGATCGACCCG
>DASTRO010000214.1:0-14200 GCA_035761165.1 Gemmatimonadaceae bacterium | reverse complement strand
GCCTCCCGTCGCCGCGTCGGCGCTCACGACAGCAGCGCCATCGCCGCCGCCGCGATCATCGCCCCGGACCAGACGACGTTCAGGTTGATCCACGCGCGGCGCAGGATGCGCACGCCCACCTTCTCGTACACGACCACGGCGAGGAGGCCCGTCACCGCCAGGTAGCCGAGGGTGTGGACCAGCGGCGCGGCCACGCCGATCGCGTCCACGCCGCCGGCGGCGGCCACGAGGAGCGGCGTGGCGGGCTCGCCGGCGAGCGGCGCGGCATGATGATGCTGCAGCATCGCCGCCGGGGGCGGCGGCGCGGCGCCGAGCACGAGCGGGAGCACCATGAGCCCCGCGCCGTGGGCGGAGGCCATGAGGAAGGACCACGAGGTCAGCTCCCGCGCGCTCACGTGCATGCCGCCCAGCGACGGGTGGCGGTGGCGCACCAGCCCCTCGAAGCCGACGCCGAGCAGCGCCGCGGCGACCACCCAGCGGAGCCACCCCAGCGGCAGCACCCGCCCGAGCAGGCCGGCGAGCAGCAGGGCGGCCCCGATCGCCAGGGCATGTCCGAGGGCGAGCGGACCCAGCGCGCGCCAGAGCGCGCACCGGTCCCGCGCCTGCAGCCCGCGCCCCACCGCGAAGAGCCAGCCCATCGCCGGGTTGACGCCGTGCAGCGCGCCGAGGGCGAGCAGGGAGAGCCACGGCAGGGCGAGGTCCGGCATCGTCGTCACTCCGCGTAGCAGAAGGAGTCGGACGACGCGTCCCCACCCGCCAGCCGCACCTGGTGCGGGCGCACGCCCTCCTCCAGCTCCACCAGGAACCGTGGGTCGGGCGCGAGGCCGCCGTCCACCCCCGCGTCCAGCTTGGCGATCCAGCCGCGGATGCCGTCAGGGTAGAACTGCGCGTCCCACGGCGAGTAGAGCGAGTTGGTGATGTAGACGCGCCGCCCGTCGCGGCTCACCTCCACCATCTGCGACGCGCCGTTGAGCGGCCGGTCCGGGGCGCTCGGGTGCGGCGTGCGGCGCACGATGCCGCCCAGCCGCACGGAGCCGGTGAGCACCGGGTGGAACGGGTCGCTGACGTCGTACTGCCGCGTCTCGCCGGTGCCCCAGCAGGACACGTAGAGGAACCGGTCGTCCAGCGACAGGTTGAGGTCCGAGACGAGCGGCGGCACGACGCCGAAGCCCTGCAGCAGCGGCGGGAGCAGCGCCGGATCGGCCGGCTCGGCGGGGATGGTGATCACCTTCCGCACCTTCCACTCGCCGTCGCGGCCGTTGCCCGTGCCGTGGCCGCTGGCATCGCGGTCCAGGTACCAGAGGAAGATCGACGACGAGAGGTCCTCGAGCGAGATGACGACGCCCACGAAGCCGTAGGCGCGCGTGGGATTGCGCGCCGGCCGCAGCTCGAGGACCATCTGCTGCTCGGGGCCGAGCTCGATGCGCTGCTCGTGCGTGCGGCGGCGCAGGTTCCAGACGTGGAGCGCGTGGCCGTACTTGCCCGCCAGCAGCAGCTCGGGGTTCACGCCCTCCGTCACCATGTTGGGCGTGCCCCACTCGCTGCTGATCATCGTGTCGTGCCCCAGGTGCCAGGCGAAGTCGTAGGCCAGGTGCTGCGGGCCGCGGTCCTTCTCCCAGGCGCCCTTCACCGCGAAGGTCTCGTGGTCCAGCACGAGGATGCCGCCCGGCCCGTCGCCATCCACGCCGCCCAGGGCGTTGACGTAGATGCCGTCAGGGCCGCAGTGCACGGTGTGCAGCGCCTGGTAGCCGGAGCGGCGCGCGATCTCCTCGGCCTCGATGACCTTCACGAGCCGCGGTGCGCGCGGATCGGGCCGGGTGTCGAGGACGTGAATGCGTGAGGAGTGGATGCCCGGCACCACCAGGTAGCGCCGCTCGACGTGGGCATGCGGCGCCCAGGGGCAGAGGTGCGAGCTGCAGGCGTTCCAGCCGAAGTGGTGCAGCTCGTTGTCCCCCTGCGGGAGCTCGGTGCGGCCGACGAGCTGGCCGTAGGTGGGCGAGCTCGGCTCGGTGTCCACGACCCCGATGGCGTCGCGCGTGCCGTTGCCGCCGACGTTGAGTAGGGCGACGTACGCCAGCTCCTCGGGCGGCGCGGTCATCGCGTGGCTGGGGGACGCGTAGAACGTGGGATCGGGGAGCATGCGGGCCATGGTCGCCTCCGCGAGTGGGATCTGCGGTCCGGCCGGCGCGGGGGTGGGGCATCGGCCGGCCTGGCGGAGGATGCGACGGCAGGGGCGCGGATGCTTGGAGGGGGCGTGGAGGGGGCGTGGAGGTTCGGTGGAGATCGGGCGCACGAGCCCGCCTTGCGTCGCGCCGGCATAGCCGACAGCCAGCGCCCGTCCGCCCCACTATAGCCATTGACAATATAACCACTGTGGCTATAGTAGCGCATGACCCGCGACCCGACCGACATCGAGGCGCTCCTGCCGCTCCCTCCCGCGACCTTCCACATCCTCGTGGCGCTCGTGGACCAGGACCGCCATGGCTACGCCATCATCCAGGACATCGAGGAGCGCACCGGCGGCGCGCTGCGCCTGAGCGCGGGCACGCTCTATCGCTCGATCGCGCGCATGGTCGAGCAGGGACTCATCCGCGAGGTGCAGGTGCGCCCCCGCGCCGTGCTCGACGACGCACGCCGGCGCTACTACCGCGTGACGCCCTTCGGCCTGGACGTCGCCCGGGCCGAGATGGGCCGGCTCACGGAACTCGTCCGACTCGCGCGCGCGCGCGGGCTCACCCCGGAGACCACATGAGCATCCGCCTCTACCGAGCCCTCCTGCGGCTCTACCCCGCCTCCTTCCGCGCCGAGTACGGCGCGGAGCTGCTCCGCACCTTCGCGGAGTCCACGCGCGGGCGGGGGCGCCTGGCCGCCGCGCTCGCCGCGGTCGGCGACGTCGTGCCCAACGCCCTGCTCGCCCATGGGGCCATCCTGCGCCAGGATCTGCGCTTCGCCGCGCGCGCCATGAACCGCTCGCGCGGCTTCGTGGTCGCGGTGGTGCTCGTCACCGCGCTCGGCGTCGGCGCCAACACCGCCACCTTCTCGGTGGCCGATGCCGTGCTGCTCCGGCCGCTCCCCTTCCCGGAGCCGGACGCGCTCGTGCGGCTCTGCGAGGGCCCGCGCGACGGTGGCGGCTGGGGATGCATGAACGAGCTCTCCCCCGCCAACTTCCGCGACGCCGCCGCGATGACCACCAGGACGCGCGGGTGGGGGGCGTTCACCTATGCGGAGGCCAACCTCGTCGGCGCCGGGGAGCCGGTACGGCTCTCGGGCATCGCGGTGACGCCCGAGGTGCTCCCCCTCCTCGGCGTCCGCCCGCTGCTGGGCAGGATCTTCGACGCCACGGACGCCGCGGACCCCGACGCGGGGAGCGTCGTGCTGAGCTACGGGGTGTGGCAGTCGGAGTTCGGGGGCGACCCCGACGTGATCGGGAAGACCGTCCGGCTCGACGAGACGCCGCGCGTCGTCATCGGCGTCATGCCGGCGAGCTTCCACTTCCCCAGCCCCGACGTCCAGCTCTGGGTGCCGCTCGTGCTGCGCGAGGAGGACTTCGCCGACCGCACCAACACCTACCTGCAGGCCGTCGGCCGGCTCGCCCCCGACGCCACCTTCGAGCAGGCGCGCGCCGAGCTCGCGATGATCGCGGCGCGCCTCGCCCGCGAGCACCCCGAGACCAACGCCGAGACGGGGTTCTCCTTCTTCCGCCAGCGCGACTTCGTGATGCCGCGCTACCGGCTCATGCTCCTCGCGCTCTGCGGGGCGAGCCTGGGCCTGCTCCTCCTCACCGGGGCCAACCTGGCGAACCTGCTGCTCGTGCGCGCGGCGGCGCGCGAGCGCGAGCTGGCCGTGCGCGCCGCGCTCGGGGCCGGGCGCGAGCGGCTCGTGCGCCAGATGCTCACCGAGAGCGTCGTGCTCGCGCTGCTCGGCGGCGCGGCCGGCGTGCTGGTGGCGATGCTCGCCGTGCCGCTGCTGTCGCACCTCGTGCCCACCACGCTGCCGCTCGCCGAGCCGCCGCGGATCGACCCACGCGCGCTGCTCATCGCGGGCGCGTTCACCGCCCTCATCGGGATCGGCTTCGGCCTGGTGCCGGCGACGCTGGTGAGCGGGCGCACCGGGCTCCGCGCGTTGCGTGAGGGGACGCGGGGCGGCGGCGGGCGGCGGCAGCGGCTGCGCACCGTGCTCGTCACCGTGGAGGTCGCGATCTCGGTCGTGCTGCTCGTCTCCTCGGGGCTGCTGATCCGCGCCGTCTGGAAGGTGCAGTCGGTCGATCCCGGCTTCACCTCCGCGGGGGTGCTGACGATGCGCACCGCGCTCTCCTCCGCGCGCGCGGCGGACACCGTGGGGCGCGTCGCGTTCTACGATCGCGTCCTGGCGGGGGTGCAGAGCCTGCCGGGCGTCGAGGCGGCCGCCTACACGAGCGGCCTCCCGATGGTGCTCACCGGCGGCATCGGAGGGGTGGAGCTCCCCGGGGACGAGGCGCGGCGCAACCGGAGGACCGACGGGGTGAGCCTTCGCTGGGTGACGCCGCAGTTCTTCGACGTGCTGGGGATCCCGATCCTCCGCGGGCGTGGCGTGGAGGCGGGCGACCGGTTCGGCCGCCCGCTCGCGGCGGTGGTGAGCGAGTCGGCCGTGCGCGAGTACTGGCCGACCGTGGACCCGTTAGGCCAGAGCTTCCGCGTGCGCGGGCGCGACTACACCGTCGTCGGCGTCGCGCGCGACATCCGGGTGCGCGGCCTCGAGCGCAGCAGCGAGCCGCAGCTCTACTTCGCGGCGGCGCAGGCGGGCGGGCTGGGCGGCCTCTACGTCCCCAAGGCCCTCGTCATCCGCGCGACGGGCCCGCTCGAGCCGCTCATTCCCGCCGTCCGCGGCGTCATCCGCCAGGTGGACCCGGAGCAGCCGATCTCCGACATCCGGCCGCTGAGCGACGTGGTCGCCGGCCAGACCGCCGACCGCCGCGCCCAGCTCCGCGTGTTGGGCGCGCTCGCCGCCGTCGCGCTCCTCCTCACCGGCGTCGGCATCTACGGCCTGCTGGCGTTCATGGTGACGCAGCGCGCCCAGGAGATCGGCGTCCGGCTCGCGCTCGGCGCGGGCCCGGGGCGCGTGGCGCGGACGATCGTGGCCGAGGCGGCCCGCCTGGCGGTGCTCGGCGGCATCCCGGGCGTGCTCGTGGCGTATGCCGCGGCCCGTGCCATGAGCGCGCTCCTCTTCGGGATCGCCCCCGCGGACCCGCTGACGCTCGGGGGCGGGGTGCTGGTGGTGGTGCTCGTGACCGTCGCCGGCTCGCTCGCGCCCGCGCTCCGGGCGGTGCGGGTGAGCCCGCTGGTGGCGATGCGGGCGGAGTAGCGACCGGGGCTCGGCTGCCACGACAGCGTTTCGACCGCCGGGGCGGTTCGAGCGCTGTCGCCGCGGCCGTGGGACGCCGGCCCGTGCGGCCGCGGCCCGTCCCTCCGGTCCGTCGCTCGAGGTGTGTCGAGGAGCAGGCGTGCGAGCCGGCCGCCGGGCACGGCCTGTGAAGGTCAGCCCGGGGGCGGGCCCCACCCGCGCCGCTCCGGGGCGCCAGCCGTCGCTGGTCCTCCGGCCGGACGGCGCGTCCTCACCCATCTCAGCGACGTCGAGAACCGCCGATGCGCGTGGCGACGAGAACCGTGCTGGTCTACCTCGGGCGCGGGGCCCGGTGGGCGGCGCTCGCGCTCCTCCTCGTCCTCGCCCTCGTCGGCCTCCTCTTCGTCACCCGCGGCACCGCCGTGCAGCACGTGCGCGGCGTCGGCGCCGACGGCGCGCCCATGGCCCCGGCCGAGCCGCAGTTCGCGCTCGGCGTGGCACTCCTCACGAACGCCCCGCTCACCCCGGGCAACCACGTCGAGCTGGCGCTGAACGGCGATGGCACCTTCCCGCGCCTGTGGGAAGATCTCCGCGCGGCCACGCAGTCGATTGCCATCCAGAACTACTACGGTCAGCCCGGCCGGGTGGCCGACACGCTGAGCCGCATCCTGTTCGAGCGGGCCGCGGCGGGCGTCCGCGTCTTCCTGCTCTACGACGCCTTCGGCACGCAGGACATCCCGGCCGCGCGGCTCGCCGCCTTCCGTGCGGCCGGCATCCGCGCGGTGCCCTTCCGTCCGCTCACGCTGGGCACGCTGTGGCGGGCGCAGAACCGCTCGCACGTGCGCGCGGTCGTGATCGACGGCCGCGTGGGATGGACGGGCGGCTTCGGCATCGACGACAAGTGGCTCGGCGACGGGCACACCAACGGCGCCTGGCGCGACACGAATGTGCGCTTCACCGGGCCGGCGGTGCTGCAGCTCCAGGCCGCCTTCGCCGCCGCCTGGAGCGAGGCGACCGGCGTGCTCTTCACCGGCCGCGCCACGGTCGACCGCGACTCGGCGGCCGGCGGCGTGACGGCCGGGCTGCTCTACGCGACGCCCACCCTCGGCAGCACGGCGGCGGAGCGCTTCCTGGCGCTCTCGATCGCCGGGGCGCGCCGGTCGCTCTACGTGACGAACGCCTACTTCGCGCCGGACGAGAACTTCGTCGGGCTGCTCACGCAGGCGGCGCGGCGCGGGGTGGACGTGCGGCTCCTGGTGGGTGGCCAGCGCACGGACATCCACATGACGTGGCAGGCCGGGCGCGCGCGCTACGAGCGGCTGCTCGCGGCCGGGGTCCGCATCTACGAGTGGCAGCCGTCCACGCTGCACGCCAAGACGTTCGTCGTGGACGGCACGTGGTCCTCGATCGGCACGATGAACTTCGACAACCGCTCGCTGGCGCTCAACGACGAGGTGACGCTCATGATCCTCGATCCGACGATCGGGCGGCGCCTGGAGGCGCAGTTCCGGGAGGACCTGCGCTGGGCCACCGAGATCACGGCGGCGCGCTTCGCGCAGCGTCCCTGGACGGAGCGCGTCGGCGAGTGGGTCGCCAATCGCCTCACGCGGCTGCTTTAGCCGCCAACCGTCAGGAGGACAGATGACTACGTTCACGGTCGGCTACTTCGTCGGCAGCCTCGCGCGCGCCTCGATCAACCGGAAGCTCGCCGCGGCCCTCGTTCGCCTCGCGCCCGCCGAGCTGCAGATGCGCGAGATCCCGATCGGCGACCTGCCGCTGTACTCGTACGACTACGACGCGGACTATCCCCCGCCGGCGCGCGCGCTGAAGGACGCGATCGCCGGGGTCGACGCCGTCCTGTTCGTGACACCCGAGTACAACCGCTCGATCCCGGGCGGGCTCAAGAACGCGATCGACTGGGCGAGCCGGCCGTACGGCCAGAACTCCTTCGCCCGCAAGCCCTCGGCGATGATCGGCACGTCGCCGGGGAAGATCGGCACTGCGGTCGGGCAGCAGCACCTCAAGAGCATCCTCAGCTTCTGCAACTCGCCGCAGATGAACGCGATCGAGGCGTACATCCAGTTCACGCCGGGGCTCATCACCGACGACGGCGAGGTCACCGACGCGTCCACCGCGGAGTTCCTCCGGGACTACATGGCGGAGTTCCACGGCTTCATCACGCGCGTCTACACCGCCCTGCCGCGGCGGGAGGCGTGAGGGGGAGGTCGCGCGCCACCCGGGGAGCCGGACTGGCCTCGATGGAGCACCAGACATGAGCGATCAGCGGATGCGCGAGCCCGACGAGCCGGCGCCAGAGCCGCGACGGCCGGTGCTCCGCGACGATGTCGAGGAGGCGTCGGAGGAGAGCTTTCCGGCCAGCGACGCGCCGGGGTGGGTGCCGCTGCGCGTCGGCGCGCCAGGCGAGCGCTCGTCGTCGCCGCATTCCCGGAGCGCCGAGTCCGACCTGCCGCGTCCGGAGCACCGGTAACGCGCTCACGACGGGCCGCGGCGCCCGCCGTCCGGCCGTGAGGGGGCCCACGGCCGGGGGCGGCCGACTACGCCCGCACCAGCTTCTTGTACGCCACCCGGTGCGGCTGGTCGGCGTCGGGACCCTTCCTGCGCTTCAGGTCCTCGATGTACGACTGGTAGTTCCCCTCGTGCCAGACGACCTCCGAGTTCCCCTCGAACGCCAGGATGTGCGTCGCCACGCGGTCCAGGAACCAGCGGTCGTGCGAGATGATCACCGCGCAGCCGCTGAAGTCGAGGATCGCCTCCTCCAGCGCGCGCAGCGTGTCCACGTCCAGGTCGTTGGTCGGCTCGTCGAGCAGCAGGACGTTGCCCCCCTCCATCAGCGTCTTCGCCAGGTGCAGGCGGTTGCGCTCGCCGCCGGAGAGGTCGCCGACCTTCTTCTGCTGGTCGGTGCCCTTGAAGTTGAAGCTGGAGAGGTAGGCGCGGCTGTTGATCTCGCGCCGGCCCACCATCACCATCTCGACGCCGCCGGAGATCTCCTGCCAGACGGTGTTGGCCGAGTTGAGCGTGCGGTGCTGGTCCACGTACGCCAGCTGCACCGTCTCCCCCAGCTTCAGCGTGCCGTCGTCCGGCGTCTCCTGGCCGGCGATCATGCGGAAGAGCGTCGTCTTGCCGGCGCCGTTCGGCCCGATGATGCCGACGATGCCGGCGCGCGGCAGCGAGAAGGAGAGATCCTCGAAGAGCAGCTTGTCGCCGTACGCCTTCTTCAGCCCGTCGGCGATGACGACGTCGTTGCCAAGACGCGGGGCGGGCGGGATGACGATCTCGTTCTGCGCGATCCGCTCCTGCTGCTGCTCGCTGGCCAGCTGCTCGTAGGCCTGCAGGCGCGCCTTGCTCTTGCTCTGGCGCGCGCGCGGCGACATGCGCACCCACTCCAGCTCGCGCTCGAGGGTGCGCTGGCGCGCCGAAGCCTGCTTCTCCTCCTGCGCCAGCCGCATCCGCTTCTGCTCCAGCCAGCCGGAGTAGTTCCCCTCGTACGGCACGCCGCGGCCGCGGTCCAGCTCGAGGATCCACTTGGCGACGTTGTCGAGGAAGTAGCGGTCGTGCGTGATGGCGACGACGGTGCCGGGGAACGCCTCCAGGTGGTGCTCCAGCCAGGCGACGCTCTCGGCGTCGAGGTGGTTGGTGGGCTCGTCGAGGAGCAGCAGGTCGGGCTGCTCGAGGAGGACGCGGCAGAGGGCGACGCGGCGGCGCTCACCGCCGGAGAGCGTCGTCACGTCGGCGTCGGCCGGCGGGAGGCGCAGGGCGTCCATGGCGACCTCGATCTTGTTGTCGAGGTTCCACAGGTCGAGCGCGTCGATGCGCTCCTGCACCTTCGCCTGCTCCGCCATCAGCTTGTCGAAGTCGGCGTCCGGGTCGGCGAAGGCGGCGCTGATCGCGTTGAAGCGGTCGAGCAGCGCGCGCTGCTCCTTCACCGCCTCCTCGACGTTGCCGCGCACGTCCTTGGTGGGGTCGAGCTGCGGCTCCTGCGGGAGGTAGCCGATCTTCGTCCCCTTGTGCGCCCAGGCCTCGCCCTGGAACTCGTGGTCGACGCCGGCCATGATGCGCAGCAGCGACGACTTGCCGGCGCCGTTGGGGCCGAGCACGCCGATCTTGGCGCCGGGGTAGAAGGAGAGCCAGATGTCGTCGAGGATGACCCGGGAAGGTGGCACGACCTTCCGCAGGCCCTTCATGACGTAGATGAACTGAGGGGCCACGATCGGGATGGGCTATGGGTGCGACGATCGGCGCCCGGCGGCAGCCGACGGATGGCGAGTGGACGGCGCGCGGCCGACATCGTGTGATTCGGGGGGGGGGCCCCCGCACGCCAGGAATCTAACGGGGGAGGACGACGGCCATGACGCAGCCGGATGCGGGGAACGCCGAGGACGAGAGCTCGCGCCCCGTGGCGCGCCCGTTCTATGCCGCGGGCGGCCTGAACATCGAGACCTACGACGTCCGCCACGCGACCATGCCCGGCTCCGTCGCGGACGACGTCGCCTGGTACGTCCGCCACGCGCGCGCCGCCGGCGGGCCGGTGCTCGAGCTGGCCTGCGGCACCGGGCGCGTCACCTGGCCGCTCGCCCGCGCCGGCGTGGACGTCGTCGGACTCGACCTCTCGCCGGCCATGCTCGCCGTCGCGGCGGGGAAGCGCGCCGCCGAGCCGCCGGAGGTCGCCGCCCGCGCGCGCTTCGTCCAGGGCGACATGGCCGACTTCGCGCTCGGCGAGACGTTCGCGCTCGTCCTCGTCCCCTTCCGCGCCTTCCAGGTGCTGCCCACGCCGGAGGCGCAGCGCTGTGCGCTCGCCTGCATCCACCGGCACCTGCGCCCCGGGGGCGCGCTCCACCTCGACCTCTTCGACCCGCTGCTCCACCTGCTTGTGCCCGGCGCGCTGCATCCGGGGCTCGGCGAGCGGGCGAGCGTCACGCACCCCGTGTCGGGCAACGTCGTGACGATCGAGGTGCGGGAGCGCGTGAACGACCCCGTGCACCAGCTGCTGCGCGAGCGCTGGCACTTCACCGAGACCGGGCCCGCGGGCGAGGTGCTGCCCGAGGAGATGGAAGAGCTCGTGCTGCGCTGGAGCTACCGGTACGAGATGCGGCATCTACTCGAGCTCTGCGGCTTCGCGCTCGAGGCCGAGTACTCCGACTTCACCGGTGCGCCGCCGGCCTACGGCCGCGAGCAGATCTGGGTGGCGCGGAGGGACGGAGCGGCGGTCTCGACCCGGGGGTGATGCACCGGGTGCGGTGGTTCGGTACGATGTGCACGCTTCGGGTGACGCTCGACCGCGTCGGTCGCGCGATCCTGTGAATCGGGGGGGGCCCCCACGGCTCGATCGCGCGTCCCCTTGACGCCTTATGGGACCGGCCGTATCGTGACCCCTAAACACTCATGGGGAGCGGCGTGGCCGACAATCTGGAGCTGCTGCAGGGGACGCTGGACGTCCTCGTCCTGAAGACGCTGAGCTGGGGCCCCCGGCACGGCTATGCCATCGCTCGCTGGATCCGCGACACCACCGACGACGTGCTCCGGATCGAGGAGGGCGCCCTCTACCCCGCCCTCCACCGCATGGAAAAGCGCGGCTGGATCGAGGCCGAGTGGGGCCTCTCCGAGAACAACCGCCGCGCCAAGTACTACCAGCTCACCGCCCAGGGCCGCCGCATGCTCCGCAGCGAGGCCACCGCCTGGTCCCGCTACTCCGAGGCGGTCGCCAAGGTCCTCGCCGTCGTCTGATCCCGTTCGCCGCACGCACTTCGCTCATCGCTCGCCGCTCGCCGCTCATCGCTCGCCCCTCCCCATGCCCCGCATCCCCGGCCTGCGCCGCTTCTTCCGCCTCCCCAGCGCCGAGCGCGACGTCGACGGCGCGGTGGACGACGAGCTGCGCTTCCACCTCGACATGCTCGTCGACGAGGAGCGCGCCGCCGGGCGTGACACGGCCGAGGCACGTCGCCACGCCAGCCGGCGCTTCGGCGACGTGGAGCGCGTCCGCGAGCGGTGCCACGACATCTCCTCCAGCCACGAGCACGCCATGCGCCGCACCGAGCTGTTCGCCACCATCCGGCAGGACCTCACCTACGCGCTCCGCTCGCTGCGCGCGACGCCCGGCTTCACGCTCATCGTCCTGCTCACCTTGAGTCTCGGCATCGGCGCCACGACGGCGATCTTCAGCGTCGTGCGCGGCGTGCTGCTGCGTCCCCTGCCCTTCCCAGACGCCGAGCAGGTGGTGCGCATCTGGCCTGCGAACCCGGCCACCGGGGACGATCGCGGGACCGTCTCGCAGACGGAGCTCGAGGACTGGGAGCGCGAGCTGCACGGCTTCAGCGCCGTCGGCGCCTTCGCCGCCATCGGCAGCGGCGTCGTCTTCGGCGAGCCGGGGGGCGAGCCGATCTACGCCAAGACGGCCTACGTCTCGGCCGGCTTCTTCCCCGCCCTCGGCACGCGGGCGCTGCTCGGCCGCACGCTGCTACCGGCGGAGCACGAGCGGGGCGCGAATCACGAGGTCGTGGTCAGCTACGGCTTCTGGCGCCAGGAGCTGGGCGGCGACCCTGGGGCGGTCGGCCGTACGATCCGTCTCAGCGGGGAGCCGTACACGGTGCTCGGCGTGATGCCGCCGGGCTTCGACTATCCCAGCCCCGAGGTGGCGGTGTGGATGCCGCAGTCCATCATGGACGAGGACGACGTCGGGAGCGGCCGCGGAGCGCGGTGGCTGGAGATGATCGGGCGGCTCCGCCCGGGCGTCACGCCGGAGCAGGCCCGCCAGGAGGTGGCGGCCTTCCAGCAGCGCCTCGCCACGATGTACCCGGAGAGCAACGCCGGCCTGACCGATGCCGCCGTGCAGGGCATCCGGGAGTCGATCGTCGGCAGGGTGCAGACGGGCCTGCTCGTGATGCTCGGCGCGGTGGGACTGGTGCTGCTCATCGCCTGCGTGAACGTGGCCAACCTGCTGCTCGTGCGCGCCTCGGGCCGCGGGCGCGAGCTGGCGCTGCGCGCGGCGCTCGGCGCGGGGCGTGGCCGCATCGTGCGCCTGATGCTGACGGAGAGCCTGCTGCTCGCGCTGCTCGGCGGCGCGCTCGGCCTGGCGGTGGCGTGGTGGGGCGTGAAGGCGCTCGTCGCCCTCAGCGGCGAGTTCCTGCCGCGTGCCGCCGACGTGCGCATGGACGTCGGCGTGCTGCTCTTCGCGCTCGGCGTGTCGCTGGTCACCGGCCTCGTCTTCGGCGTGTGGCCGGCACTGCGGGCCTCGGCGCCGAACCTGACCGACTCGCTGAAGGACAGCGCGCGCGGCAGCACCGGCGGCGCGGCGAGCAATCGCGCCCGCGGCGTGCTCGTCGCCGCCGAGGTGGCGCTGGCCGTGGTGCTCGTGGCGGGCGCCGGGCTGATGCTCCGCAGCTTCCAGCGCCTGACGAACGTGGATCCGGGCTTCCGGCCCGAGGGGGTCCTGCTCGCCGACCTCTCCGTGCCGGTCGACGAGTCGAACCCGGACGTGCGGGCGTCGATGCAGGCGTTGATCGACCTCCGCCAGCGCGTGGTCGACCGCGTGCGCCAGGTGCCCGGCGTGGTGGCCGCCGGGGCCACGAAGTACGCGCCGTTCAGCGGCGGGCAGGGCGAGCCGCGCATCTTCACCGTGCCCGGGCAGCCGACGCCCCCGGCGGGGGAGGAGCCGACGCTGCTGATGCAGGGGATCTCGCCGGGCTACCTCAAGGCGCTCGGCATCCCGCTGCTGCAGGGCCAGGACCTCGACCCCGCGGTGGCCGACACGGCCCAGCAGATCCAGGCGGTGATCAGCCGACGCATGGCCGAGCGCTTCTGGCCCGGCGAGAGCCCGGTGGGGAAGCTCTTCATGCTGGGCGGCGAGGTCCCGACGCGCGTCGTGGGCGTGGCCGGCGACGTGCGCCAGCAGCGGCTCGACTCGCTGGCGGGCTTCACGATCTACGTCCCGGAGACCATCATGCCGCGCTCGCACATGTCGCTCGTCGTGCGCACCGCGGGCGACCCGGCGCGGCTCATCGCCCCGCTGCGCGCGGCGCTGCGCGAGGTGCTGCCCGGCCAGCCCGTGCAGGAGATCACGCCCCTCCGGACGAAGCTCGCGGAGTCGGCCTCGACGCCGCGCTTCTTCACCGTGCTCGTCTCGCTCTTCGGCGCGCTGGCGCTGGTGCTCGCCGCGGTGGGACTCTACGGGGTCGTGTCGTACGTGGTGAGCCAGCGCCAGCGCGAGATCGGCGTGCGCGTGGCGCTCGGCGCGGCCCCGGGGGGCGTGGTGGCGCTGATGCTGCGGCGCGGCATGATGCCGGTGATCGCCGGTCTGGCGGTCGGCATCGTGGTCGCGCTGGCCGCCACACGGCTGCTGGGCACGCTCCTCTACGACGTGAGCACGACGGACCCACTCACCTTCGTGGTGGTGGCCGTGCTGCTGAGCGGCGTCGGGCTGCTGGCGAGCTATCTCCCGTCGCGCCGCGCGGCGCACGTGGATCCGACGGTGACGCTGCGGATGGAGTGAGGAGCAGGAAGCGGGAAGCGGGAAGCAGGAAGCGGGAAGCAGGAAGCAGCGGCGAGCGGCGAGCGGCGAGCGGCGAGCGGCGAGCGGCGAGCGGCGAGCGGCGAGCGGCGAGCGACGAGCGGCGAGGGGGCGGGCGGCGCGGGGAGCGGCGGCAGCGCGCCGCCCGTCGGACGCACCGCGGCGCGGGCACGTCGAGCGCTGTCAGGGCCGGACGGACGCTGGCGCGCGGCCGCGCGTCGGCGCATCCTGCGACGACTCCAGCCCTGCGTTCATGACCGTACGCTCTCCGATCTCCACGCCCCGCCATCATCGTCGGCGCGCCGCCGCCTCCGTCGTTGGCGCCCTCGTCGTCGCCGCCCTCACCGCCTGCGTGCGCCC
>DASTRO010000213.1:0-4918 GCA_035761165.1 Gemmatimonadaceae bacterium | reverse complement strand
CGGCGACGACCTGGTCGTGCGCTCGGGGCTCGCGCGCACCGGCCGCACCAGCTTCGCCGTGCGCCAGGCGGTGCATCGCCGGCAGGACGGCGCCGTCATCGCCGACGCGACGATCACCTTCGTCTGCGTGGACCGCGACGGGCGTCCGGTGCCCGTGCCGGAGCGGTGGCGGTGGCTGATCCCCGCCTGGCGGGAGGACGGCGCGCCGTGATGGCGGCCTGCGGCGGCCGCACGCTGCACTTCGTGGCGCACGGCGACGGCGTGCCCGTCGTCTTCGTCCATGGCTTCCCGCACGACCACACGCTGTGGGCGGCGCAGCTGGGTGGCGTCGCCGACGTCGCGCGCGCGATCGCGCTCGACCTGCGTGGCTTCGGCGCCAGCCCGTACCTCGCGCCGGCCACGATGGACGGCTACGCCGACGACGTCGTCTGCGTCCTCGACGCCGCCGGGGTGGAGCGCGCCGTCGTCGCCGGGCTGTCGATGGGCGGGTACGTGGCCTTCGCCCTCTGGCGGCGCCACCGCGCCCGGGTGCGCGGCCTGGTGCTGGCGGATACGCGCGCCGGGGCGGACACGGAGGCCGGCCGCGCCGCGCGCCGCGAGCTCATCGCCCTCGCCCGCGAGCGGGGCGCCGACGCCGTGGCCGGGCGGATGATGGAGGGGATGGTCGGAAGGACGACGCGCACGCGCGCGCCGGAGCTGGTGTCCCACTTACGGGCGATGCTCGCGCGACAGCCCGTGGACGGGATCGTCGGCGCGCTGGAGGCGATGCTGGCGCGCCCCGATTCCACCCCCGACCTGCCGACGATCGACGTGCCGACGCTGGTGGTGGTGGGCGACGAAGACGTCCTCACGCCGCCACGCGAGGCGCGCCTGCTGCACGAGGGGATCCGCGGCAGCCGCCTCGAGCCGCTGGCCGGCGCGGGGCATGCCAGTGCGATCGAGCGGCCGGCCGCCTTCAACCACGTGCTGCGCGACTTCCTGGCCGGGCTGCCGGCCGACTGACCGGGCGGCCGCCCGGTTCCCGGACCACCGACCCCCGACGTCCCTCCTCTCTCACGCGCCCGAGGCCGCATGCTCGAGCTGACCAATGCCCGCTGGTACGTCGGCCTGGCGATCCTCGTGATCGACCTCGGCGCGCTCGTCTCCATCTGGCGCAGCACGCTGCACTCGACGAAGGCGAAGCTGGTCTGGACGCTGATCGTCGCCGCGCTCCCGGTCATCGGCGCGCTCGCCTGGTTTCCCCTCGGCCGGGAGCGGCGGCGGCGTTAGGCCAGGTCGGGCGCTATCCCCGCCAGAGCTGTCCGCTCGCCAGCTCGTCCACCCGTGCGCCGGCGGCGCGGAGCGCCCCCGCCGTGGCGGCGTCGTCCAGCCCGAGCAGCTCGCCGAACTCGCGCAGCGTGCCGGTGCCGTAGGCGGCCAGCGCCTCCATCGGGGTGACCCAACGATCCGGGGGCAGGGTGTGGCCGAGGGCACGGCCGAGCGTGGCGACGAGGCGCTCGTACGTCTGCGCGCCCCGCAGGAGCAGGGGCTCGGTCTGCGCCGGACCGGCGACGAGCAGCGTCGGGAAGCTGTGCACGCCCAGCCGCCGCAGCGTCGTCAGCTCGCGCGAGAAGGCCACCGCGCCGGCGCCCGCCTGGTACGCGGCGGCGAACGTCTCCCAGTCCACGCCGACGTCGGCCGCGCAGGCGATGAGCACCTCCTCGCGCGACACGTTGCGCGCCTCCAGGAAGAGCGCGTGGCGCAGGCGGCGCAGGTAGGCCTCCTCCAGCGCCGGCACCAGGTGCCGCACGACGTGCAGCGCGATCGTCGGCGGGTAGGACGAGGCCAGCGGGTCCGTGCGCCAGACGGAGGGGTCGATCGGCTGCCCGTGGTGCCGCGCCACGGCGCTCCAGTGCGACACCACGTCGCCGGGCGCGCGGATCCCCACCTCGCGATCGTGGAAGTGCGCCCAGCGGGGGAGCAGCCCGCCGTAGGCACGGGTGATGGCCACGCGCGAGCCGTGATGATAGCGCAGCCGCCGCAGGGCGGGCTCCATGGCCCAGCAGCGCGAGCAGATGGGATCGGTGGCGATGACGATGCGCGCCGGCGCCACGTCGCCCGCCTCCGTCCCTGCCGCCTCGTGCAGCAGGTCGGCGCCGGCACCGGCGCTCCAGGCTGCCTGGACGCGCGGGGCCCGCTCCGTGCCCCGCGCCCGCCTCACCGGGTGGGGCGTCCCGGCGGGGTGTCGCTCTTGAAGACGTCCCGGTTGATCTGGATGTACTGCCGCAGGTTCTGCGGCACGTCCTCGTCGGGGAAGATGGCCGTCACCGGGCACTCCGGCTCGCACGCCCCGCAGTCGATGCACTCGTCCGGATGGATGTACAGCTGATCCGGCCCCTCGTAGATGCAATCCACCGGACAGACGTCGACGCAGGCTTTGTCCTTGACGTTCTGGCAGGCTTCGGTAATGACGTAAGGCATGATGTTCTCGGAGGCGGGCGCCCGATGGCCCCGATGGCACGAACGGGTGGCGTCTCCCAATAATAGGGGATCGCGGAAGGGGTGTCAGGTCTCGGCGCCCAGCGCCGCCCGCACCGAGGGAGAGTCAGCATGTCACGAGCATTCGTCAACGAGGACGCCGGCGGCGCCGTGCCGCGGCGCGACTACGGCCTGCCGCCGCGCGACGATCCGGCCTTCGACGCAGCGGCGGCCGCCGCGCTGCTCGAGGCCGCTCGCGCCGGCGAGACGGCGAGCGCCGAGGAGGCCACCGGGTATTACTGGGGGGAGCCGCGGCTGCGCGAGCACGTACGCCGCCTCCTCGACCAGGCCGTCGCCGCCGGCGACGATCGGCTCGAGCAGCTCGCCCGCCGCTTCCTGAGCTGACCGCCGGCCCCGCCCCGATGGACGACCACACCCGCATCCTCGAGCAGCTGCGCCGCACCTACGACGGCGACGCCTGGTACGGCCCCTCGCTGCGCGCCCTGCTCGCCGACGTCGACGCCGCCACCGCCGCGACGCGGCCGATCCCGACGGCGCACACCATCTGGGAGCTGGTGCGTCACATCTCGGTCTGGCTCATGGCGGCGCGTCGCCGACTCGCCGGCGAGCAGGTGGAGTACACCGACGACGCCGACTGGCCCGTCATGCCCGACCCCACCGACATCGCCTGGCTCGCCACGCTCGACGTGCTCGAGCAGGCGCAGCGCTCCCTGGAGCACCTGGTGGCCGGGATGCCGGCCGCGGCGCTGCATGAGCTGGTGCCGGGCAAGCGCTACACGGCCGCCGTCATGCTGCACGGCGTCGTGCAGCACGCCGTCTACCATGCCGGGCAGATCGCCCTGGTGAAGAAGGCGGCGCGAACGGCGGGCGCGAGTCGCTAGTGGCGCGACGGCGGACACGAGATCCCAGCCGCCAGCCGCCAGAGGCCAGCCTCTAGGCTCGCGCCTCGTGTCTCGTGTCTCGCGTCTCGCGTCTCGGGCCCAGCGCCTCGCCGCCCTCCGACGGCGGCGCGCCCTCGGCGCGGCGCGCCAGCATCTCGCGCGCGGTGGCCGTCAACTCCTCACCGGCGGCCCGCACCCGCGCCCCCCACTTGGCGGAGAGCCGCCGGAGCGCCACCCGCGAGGCGCCCCATCCCACGGCCCCGCTCGTCCCGAGCAGCGGCACGAGGAGCCCCACCAGAGCGCCGCCGTCGGGCACGGTACCGACGAGCGCCAGGAAGCCCGCCAGGAAGGCGCCCAGCCCCGCCATCGCGCCGGCCACGCGGGCCGAGGCGCGCCGGTCGTCGCCGAGCTCCAGCTTGGTGCGCCCACGTGTCGAGCCGACCATCAGCCAGCTGTGCCCGAAGCCGTCGTGCGCGCCCCAGACCAGCCCACCCGGCTCGCGGCGCGTCACCCCGTAGGTGTCCCACCGGCGGCGCAGCACGCGCACCAGCTCGGCGCACTCGTCCGGCGTCAGCTCTCCCGGCAGGGCGGCGTCGAAGCTCACCCGCCCCTGCTCCGCGGGCGCCCCGTCCCCGGCCGGCTCCGACCGGTGCAGCGACAGCGCGACCTCGGCCACGTGCGCCGGGTCGATCCCGACCTCGCTGGCGATGGCCTGGATCTCCCGCAGCGAGTAGCCGTCGGTGGACGACTGCGCCTGTCGTTCGGCGGCCCGGCGCAGGATGAGCGCGAGCTCGTGGTCAGAGTAGCGCCGGTCGGCGGAGTCCGGTGGCAGCGGCATGGTCTCGGTGGCCCGGGAGGCGACAGTCGCAACCTACGTCACGGCACGAGGCGCGCAACACGGAACGGCGAGCGATCAGCGATCAGCGATCAGCGATCAGCGGCGAGCGATGAGCGACGAGCAGGTGGGCCGGTGCCGGTTGTCGCGGCGCGGCACCGGGTTATCCTACCGCGGTCGTCGCGCGGGGATCCGGCCCTGTCGCCGGGCCCTCCCCGATCCGTCCGCCCGTCCCCTTCCGGAGAAGCGCGTCATGCTCCGCCACCGGTCGCTGCTCGCCTGCGTCGTGCCGCTGCTCGCCGCCTGCGCCACCGTCCGTCGCCCCACCACGCCACCGGCAGCGGTGGGCGACAGCGCCGTCGCCACGCCACCCGCCCCGGTCGAGGACAGCACCACCGGCGGTCGCTGGTACGGCTACGAGGGTGGGCTGAAGGACGCCGAGGCGGCGGCGGCGTCGATCGAGGGAGCCACCCAGTACTGGCAGTCCGTGGAAGGGGAGTGGCGCACCGAGGACGATTCCGGCACGTACAAGGCCCACTTCCAGCAGCGCCGGCTGCGGCGCCTGGCCATCACCTTCGCCGGCGCGCACGGCACGGGGAGCGGGGCCTACACCTACGATGAGCGGGCGCGACTCTTCCATTACCAGGGGGAGACGCGCCGGCGCACCGGCACCGGCCGCCGCGCGCGCACGCAGCGCATCGCCCTCAGCGTGGCCATCGACCCG
>DASTRO010000212.1:0-25763 GCA_035761165.1 Gemmatimonadaceae bacterium | reverse complement strand
GACGCGAGTGGAAGTAGGTCGGAGATGTCATCGCCTATCCTCCATCGCGCCTCAAGCTCCAGCAGGGTGCATGATGCGTCGCCGACAAGCTGTTCAGGTGGAGCGAGCAGGGAAGCGGACTTCGCAGCTGAAAGTACGAGTGTCCACTGGCCACTGCGGCGGGCAGCATCCGCAAGACGTTGCAGTAGATGGCGTCGTTGTTCGTCGGATGTGCAAAGCGGGATCGCCCGATCATAGGCTTCGACAGCTTCGTGTGCCAGGCCGAGCTCGAGCAAGTGAGCTGCGCAGGACATGATTAGGCTCACTGCGTGCCCTGGGTCGCCGGCGAGGTGCCACTGTTCCGCACAATCCCAGAGTAGCGATGCACTCCTCACCTGTGTCAGCTCGGCCTCGAGAGTTTGCGCGGCACACGCGTGGAGCGTGTGGCGTATGGCGTCCGTCAAAAGTCCCAGTGCGGACTGTGCGATCAGTTCGTGTTTGCATGGCGTCGCAAGGTCTCTTCGTACAACGAGACCTGCGTCCTCGAGGCGCGCGAGGCTGTCAAGTATCTCGCTCCGACGATAGCCGAGCACAGCTTCGAGTCGGCTGAAGCTCGCGTTGCGATTTAGAACCGCACATGCCTGAAGAACTCGTACATTCGTGTCGCTGAGCTTTTGAATACGGCGCTGGATCAGGGTGTGGAGCGACGGGGGGGCACGAAGTTCTCCGGTGTGCCTCCAGTGGTCCGTGACCAATTGAAGGTAGAGCGGACTTCCCTCCGCAACGTGAATGCACCAATCCCGGAACGACGTCGGCGCCGTCACCCCCTCCGTCAACGACTCGAACAACGCCAGCGCCGCCGCCTGCGTGAGCGGCTCCAGCCGGTGCGACACCAGCCCGGCCACGTTCCTCGCCGGTGGCTCCGCCGTCGCGTGCGGTAGCCGCGAGGAGAGCACCAGCAGCACCGGCCGCCCGGGCAGCGTCGCGGCCAGCTCCCGCAGCACCCGCCACGACTGCGCGTCCAGCCAGTGCACGTCCTCGCAGACCAGCACCAGCGGTGCCTCCGACGCCACCGCATCCACCAGGTCGAAGATCGCCCGTCGCACGCCCGCGAACAGCAGCTCCGCTTCCCGCGTCGCCGCGCTCGGCTCCAGCACCTCCGGGTCGTGCGCCGTGAGCCGGCGCAGGTGCTCCACCGATTCCGGCGCGATGCCCAGTGCGCCCGGCAGCGCCTGCAGCAGCGGCACCGCGTCCACGAACAGCGAGAGCGGCCGCTCCACGTCGCGCTCCTGGCAGGCGATGCGGGGCACCTGAGCGCCCTCCAGCAGCGCCATCTGCGCGAACTCGGCCAGGAGCCGCGTCTTGCCGATCCCCGGCTCGCCCCACACCAGCACCGTGTGCCCGTCGCCGGCGCGGGCGCGCTGGAAGTGCTCGTTCAGGAAGGCCATGCTCTCGGCGCGGCCCACGAAGCACGCCTCCGCCGCGCGGCCGGTCGCCGCCGGCTCCAGCCGCTCGGCGATCCGGCGGCGCAGGACCGACGCCGGCAGACGGATGTCGCGCGCCCGGTCCCCCAGCTCGGCCAGGAACGCGTCGAGGATCGCCAGCGCCGCCCGCTTGCTCCCCGTCAACGCCGTCGCCTCGGCCAGGC
Source organism: Gemmatimonadaceae bacterium (assembly GCA_035761165.1). Taxonomy (GTDB): domain Bacteria; phylum Gemmatimonadota; class Gemmatimonadetes; order Gemmatimonadales; family Gemmatimonadaceae; genus CALCHX01. The sequence goes on along the minus strand of DASTRO010000212.1, from coordinate 24,136 downwards.
CGAGCGTCGCCTCCTCGTTCAGCGGGTCGAGCTGCAACACCTTGCGGGCCAGCGTCTCAACCGTGCCCCAGTTGCCGCGCCGGCGCTCGTCGAGCAGCAGGCGGAGCGCGGCGCGGCGCAGGCGGGCGTGCATCACCCCCCGCTGCTCCTCCACCCACGTCCGGAACGGCGCCGAGAAGTCGGGCGCGTAGCCGGCCAGGAACTCGCCGAACGGCAGGTCGGCGCGCAGGAGCTCCGGCGGGGGCGGCCCCTCCAGCTCGCCGTGCAGGAGCACGTCCGGCACGATCGCCTCCCGGTCCAGCCGCAGCTGGTTGGACTCGGTGATCACCGGGGCGCCGAGCTGGCGCAGCTTGTAGAGCGCCTGACGGAGGTTGTGCCGCGCCCGCTCCTCCGTCGTGCCCGGCCAGAGCAGATCCACCAGCCGGTGTCGACCCAGGGGCCGGCCGTTCTGCAGCGTCAGGACGAGGAGCAGCGCGAAGGCGCGCTCCGCCTCCGGGCCGATCCGGGTCGAGCCGACCTCGATCACGCACTCGCCGATCGCCCGCAGCCGAACCATGAGTCCTCCATGCGTTCCGACGGGTCTGTCCGCCGACGATGCCGCGTCGGCCACGGTGGAGTCGCGGTGCATCACGTGTCGAAGCCGCGCGTCAGCGCACCGTCAGCCGATCGGGCGACGGATGCGGTGACTGGCGGGTGGGACGGAGGGACGGGGCGCGCGGGCCGCGGCGTCGCGGCGACCGGGCGGGAGGCGAGGCAGTGGGCGCGTGAGGGCGGCGCGGCCGTCGCCGGCGGGTGGCGCTGGTGGGGCTGGTGGGGCTGCTGGGGTGGGTGCGGAGGACGGGGAGCGCGAAGCGCCGACGTCCGGCGTCAGCCGACGGTCGCGGTCACCGGCGGGCGAGCGGGATCAGCTGCTCGGCCGTGATCCCTTCGGCCTCGGCCTGGAAGTTCAGCACCACGCGATGGCGAAGGACCGCCAGGGCGACGCTGCGCACGTCGTCCAGGTCGGGCACGGAGCGCCCGTCCATCGCCGCCCGCGCCTTGGCGCCGAGCACCAGGTACTGCGAGGCGCGCGGTCCCGCCCCGTAGCTCACGTACCGCCGTACCTCGGTCGAGGCATCGGGCTCCTCGGGGCGCGTCGCCCGTGCCAGCGTCACCGCGTACTGCACCACCGACGCCGGGGCCGGCAGTCGCCGCACCAGGTGCTGCAGCTCCACGAGCCGGTCCGCCCCGAGCACCGGCTCGACGACCGCGCTCACGTCGCCCGTCGTCGTCGCGACGATGCGCTCCTCCTCCTCGCGCGACGGGTAGCCGACGCGCAACTCGAACATGAACCGGTCGAGCTGCGCCTCGGGAAGCTGATACGTCCCCTCCTGCTCGATCGGGTTCTGCGTCGCGAGCACGAAGAAGGGGTGCGGCAGCCGGTGGGTGACCCCCGCCGTCGTCACCGCGTGCTCCTGCATGGCCTGCAGCAGGGCGGCCTGCGTCTTCGGTGGGGCGCGGTTGATCTCGTCGGCCAGGACGACGTTGGCGAAGATCGGCCCGCGCACGAAGGTGAAGTGGCGGCGGCCGGTGGCCTGATCCTCCTCCAGCATCTCGGTGCCGGTGATGTCGCTCGGCATCAGGTCCGGCGTGAACTGCACCCGCGAGAAGCTCAGCTCCAGCGCCTCGGCCACGGTCTGGACGAGGAGCGTCTTGGCCAATCCGGGGACGCCGACGAGCAGCGCGTGCCCCCCGCCGAGGACCGCCGCCAGCAGGTTGTCGACGATGGCCTGCTGCCCGACGATGCGCCGGGCGATCTGGGCCATCAGCTGCTGTCGGGCAGCGGCGAGCTGGTCGAGCAGCTCGAGATCGCGATCTTCGCTGACGTGCGGAGGAGCCTGACTGGCCACGGCGGTCCGGGTTGGGGTCGCCGGAAGATTATACGCCGGGGCCGGGGCGGCGCGAGGGGCCCGCGCATCGAGTCCGCGCAGGGCGACGACGAGCGGCCTACCGCGGATTCACGCCGCGCGCCCGAGGCGCACGCGGATCGGCACGCGGCGCAAGGACGGCTTCCCGAACCCCGGCGTCGAGGCGGTTCCGCCGTTCAGACTTCGGCGCGGCGCCCTACTCGATCGTGAAGCCGCGGCGAAGCTCGATCGGGTGGTTGTCGCTCTTCAGCGAGGCGACCACGGTGAAGGTGCCGCGCAGGGCGCCCGGCTCCCACTCCTCCGCATAGGTGGACGACTCGCCGGTGGCGAGGAGCTTCGTCTGCACCGTCTGCGTGAAGAGGCGTCCGGCGCTCCAGCGCCAGACCTCGCGACCGGCCGCGTCCAGGATCACCAGCTCGTGCGTCTGGCCGCTCGGGAAGTCGAGCTCCACCCGGCGGTCCCCGACGTTGGCGACGGCGAGGGAGAGCTCCACGGTGGGGCCGACGACCACGTCGAGGGAGGCGGCGACGTCGTGCGTGGTGGTGTCGGCGGCGGCGCGCTGCTCGGCCGGCTCCCCCCGCACCTCGGTGGCGCGCGTGAGAGGCCCGCACGCGAAGGCGAGCGCGGACGCGCAGAGGAGGGACACGACCAACCGGCTGTGCATGGGGACTACCGCAGGAGGGAGGAGCGCGGGGCGGGCGCGGCGTGGACGGGGGGGCGGCCGGCGCACGAACCGAGGCGGCCGCGAAGTTATCGACACAAGGACGCGTCGTCAACCCGAAGGTAACGGGTAACTCTCGACGATCTCGTGACTTGCCGCACAGTCGGCTCCGTTCGTTTTCTGTTCGGGCGGGGGGTCCGGATTCGCTTGCGAAAAATTTCACAAGCGTCTAGATTCCCCGCGCCATGAGGGAGGAGCGAGGGCCCGAACCGCGCCGGCCGGACGAGGAGCGGGAGCCCACCGCCGGCAGCTCGGTGGCCGTGTACGCGGGCTTGGGGCTGCAGTTCGCCGTCGCGATCCTCGTCTTCCTCTATCTGGGGCAGTGGCTCGACCGTCGCTTCGGTACGGAGCCGTGGCTGTTGCTGATCTCGGTCTTTCTCGGGGCCGGCGGCAGCCTCTACAGCATCTACCGGAAGCTGATGGCCGATCTACGACGCCAGGAGGAGCGCCGCTCGCGATGACCGGTGCGACAGGGAGCGCGGTGCGAGGCACGCGGCGAGCATGGGGGCGAGCGATGCTGGCTCACGCCGCCGTGACGCTCCTCATCATCGTGCTCGGCACGTGGGTCTTCGGCCTCGTCTTCCACGAGGCGGCCGAGCGGCGGGCGGTGCTCCTCAGCGCCGCCGTCGCCTTCGTCATCCAGCTGCTCACCTTCGTGCTCGCCCGGCGCACGGTGGGCGAGAACATCTTCGTCGGGTGGGGCGTGGGCGTCCTGCTCCGCTTCGTCGTGCTCGGCATCTACGCCTTCCTGGTGGTCGAGCCGCTGGCGCTGCCGGCCGAGCCGGCGCTGCTCAGCCTCGTCGCGTTCTTCTTCGTCTCCACGCTGGTCGAACCCCTGCTGCTGACGCTATGAGATCCCTCGGCGCGCTCGCGCTCGCACTCACCCTCGCCGCCGCGCCGGCCGCGGCGCAGGCAGGGCCGGATTCCGCCCCGTCCGCCGCGGTCAGCGCGGCGGCGCCGGCGTCGCACGCCGCGGCCTCGGAGGCCGAGCGGGAGGCGGCCGCGCGGCAGGCAGCGGAAGAGCGCATCGACATCATCACGCCGCACATCACCGACTCGCGTCACCTCGAGGTGCCCTACTGGAAGGCGCCGTTCTACCGCGAGGTGACCTTGCCGCAATGGGAGCCGCTGCACATCGGCGGCCTGACGCTCGACCTCTCGCCGACCAAGCACGTCGTCTTCCTCCTCCTGGCGGCGGTGCTCACCGCCGTGGTGCTCATCGGGTCGGCGCGGGCGCACGTGCGCCACTCGCACCAGCTCGGTCGTCCGCGCGGCTTCGCCGCCGGCATGGAGGCGATGGTCCTCTACCTGCGCGAGGACGTCGTGCTGCGCAACATCCCGCACGGCGGCGCGCGGTACGCGCCCTTCATCCTCACGCTCTTCTTCTTCATCCTCTTCGCCAACCTGCTGGGGCTCATCCCCTACGGCTCCACGGCGACGGGGAACGTCTCGGTGACGGCCACGCTGGCGATCATCACGCTGGTCGTCGTCGAGGTGTCGGGCATGCTGGCGCTCGGCCCGGGGTACCTGAAGACGATCATCTACTGGCCGAGCGACATGTCGCTGGCGGTGAAGCTGCCGATGACGCTCATCATGACGCCGATCGAGATCGTCGGGAAGCTGACGAAGCCGTTCGCCCTGACGATCCGACTGTTCGCGAACATGACGGCCGGACACATCGTCGTGCTCGCGCTCATCGGCCTGATCTTCGCCTTCGCCGGCTTCGCGTCCACCGCGCCGCTGCTCATGGCGGTGGCGATCATGCTGCTCGAGATCTTCGTCGCCTTCCTGCAGGCATACATCTTCGCGCTGCTGTCGGCGGTGTTCATCGGCCTCATGCTGGAGTCGCATCATTGAGACGACCGGGAAACCGGGAGCGGGCAGCAGGATGCCACGACGAACACCGCGTCCGGCTCCTCCTCCCCGCTTCCAGTTTCCCGTTTCCTGCTTCCTTCCCGCGCACGGCGCCGCTCCACCGTGCGCGAACGTACCCGGCCGGGTGGCCGGGGAGGTCCGCTGGGCCGCACGGCCCGCTGGCGGACGGCGGCGGACGCGCCTCGCGCGCGACCGTGGCGGAGCGACCGACCATTCCCGTAGCACGGACAGGATTCCGACATGACCCCTGAGATCACGCCCCTCATCCAGGCCGCGGCCGAGACGGCCACGAGCAACAACACCGGCCTCGCCCTCATCGGCTCCGGCCTCGCCGGTGGCCTCGCCGCCGTCGGCGCGGGCATCGGTATCGGCCGCATCGGTGGCCAGGCCGCCGAGGGGATCGCGCGGCAGCCCGAGGCCGCGGGCCGCATCCAGACGGCCGCGCTGATCCTCGCCGCCCTCGTCGAGGGCGTCGCGCTCTTCGGCGCCGTCATCGCGTACCTGATTCAGGCCAAGTTCTAACCCGGCCGCGGGCGGGCGGTCTCCGGGCCGCCCGTCTGCTGCTCCCTCTCGCGGATACCTCATCATGCGCCTGCTGCGTCCCACGCTGCTCTCGCTCCTCCCGCTCGCCGTCGCCGCCGCGCCGCTCGTCGCGCAGGAGCACGAGGCGGCCGGTCCGGTCAGCCTGCTCTCGCCCAGCTACGGGCTGATGTTCTGGACGCTGATCATCTTCGTCCTGCTGCTCGCCGTCCTCACGAAGTTCGCCTTCCCGCCGATCATCGCGGCGGTGGAGGAGCGCGAGCGCAAGCTGCAGGAAGCGCTCGACAGCGCCCGCGCCGACCGCGAGGCGGCCGCCGCGACGCTCGCCGAGCAGCGTGCGCTGCTCGAGACCGCGCGCACCCAGGCGCAGCAGCTCATCGCCGACGGCCGCGCGGCGGGCGAGAAGATGCGCACCGAGCTGCTGGAGCAGACGCGCCGCCAGCAGCAGGAGATGCTCGAGCGCGCGCGCCACGAGATCGAGGCCGAGCGCGACCGGGCGATCGCCGAGCTGCGCCGCGAGGCGGTGGATCTGGCCATCGCCGGCGCGAGCAAGGTGATCGAGAAGAATCTGGACGACGCATCGAACCGCCAGCTGATCGACAGCTTCCTGGCGACGATCCCGTCGGCGCCGGCGACCCGCTGAGGACGATCGCCGATGCGTGAGCCCACGATCGCCCGCAACTACGCCGAGGCGCTGCTCGCCCTGGCGCGCAAGGCCAACGACCTGCCGGGATGGGGCCGGATGATCTCGGACGTCGCCAACGCGGTGGAGGGGGACGAGCGGCTCCGCCGCTTCCTCGAGGCGCCGCAGGTCTCGGCGGAGCGGAAGAACGAGATCCTCGGCCGGGCATTCCAGGACCGCGTGCCGCGTCTCTTCCTGCGCTTCCTCCAGAAGCTCGTGGACAACCGGCGCCAGATGCTGATCCCGGCCATCGCCACCCAGTACCACCAGCTGGTGGACGCGGTGGAGGGGCGCGTGCACGCGCAGGTGACGGTCGCCCGCCCGGTGGACGAGGCGGGGCGCGCCGCGATCGCCGCCCAGCTCGGGCGCGCGCTCGGCAAGACGGTGGTGCCGCACGTCGCGGTGAACCCGGCCATCCTCGGCGGCGTCGTCGTGCGCGTCGGCGACACGGTGATGGATGGCTCGGTGCGGCGCCGGCTGTCGATGCTGCGCGGTCGGCTGGTCGGCGGCGCGGTGCGGTGAGGCGGTCGGCCGCAGGCGCCGCGCCGCTCGTCACGGGGCCGCTCCAGACCGGGAGCGGCCCCGTCGCGCATGTGGCGGCACGCGCCTCGCGTGCGCCGGCCGGGGGCCCCCCCCCACGCACAACATCGCCTTCGCAGCGCCGGCTCGCCGCACCAGATTACGGCGCGTCGGACCATTGCGTCCCGCACGCCGGCGCCTCACGTCGCCGGGCGTGCTCGTGTCGTTGCCCGTCCTGACGCCCACTCACCCGCTCCCGCATGCTCTTCCCGCTCGCCGTCGCCCTGCTCCAGCCGCCCGTCCTCGCCTACTCCACGCCCCCGGACGGCGACACCACCGGCTACTGGCAGCAGCGCGCCTCGTACACCATCGTGGCGAGGCTGGACGAGACGACGAGCGTGCTCCACGCCACCGGCACGCTCGTCTACGTCAACCGCTCGCCCGACACGCTGCGCGAGCTCTACGTCCACCAGTACCTGAACGCCTTCCGCCCGGCGTCGGCCTGGAGCGCCGTGGACGAGCGCGAGGGACGCGAGCGCTTCCAGCACCTGCGCGATCCCGATTACGCCTACGAGCGATTCACCGAGGCCCCCATCATCGACGGCGTGCCGGTGACGCCGGAGTACCCCGGGGCGCCGGACAGCACGGTGGTGCGCCTGCGCCTCCCACGGCCGCTCGCCCCCGGCGACACGACGTGGGTGCAGTTCGCGTGGGACGCGCGCCTCTCCACCACGCCGCGGCGTCAGGGCCGTCGCGGGCGCAGCTACGACTTCGCGCAGTGGTATCCCAAGGTCGCCGTCTACGACCGTGACGGCTGGGAGGCCAACCCCCTGCGACCGGCCGGAGAGTTCTACGGCGAGTTCGGCGACTTCGACGTCACGCTGCTCCTGCGCGAGGACCAGGTGATCGGCACCACCGGCGTCGTCGTCGAGGGCGACCCGGGGTGGCGCGGGGCGCTGCGCTGGGGCGTCGTCGCGCGCCAGACCGACGCCTATGGTGCGCTGCCGCCGGGGCCCGCGGTCGACACGCCGCCGGGCTACAAGCGCCTGCGCATCGTCGCGCACGACGTGCACCACTTCGCCTGGTCCATCTCCCCGGACTATCGCTACGAGGGCGGCTACTACCTGCGCCCGGACAGCACCGGCCCGACGCGCTTCCGCACCTGGGACAGCGTGGCCGTGCACGTGCTCTACCGGCCCGGCGACGCGGAGACGTGGGGGCAGGGACAGGCGGTCGCCCGCACCAACGTCGCCCTCGCCTGGCTGGAGTCCATCTACGGCCCCTACGCGTATCCGCAGATGACGGTGCTGCACCGCATCGAGGGGGGCGGCACCGAGTTCCCGATGATGCAGATGGACGGCTCCGCGTCGCAGGGCCTCATCCTGCACGAGGGGGGGCACGTCTTCAGCTACGGGATCCTGGCCAACAACGAGTGGCGCGCCGGGTGGATGGACGAGGGGCTCACCTCCTTCCAGACCGCCTGGGCGCAGGGGATGGCGCCGCCGGAGCGCGCGCGCCAGCGCGTCGAGCGGCCCGTCGAGCGGCCCGACGGCTACGCCGGGCTGGCGGTGCGCCCCGATCCCGCCAAGCTCGCCCTCGTCGCCCAGGCGCGGCTGGACCTCACCGGTCGCACCGAGCCGCTCGCCACCCCCGCCCACGAGTACCGGGACTTCGGCATCTACAACGCCATGGTCTACGGTCGCGGCCAGGCGATGTACGACGCCCTCCGCGACGCCCTGGGCGACGAGGCGTTCCGACGCTTCCTCCACATCTACTACGCCCGCTGGGCGCTGCGCCACGTCGACGAGCTGGCGATGAAGCGCGCCGCCGAGGACGCCAGCGGCGAGGAGCTCGACTGGTTCTTCGCGCAGTGGATCCACGACACCGGCGTGGTGGACTACGCGTTGCGCGACGTGACCGTCCGCCGCGACGGCGACGGCTGGGTGACGTCGGGACGCGTCGTCCGGCAGGGCGACTACCGGCATCCGATGCCGCTCGGCGTGCGGGTCGATACCGGCTGGGTCCTCGTGCGCGGCCAGCCGCTCCCCGACGAGCAGTGGCTGTCGGTGCGGACCGCCACGCGCCCGCTCGACGTCGCCCTCGACCCGCTGCGCACGACGCCCGACTGGTACGTGCCCAACAACCGCGACGTGCGCCTCTCGCGCCTCTCACCGCGCACGGCGCGTCTCGCCCTCGACTGGCCCTTCCTCGACCAGAGCCTGGCCGACCGCTACCTGACGCTGGTCGCCCCGCTGGCCTGGTACGGCCGCACCGGCGGCGCGACGCCGGCCGGCCGCGTCCGCACGAGCTACCTCGACCTCTTCGACCGGCACGAGGTGGGGATCGCGGTGGCCACGCGCCTGCGGCCGGCCGCCGCCCCGCCTCCCCGCCCGTGGGGGCTCTCGGCCCCGCACGACCACTCGCGCCTGCAGGGCTGGCTGGTGCAGGAGAACCCGAAGCTGTGGGGCGCCGGCCGTCCGCTGATGGGCTTCCGCGCCGGCGTCTGGCGGCTGGACGGCGTCGTGAAGGCGGAGCTCTCGCAGCGCTGGGATCGGAGCACGCTCCCGTCCTATGGCGACCGCCAGACGCACACGCTGGCGCTCACCGGCACGTATCCGTACGAGCGCGCCATCCTCGACGGCCGACGGTGGAGCGGCCGGTCGGCGACCGATCTCACCTGGAGCTACGTGCGCGCGCCGATGGGCGCGAGCGGCAGCACCTGGCGCATCGCGCTCACCGGCGGTGCGGCCGCGGGGAGCGATTCCACCGGCAGTCCGGACACCGAGCCGTATGGGCGGGCCGAGGCCAGCTGGGCGTACGCGAACCGCGAGCGGGACCGCTACGTCGCGCACTACGTGCGGCTCTACGCCGGCCTCGCGTCGCAGACGCCGGCCGAGCGTGGGCTGTACCTGAGCGCGGCGACGCCGACGGCGACGTTCGAGAACCACTTCTGGCGCCCCGACGGGGGGCTCTTCAGCGCCGACGACGTTCCCTTCCGGCCGCTGGGCGGCGGGGGACTGCGCGGCTACGATCCGCTCGTCCGCGCACGGGCGCTGGTGGCGCTGAACCTCGAGGAGGCGGTGCGCGTCGCCCGCTTCGGGCCCGCCGCACGCCCCCTCGATCTGGACCTGACGCTGTTCGGCGATGCCGGCCTGCGGCACGCCGACGAGCCGGACGGCGGGCGCAGCACGCGCGTGGTGGGCGACGCCGGCCTGGGGCTCGCGCTGCGCGGCACCGTCTTCGACCGCACGGTGCGGGTGCGGCTGGACCTGCCGTTCTACGTGCACGATCCGGCGCTCGCCGTGGGCACGCGCGACCGCACCGACGCCGCGGGGGACCACGAGGTGCGGCTCCGTTGGGCCTTCTCGTTCGCCGACCTGTGGTGACGCGCGTGCGACGGGGCGCGCCTCGTGACGCGCCTCCCGTGACGCGTGCGTCGGTTGCCGGGGCCGGGACCGGGGGAGATATTCCGCCCGACCTCGGCGCCCCCGGGCGCCCGACCCCGTATGACGGCGGGCCGCCCGCCACTCTCTGGAGACGTGCATGAGCGCGACGAGCGCGAACGGGAGCACTCCGGCCGACCTGCAGCCGGCGCAGGACGGCAGCGGCCGCGTGGCCGTGCGGACGGTGCCGAAGCCGTGGGGGCACGAGACGATCTGGGCCCACACCGACCGCTACGCCGGCAAGATCCTGCACATCAAGGCGGGCCACGCGCTCTCCGTGCAGTACCACGAGCGGAAGGAGGAGACGGTCTACCTCCTCGCGGGGGAGCTGATCTACCGCGTGCAGGAGGGCGACGAGCTGCGCGACGTGGGGCTGCGTGCGGGCGAGTCGTTCCGCGTCACGCCGCACACCGTTCACCAGATGGAGGCGGTCACCGACTGCGACGTGCTCGAGGTGTCCACGCCCGAGCTGGACGACGTCGTGCGGCTGAGCGACCGCTACGGACGGGAGGGAACGAGCGCGCCATGAAGGTGATCATCCCGCTGGCCGGCAAGGGCACGCGCCTGCGCCCGCACACGCACGTCACGCCGAAGCCGATGCTGCGCGTCGCCGGCAAGCCGGTGATGGACTACATCCTCGAGGACCTCGCCCGGCTGGGCACCGTCGAGCAGGTCATCTACATCACCGGGCACCTCAAGGAGAAGGTGGAGGAGCACGCCCGCGAGGCGCTCGACGTGCCCTCGGTGTTCGTCGAGCAGAAGGTGCAGGACGGCACGGCGGGCGCCGTGAACCTGGCGCGCCCGTACGTGGACCAGCCGGTGCTCATCGTCTTCGTCGACACGATCTTCGACGCCGACCTGTCGGTCGTGAAGGACGTCGACGCGGACGGCATCATCTGGACGAAGGAGGTGGAGGACTACCAGCGCTTCGGCGTGGTGGTCACGGACGCCGACGGCAACATGACGCGCATCGTCGAGAAGCCGTCCGAGCCCATCTCGAAGCGGGCGAACATCGGCCTCTACTACATCCGCAACTGGCAGCTCCTCTACGAGGGGATCGACCACGTGCTGCGGCAGCCGATGAACCAGGGCGAGTACTACCTGACCGACGCCTTCCAGTACATGATCGACCACGGCGCCCGGATCCGGGTGATCGACGTCGAGGGGTGGTACGACGCCGGCAAGCTGGAGACGCTGATCGACACGAACCGCGTCATGCTGGAGAAGGGGCGCGCGCGCACGCCGGCGGGCCTCGGCGACGATGCGCGGATCGTGGAGCCGGTGTACATCGAGGACGGCGTGACGATCACCGACTCGCTGGTCGGCCCGAACGTCGCCATCGGCGCCGGCACGACGATCGCCAACTCGACGCTGCGCGACACGATCGTCGGCTCGGAGGCGCGGATCCTCAACTCCACGCTGGCGATGTCGCTGGTCGGTGACGCCGCGGTGGTGGACGGGGTGCGCGGCCAGGCGAACGTCGGGGACCACGCGGAGGTGCGGGCGGAGTGAGGAGCCGCGCTCAGCGCGTGGCGCTGAGCGCGGCTCCTACCCCATTCCCGCCGCCGCCGTGATCAGCGTCAGCGCGCGGGCGACGCCGACGGCGCCGTCGGTGTTCTCGTACCACTCGCCGAGGGTGTGCGCCGCGCCGCCGCGGCCGCCGGCGCCGATCGCCACGGCCGGGATGCCGAGGCCGATCGGGACGTTGGCGTCGGTGGAGGCCGTCGCGCCCAGCGGCTCGCGTCCCACCAGCCGCGTGGCCTCGTAGGCGCACTGCACCAGGCGATGGCTCGGCGGCACCTCGCCGCACGGCCGCTCGCCGATGCGCGCGATGCGCAGCGTCAGCCGGGGGGCGCCCCGAGCCCGACGGCCGTCCTCCTCCTCCATCGCGGCCTGCACGGCGAGCGCGACCTCGGCCGAGAGACGGTCGAGCAGCGTCGCGCTCGTCGAGCGCAGGTCGATCTCGAGCCACGCCTCCTCGGGGATCGCGTTCACCGAGATCCCGCCCCCGATCCGCGTCACGCTGAGCGTCGTGCGCGGCACGGCCGGGAGCGGGATGGTGGTGAGGCGTGCGGTGGCGAGGCCGGCGGCGTGCACGGGATTCGGCACCCCGTGGGCGGCCCAGCTGTGGCCGCCCGGGCCGGCGAAGGTGACGCGCAGCCGGCGCGCACCGAGCGCGCAGTGCACCACGCGCTCGTCACCCGCCCCGTCGAGGATGATCGCGGCGTGCGCGTCGGCGGCGCTGTCGGCGAAGAGCGCCTTCGCGCCGCGCAGGTCGCCGGCGCCTTCCTCGCCGGTGGTGGCGGCGAAGAGCACCGGCCGACGCGTGCGGACGTGCCGCCCGTCGAGCTCCCGTGCCAGCGTGAGCATCACGGCGAGCCCGCGGCCATTGTCACCGATGCCGGGACCGACCAGCCGCGCGCCATCGCGCCGCACCGCGAGCGGCGTCCCGCGGGGGAAGACGGTGTCGAGGTGCGCGCAGACGACCACCGGCGCACCGCCCGTGCCGCAGCCGCGGCGCAGGCCGAGGACGTTGCCGGCGCGATCGACGCGGACGTCCGTGAGGCCGGCAGTGCGAAGGTGCTGGGCGACGCGCGCACCGCGCTCCCCCTCCTCGCCGGTGGGGGCCGGGATCTCGGCCAGTTCCACCTGCAGGCGCACGATCTCGTGGTCGCGGGCGCGGAGCCGCGCGCGCGCCGGGGCGAGCAGCGCGTGCGTCTCGGCCACGGTGGCCGCAGCGTGGGCGGAGCGGGGCATGGGCTGTATTCAACCTGTGACAGTCCCTGGCGCAAGTCACGCGCCGCGTTCCGACGGTACTAGATTCCCGCCGCGTTCCACCCGCCTCGAGATGCCGCCACCCCCCACCCGCCGTCCCGCGCGCGCTCCCGACCCGCCCGCCGCACCGGCGGGACGGCGGCTGGGGCCCACCGTGCTCGTGCTGTCGGCGGTGAGCCTCCTCACCGACCTCTCCAGCGAGATCATCTACCCGCTGCTCCCCCTCTTCCTGACCGGTGTGCTGGGGGCGGGCGCCGAGGCGCTCGGGGTGATCGAGGGCGCGGCGGAGACGACGGCGGCGCTGCTGAAGCTGGCCAGCGGCTGGTGGTCGGACCGGGTCGCCCGGCGGAAGCCGCTGGTGCTCGCGGGCTACGGGCTGGCGTCCGCGGTGCGGCCGCTGGTGGCGTTCGCGACGGTCGCCTGGCACGTGCTGGCCGTGCGCGTGCTGGACCGCGTGGGGAAGGGGGTGCGCAGCGCGCCGCGTGACGCCCTCATCGCGGATGCGACGGCGCCGGCGCTGCGCGGACGTGCCTTCGGCGTGCATCGCGCCGCCGACCACCTGGGCGCGGTCGCTGGGCCGCTCGTCGCCTACGCGCTGCTCGAGTGGCTGGGGCTCTCCCTGCGCACCGTCTTCCTCTGGGCGGCGGTGCCGGGTGCGGCGGCCGTGCTGCTCGTCTGGCTGGGCGTGCGGGAGACCCCGCGAGCGGTGCCGCCGCGCGCCGGCCAGGCGGCTACGGTCCCGGGTACGGGGGCGACGACGAGCGCGGCCGCGAGCGCGGCCGCGAGCGCGACGACGCATGCGACTACCCCGGGGCTGGCGCGCCGCGCCGATCCGCCGCGCCTGGGCGGGGCCTTCTGGCGCTACCTGGCGGTGGTGCTCGTCTTCACGCTGGGCAACGCGACCGACGCCTTCCTGCTGCTGCGCGCCTCGCAGCTCGGCGTCGCCGTGGCGCTCGTGCCGCTCCTCTGGGCGATGCTGCACGTGGTGAAGAGCGCCTCGAGCGCCATCGGCGGCGACCTCTCGGACCGGCTGGGGCGGCGGCCGCTGATCGTCGTCGGCTGGCTGATCTACGCGCTCGTCTACTACCTCTTCGCCCGGGCGAGCGCGCCGTGGCACGCGTGGGCGCTGTTCGCCACGTACGGCCTCTATTTCGGCCTCACGGAGGGGACGGAGAAGGCGCTGGTGGCGGACCTCGCGCCGGCCGCGGCGCGCGGCACGGCGTTCGGCTGGTACAACCTGGCGATCGGCATCGGCGCGCTGCCGGCGTCGGTGCTCTTCGGCGTCGTCTGGGAGCGCGCGTCACCGGCCGCCGCATTCGGGCTGGGGGCGGGGCTGGCGCTCACCGCCGCGGTGGGGCTGCTCGTGCTCGTGCCCGCGCCGCGCCGTGGGTGAGCCGCGGCGGCGAGCCCCGCCACGGCGACGCCTAACAGCAGCGGGAGCCCGGCCGCGTGTAGCGCTCCTCCTGGCGCTGACGGACGAACTCGTCGCGTGCGAGCGGGGGCGTGCCGGGGTGGCAGCGGGCGTGGTGGGCGAGATAGGCGTCGTAGTCCGGCGCGCCGAGGATGCGGTGCAGCGCCCGGGCGACGGCGGCGAGGCGGGCGCGCCAGGCGGGCGGCGCGACGCGCGCGTGCGGGGCCGGCCGCGGGGGCCCCCCCCCGACCGACACGATCGCGCCGCGCCCCGTCGGTCGCGTCACCCGCTCACCGCCGCCCGGACCCATTCACCGCACCTCGCCGCCGCGCCCGCTCACCGCGACCCGCCCACGGTCGTCCGCTTCGCGTTCGGCCCCAGCGTCGTCTCGAACAGCTCGAAGATGCGCCGGTACTCGTCCGTCCACGACGACGGCCGCTCGAAGCCGTGGTTCTCCACCGGGTAGACCGCCAGCTCCCAGCCCGTCTTCCCCAGCTCGATGAGCCGCTGCGTGAGGAGCACGATGTCCTGGAAGTTCACGTTCGTGTCCACCATGCCGTGCGCCATCAGGAGCGGATCCTCCAGCCCCTGCGCGAAGTAGATGGGCGACGAGCGGCGGTAGGCCAGCGAGTCCTCCTGCGGGAGGTTGAGGATGCGCCCCGTGTAGCCGTGGTTGTAGTGCGCCCAGTCGGTCACCGAGCGCAGCGCCGCGCCGGCGCCGAACTGCTTCGGCTCGGTGAACAGCGCCATCAGCGTCATGAAGCCGCCGTAGCTGCCGCCGTACATGCCGATGCGCTCCGGGTCGATGCCGAAGCGCTCCTGCAGGTACCTGGAGGCGTCCACCTGGTCCTGCAGATCGCGGCCGCCCATCCAGCGGTAGATCGCCGTGCGCCAGTCGCGCCCGTAGCCGGCCGAGCCGCGGTAGTCCACGTCGAGCACCACGTAGCCCTTGCTCGCCAGGTACTGGTTGAACATGTACTCCCGCGAGTACGTCGACCAGTAATTGTGCACGTTGTGCAGGTAGCCCGCGCCGTGCACGAAGATCACCGCCGCGCCGTTGGGCCGGGCATTCCACTCCTGCGGCGTGTAGATGCGCGCCGGCACCTGCACGCCGTCGGAGGCGGGGATCATGACGATCTCCGGCTTCACCCACGGGTGCGACAGCCACGCGGCCGTCGGCGAGGTCGTGAGCTGCGCGAGCTCGGCGCCCGGGCGGTACTCGGCCACGAACAGCTCCGGCGGCCGGTTGGCCTGCGAGTAGACGTCGGCGATGCGCCTGCCGTCCGGCGAGACGGTGACGTCGTGCGCGCCGACGCCGGTGGTGATGCGCGTGCGCGTGCCGCCGGCGATCGGCATGCGGTAGAAGTGCTGCTCGAAGGGGGAGCCCTCGCTCGTGTGCAGCTCGAAGCTGCGACCGTCGGCGCTCAGGTCCACCGCGTTCACCTCGAACTGCCCGCTCGTCAGCTGGCGCCGGTCGCCGCCCCCCTTGGCCACGCTGTACAGGTGCGCGTAGCCGTCCGCCTCCGAGACGAAATAGGCGCGCCGCCCCTCGTCGTACCAGCCGGCGCAGCCGAAGCAGGGGCCGGCCACCCACGCCGTGTCGCGCAGCACGTCCAGCGTGCGCAGCGAGCCGTCGGCGTTCACCTGGTGCAGGTAGCGCGTCTTGAAGTCGCGCGAGACGGCCATGACCAGCGCCGCGTCGCCCTGCGGCGTCCAGCCGACGAGCTGCACGGTCGACGGCGGCTCGGGATGGTCGCCGGGGATCAGCTGCAGCCACTGCACGCGGCCGCTGGGCAGGGTCATGAAGGCCACGCGGCCGGTGCTCTGCTCGTCGCCCACCTTCGTGCGCCCCTCGATGTCCTCCACGTAGCCGCTGCGCGTCACGTAGTTGGGCACGATGATGCGGCGGGCGTCGCTGGCCGGCACCGACGTCTCGATGAGCAGCGCGGTGCCCGCCGGCGAGACGGCGACGTCGGTGAGCCGCTCGGTGCGCCCGAGGAAGAGCGGGGCGACGCGCGCCGAGTCGCGCCGGGCGCGCTCCGCCCGCTGCAGGCTGTCGGCGCGGGCGAGGTCGCGGATCGTCTCCAGCAGCTCGAGCTGCTGCTCCTCCAGGAAGCCGCGCTGCGAGACCGAGTCGCGCGCCGCGTCGCCCCCCTCGGCGCGCGCGCCCTGCCGGCCACCGCGGCCGCCGCGCCCCTCCGCCGAGTCGCCACCAGCGCGGACGTCGGTGAGCTGGCGCAGCAGTCCGCCGTCCAGATCGATGGAGAAGACGTTGTTGTCCCGCACGAAGTAGACGCGGCGGCCATCGGAGGAGAAGCTGGCCTGCCGCTCGGGGTCCAGCGTCTCCGTGAGCCGGCGTGCCCGGCCGCGTTCGCCATCCACCAGGAAGAGATCGCCGTCCCACGAGACCACGCGGCTGGCGCGGTCCGGCGACGGCGCGCCGGCGGCGAGGAGCGGGCCCACCGAGTCCATGTGTGCCTGCGTCACGCGCTCCGGCGTGGCGCCGGCGGTCGCGCGCACGCGGTAGGGCTTCAGCTCCTCGCGCCAGTCGCTCCCCGGCGGCAGCCACTGGAAATAGATCCAGCGCCCGTCCGGCGACCAGCGGACCTGGCTCGGCTCGCGGCCGTAGACCTCGGGGCCGCGCATGATGTTGGCGATGGTGAACTCGAAGCGGCTGGCCGTGGCGGGCGAGGCCGCCGGCGTCGCAGCGGGCGCGCCCTGCTGGGCGCCGGCGGCGGGCGCGACGAGGAGCAGCGCGCCGAGCCCGGCCGCGCGAAGAGGGGAGCGGGACATGGCAGGGTAGGGAAGGAGCGGGAGCGCGCCCGCGGCCGACCGCGGGCCCGTGCGGGCGCCGGCGGCCGGTCGGCGGACGGTCAGTCGCCGGCCGGCGCCGGCTCCGGAAGATAGGGTACCTCCGTCGTCCGCGCGGGCTTCCGCCCGCGCAGCACGAGCAGCCACTCGTGGGCCGAGCTCACGAGGATGACGACGACGGCGAGCATGAAGAAGCCGGCCACCGCGGCGTCGAGGCGGTCGTTGAAGATGACGCGCGCAGCATCGCCGGCGCTGGCGATTCCCGCCGGCAGCGCCCCCCCGTCCACCGCGTCGCGCACCAGCCGCGCGTGCGCGAGGAAGCCGAGCTTCGGGTCGTCGGAGAAGATCTTCACCCAGCCGGCGCTCATCGTCACCACCACCAGCCAGGCGAGCGGCAGGATCGTCACCGGGGCGTAGCGTGCCTTCCCCATCTTCACGATGATCGTCGTCCCCACGCAGAGCGCCACCGTGGCCAGCAGCTGGTTGGCGATGCCGAAGAGCGGCCAGAGGGAGTTGATGCCGCCCAGCGGGTCGGTGACGCCCTGGTAGAGGAAGTGCCCCCACATGGCGACGAAGATCGCGCTGCTCAGCACCACCGCGGGGTACCACGACACGCGGCCGAAGGGCTCCCACACGTGCCGTCCCAGGTCCTGCAGCATGAAACGGCCGACGCGCGTGCCGGCGTCCAGCGTCGTGAGGATGAAGAGCGCCTCGAACATGATGGCGAAGTGGTACCAGAGGGCCATCGCCCCGGAGCCGCCGAGCACGTTGGAGAAGAGCATCGCCATGCCGACCGCCAGGCTGGGCGCGCCGCCGGTGCGCGAGAGCAGCGTGCCCTCGCCGACGTGGCGGGCGAGCGTCTCCAGCTCGGCCGGCGAGACGCTGAAGCCCCACTGGCGGATGGCCTCCGCCGCGCTCGCCGCCGTCGTGCCGATGGCCGCGGCCGGCGCGTTGATGGCGAAGAAGACGCCCGGCGTCAGCACGCAGGCGGCGATGAGCGCCATCACCGCCACCAGGCTCTCCATCAGCATCCCGCCGTAGCCGATCATCCGCGCGTCGGTCTCGCGCTCCAGCAGCTTGGGCGTGGTGCCGCTGGCCACCAGGGCGTGGAAGCCGGAGACGGCGCCACAGGCGATGGTGATGAAGGCGAAGGGGAACACCTTGCCGGCGAACACCGGCCCGGTGCCGTCGGTGAAGCGCGTCAGCGCCGGCATCTGGAGCGGCGGCAGCACGAGCACGATGCCGAGGGCGAGCGCCAGCACCACGCCGATCTTCACGAACGCCGACAGGTAGTCGCGCGGCGCGAGCAGCAGCCACACCGGCAGCACCGACGCCGCGAAGCCGTAGACCATCACCCCGATCGCCAGCGTCGGGCCGCCCAGCGTGAGCGTGGCGGCCAGCGTCGGGTGCTCGTTCACCCACTGGCCGGCGAAGAGTGCGACCAGGAGCAGCACGATGCCGAACAGGCTCGCCTCGAGCACCCGCCCGGGGCGCAGCCAGCGCAGGTAGACGCCCATCAGCATCGCGATCGGGATCGTCAGCCCGATGGTCGTCAGCCCCCAGGGGCTGGACTTGAGCGCGTTGACCACCACCAGCCCGAGCACGGCGATGATGACGATCATGATGCCCATCACCGCGACGAGTGCGGTGAAGCCGGCCACCGGCCCGATCTCCTCCTTGGCCATCTGCCCGAGGCTCTTGCCGTCGCGCCGCACCGAGCTGGCGAGGATGACGAAGTCCTGAACCGCGCCGCCGAGCACCACGCCGACGATGATCCAGATGGTGCCCGGCAGGTAGCCGAACTGCGCCGCCAACGTCGGCCCCACCAGAGGCCCTGGTCCACTGATGGCGGCGAAGTGGTGGCCGAAGACGATCCACCGGTTGGTCGGCACGTAGTCGCGCCCGTCGTCCAGCCGCGTGGCCGGGGTGGGGCGGCGGGCGTCGAGGGCGAAGACCTTGGCGGCGATCAGCTTGCTGTAGAAGCGGTAGCCGATGGCGTAGGTGCAGAGCGCCGCGGTGAGCAGCCAGGCCGCGTTGACGCTCTCGCCGCGGTGCAGGGCGAGCACGCCGAAGGCGGCCGCGCCGCCCAGCGCGACGAGAGCCCAGAGGAGGGCACGGAGTGGTCGAGGCATCGGAGGGAGAGGGCTGCCAGGACGGGCCGGCGCAGGGGCCGGCGGGAGGGCGGCCCCATATTGCCGGGCGCGGCGGCTGGGGTCAACGGGACGGGCCCTGGACGGACTCGTGACGGGCTTGAGACGGGATGTGACCGACGCCGGCCAGCCCGGACCGGCGGTGCCGCACCGGCGCCTGCCGTTCCCCCAGTGGCCCGGTTACCTTGCGGCCGTGCCAGCCTCCCTTCCCGCGCGCGCCGCTCGGCGCCTGATCCCGCTGCTCGCGGTGCTCGGCGCCGGATGCGCCGGCGCGGCGCGCGGCACGCCCGCGGCACCGTCTCCGGCGACCGATGCGGCCGATCCGGCCGCCCGGACGGGCGCCACGGCCGAGGCGCGGCCGCTGGCCGGCCTGCGCGGCCAGCGCGTGCTCGTCCTGCCGGTGCAGCACGTCAGCGCCGACGACTCGCTCGGGCTGCGCGCCGGCGCGCTGGACGCCGAGCTGGCCTTCGCGCTCGGCGAGCGCGGGCTCGACGCCACCTGGGCGGGAGCGGCCACCGCCCGGCGGCTGGCGGCGCAGAACCCGACCTACGCCAGCGACCCGTCCGTGCTCCCGCTGTCCCGATCGCGGCCACTGCGCGCCGGCGACCGGGTGGAGGACCCGCTGGCGTCGCAGCTCCGGGCCCTCGTCGCCCTCCACGACGGGCGCTACGTGGTGATCCCGACCGAGCTCCGCGTCGACGCGGCCGGCGGTACGCGGCGTGCCGTGCTGGAGCTGGCGCTGGTGGACGCCCGCGGTGCCGAGGTGCGCTGGGCGGGCGCCACCTCCGGCGTGCCGCTCGACGGCACGCCCCCCGCCGCGCGCGCCGCACGCATCGCCCAGCAATTCGTCGATCTCATCGCGGCTCCCCGGGAGCCCTGACCGAACCGTACGACACCAGGCACACGCTCCGCATGGCCATTCCCGCTACCCTCATCCCGGGCGACGGCATCGGGCCCGCGATCACCGACGCCGTCCTGCGCATCCTCGAGGCGGCCGGGGCCGAGTTCGACTGGGACCGCCAGCTGGCCGGTGCCAGCGCGGTCACCCGGTGCAACGACCCCATGCCGGACGCCACGCTCGACTCCATCAAGCGCACGCGGCTGGCGCTCAAGGGGCCGCTCGAGACCCCGGTCGGCGGCGGCTACCGCTCGGTGAACGTGGCGCTGCGCAAGACGTTCGACCTCTACGCCAACGTCCGCCCGGCGAAGGACATCGTCCCCGGCGGGCGCTACGACGACGTGGACATCGTGCTGGTGCGCGAGAACACCGAGGGGCTCTACGCCGGCATCGAGCACTACATCCCGATTGGCGACGACCCGCGCGCCGCCGCCGAGTCGATCGCCCTGGTCACCCGCGTCGGCTCGGAGCGCGTGATCCGCTACGCCTTCGAGTACGCCGTGGCGCACGGGCGGACGAAGGTGACGGTGGTGCACAAGGCGAACATCCTCAAGAACACCTCCGGCCTCTTCCTCGACGTGGGGCGCGAGGTGGCGCGCGACTACGCCGGCCGGATCGAGTTCGAGGACCGCATCGTGGACGCGGCCGCCATGCAGCTCGTGCTCAAGCCGCAGAGCTTCGACGTCATCGTGACGACGAACCTCTTCGGCGACATCCTCTCGGACCTCGTGTCGGGCTTGGTCGGCGGGCTGGGGCTGGCACCGGGAGCCAACATCGGCGCCAACGCCGCCATCTTCGAGGCGGTCCACGGCACGGCGCCCGACATCGCGGGCAAGGGGGTGGCCAACCCGGGCGCGCTCCTCCTCGCCGCCTGCCTCATGCTCGACCACATCGGGGACAAGCCCCGCGCCGACCGCATCCGCGCCGCCTTCGAGCGGACGATCCTCGACGGCGTCCGCACACGCGACCTGGGCGGCAGCGCGGGGACGGACGAGTTCACCGACGCGATCATCGAGCGGCTGTAGCGGAGGAGCCAGGACCCAGGACCGAGGGACCAGGACCGGCCCCGGGACGTCACTCGGCCCACCCCTGCGTCCTGCTTCCCGTTTCCTGTTTCCTGTTTCCTGGTTCCCGGTCCCTCTCCCCCCCGCTCTCCCCGCCGCGCTACTCTCCCTCCCATGCCCCGCCTCTTCCACGTCTCCGACCTGCACTTCGGCAAGCCGTTCGTGCCCGAGCAGATCGAGGCGATCGAGGGGCTGATCCAGCGCGAGCGGTTCGACGTCGTGGCCGTCTCGGGGGACGTCTCGCAGCGCGCGCGCTACGGCGAGTTCCAGCGGGCCCAGGTCTTCCTGCGCGACGCGGAGCGGGTGAGCGCCACGATCTGCGTGCCGGGCAATCACGACGTCGCCTGGTGGCGGGCCCCGCTCGGCGTCGGGACGCGCGCCGAGATGTACGCCGGCTACCGCCGCTTCATCTCGCGCGACCTGGAGCCGGTGCTGCGCGTGCCGGGCGCCGTGCTGGTCGGGCTCAACACGTCGCACGGCATCACCCGTCACACGCTCACCTGGAACCTGCGTGACCTGTCGGTCATCGGCGACCTGCGGCGCAGCCAGCTCGACCGCGCGCGCCGCGAGCTGGCCAGCGGGCGCGAGGGGGATGCCCGCGTCATCGTCATGCACCACAATCCGGTGCGCGGCCAGCTCTCGCAGCGGCACGGGCTCAAGGACACCCGCCGCATCCTGGGCGCGTTCGCCGAGATGGGGGTGGACCTCGTGCTCTGCGGCCACGACCACCAGGAAGCCATCCACTACATCGAGCACACGCGGAAGGGGACCGTCATCTCCACCGCGGGCACCGTCTCCAACCGCTCGCGCGGCGGCCGCCCCTCCTCCGCCAACGTCATCACCATCTCGCCCGAGGCCATCGACGTGCACACGCTCGTCTGGTCGGCGGGCGAGAAGCGCTTCGTTCCCGGGCCCTCCCGATGCTTTCCGCGCTGACCCACCTGCTCCGGCGCCGGGCCCATCCGCAGCTGGAGCTACCGCTCGACCGCACCCCGAGGACGGCCGTGGAGCTGCTCGAGCGGCTGCGCGCCCACGGCCTGCCGACGCGCATCGAGCGCTGCCGGCTGACGCGCAACCGCACGGTCATGGTGAGCTTCAGCGGCCCCGAGCTGCGCATCCACGAGGGCTACCTCGGTGCGCCGCCCGTGGTGCTCGAAGCCGTGGCCGCCTTCGTGCGCGCGCGGACACGCGCCGAGCGGGCACGGGCGCGGGCGGTGATCGTCGGCCACCAGATCGAGCGCGCCGCACCGGTGCGCCGGCCGCCGCGCACGGCCCCCGAGGACGAGGCGCTGGCGCGCGAGCTGGCGGCCTGGCACGGCGAGTACAACCGCCGCTTCTTCGCCGGTGCGCTGCGCCCGGTGGCCGTCCGCATCTCGCGCCGGATGCGCACCCGGCTCGGCCACTACACCGCCGCGGGCCCCACGGGGGAGCCGGCGGAGATCGCCATCAGCCGCACGCACCTGCGCCGCCACGGCTGGGAGGAGGCGCTACACACGCTCCTCCACGAGATGGTGCACCAGTGGCAGGACGAGGCTGGCCACCCCATCGACCACGGCGCCACCTTCCGCGCCAAGGCGCGCGAGGTCGGCATCACGCCTTCGGCCCGCCGCACGGTGGTGCCGCACGGCGCGCGCGGCGATTCCCCCAAGCGCTCGGCTCCCGTCAGCATCGGGCTCCGCGCGGCGCGGCAGGACTGACTACGAGCGATGAGCGATGAGTGACGAGCGGAGCCCCCGCTGACGGGCCGGTACTGGCCAGCCCGAGGCCCACGCAGGTCACTCATCGCTCGTCGCTCGTCGCTCGCCTCCCCCCTTCACTTCCCCATCCGCATCCCATGCACGACTTCTTCGACATCGACAGCGCCCTCTCCGAGGAGGAGCGCGCGGTGCGCGACAGCATCCGCCGCTTCGTCGACGACCGCGTCCTTCCCATCATCGGCGACTGCTACGTGCAGGGCCGCTTTCCGAAGGAGCTCATCCCCGAGCTGGCGGCGCTCGGCGTCTTCGGGGCCAACCTGCCCGAGGAGTACGGCTGCGCGGGCCTGGACAACGTGGCCTACGGGCTCATCATGCAGGAGCTCGAGCGCGGGGACTCGGGCGTCCGCTCCTTCGCCTCGGTGCAGGGGGCGCTCGTCATGTACCCGATCTTCGCCTTCGGCAGCGAGGAGCAGAAGCGCGAGTACCTGCCGCGCATGGCGCGTGGCGAGGTCATCGGCTGCTTCGGGCTCACCGAGCCGGACTACGGCTCCAACCCGTCGGGGATGATCACCATGGCCCGCCAGCAACCCGACGGCGGCTGGGTGCTGAACGGGGCCAAGATGTGGATCACCAACGGCTCCACGGCGCAGGTGGCGATCGTCTGGGCGAAGACGAACGACGACCGGAGCGACCGCTCCATTCGCGGCTTCATCGTCCCCACCGACAGTGCCGGCTTCACCGCGCGCGACCAGAAGGGGAAGCTGTCGCTGCGCGCCTCGGACACGAGCGAACTCGTGCTGCAGGACGTGCGCGTGGGCCCGGAGGCGCTGCTGCCGAAGTCCGGCGGACTGAAGAGCCCGCTCATGTGCCTCACCCAGGCCCGGTACGGCATCTCGTGGGGGGCCATCGGTGCGGCGATGGCCTGCTACGAGGAGGCGGTGAGCTACGCCAAGACCCGCGTCATGTTCGACCGGCCGATCGGCGGCTTCCAGATCCAGCAGCAGCGGCTGGCCGACATGCTCACCGAGATCGTCAAGGCCCAGCTCGTCTCGCTGCACCTCGGCCGGCTGAAGGACGCCGGCACCTTCACCCCGCAGCAGGTGTCGCTGGCCAAGCGCAACAACGTGAGCATGGCCACCGACGTTGCCCGCGAGGCTCGGCGACTGCTCGGGGGCAACGGCATTCTGGCCGAGTACGCTTCCATGCGCCACATGGCCAATCTGGAGAGCGTCTACACGTACGAGGGAACGCACGACGTGCACTCGCTCATCCTCGGGCAGGCGATCACGGGGCTGGACGCCTTCCGGTGACGCCGCGCCGTCCGGGGGGGTACTGAGGGGGGGCGCCGCTCCTTGCCGACGCCTCGTGTGGGCGCTATGGTCTGCCGCCCCATCCGTCGTGGCGGCGGTAGCCCGGCCGCGACGCACCCTTCCTCGTCCGTCGCCAGCAGGAGGCCGTATGCAGCGAATGCGTTCGTGGAGGCCGTTCCCGTATCGCGTCACCCCGCCGGACCGCAGTATCCCGCCTGACCGCTCCATCCTACCGGACAATCGACAGCGCTTGGTGGCCTCCCGCCGCCAGGCGCTGTTCTCGTTTGTAACGCTCGCGCTCGCTATCGCTCCGGTCGCCCCACTCGCCGCCCA
>DASTRO010000211.1:0-2451 GCA_035761165.1 Gemmatimonadaceae bacterium | reverse complement strand
GAACGGATTCAGGTAGCCGGCGCGCCCTCCCGCCCAGGCCACGAAGGAGATCTCGTTGACCGGCGTGTAGAAGGGCACGCCCTCCACCTCGCTCGCCACCAGTCGCGCGAACGCGCCGGCGAGCCGCGCGAGCCGGTCGACGAACGCGGCGCTGAAGACGTCCACGTCGTCGGGCCACCCGAAGTGGCAGAGATCCCAGATCACCGTGATCCCCGCCTCGTGTGCCGCCCGCACGCGCGCCAGCTCGTCGGAGAAGTCGAAGCGCCCCGTGCTCGGCTCCACACGGTGCCAGCGGATCCCCTCGCGCGCCACGCGGATGCCGCGCCGCCGCAGGCGCCGGTAGTCGGCCGCCGCGTGCACGTCGTGCCCGGTCGCCGCCACCAGATCCAGCCGCCGTCCGCTCCGCAGGCGCTGCGTGGAGCACTCGAAGCCGGCCAGGAAGAACGTCGGAAAGAGGGGCAGGATCGCGCGACTCCTGGGCAGGGATGTGGCCGCCTGGCGGACGGCACGACCCTTGAAACATATGACGCACGACTGACCGCCGGCACCGTCCGGTGCCGCGGCGCCGCAGCCTCGTGGTGGTGCGTTCGCCAGCAGCGTCCGTCGATGACTCCCACGAGGATCAAGCGTGCTCACCCACCAGCTCGCCGACCGCGCGCCGCAGTCACCCGCCGCGCCGGACATCGTCTGTCTCTCGCACCTGCGCTGGGACTTCGTCTTCCAGCGCCCCCACCACCTCCTGAGCCGCGCCGCGCGCCGCCACCGGGTCTTCTACGTCGAGGAGCCGGTGACCGGCGACGGCGCGCCGCGCCTGGCGATGCACGCCACGCCGGAGGGGATCCACGTCGTGGTGCCGCATCTGCCCGGCGACTGCACCGGTGCGGCCGCCGACGCCGCGCTGACCGCCCTGCTCGACGCGCTGCTCACCTCACAGGGGTGCCGGCACTACCTGCTCTGGTACTACACGCCGATGGCGCTCGGCTTCACGCGGCACCTGCGGCCGCTGGCCACCATCTACGACGTGATGGACGAGCTGTCGCTCTTCCGCTTCGCGCCGCCGGCGCTCCTCGAGCGCGAGGCCGAGCTCTACGCGCGGGCCGACGTCGTCTTCACCGGGGGCCGCAGCCTCTATGAAGCGAAGCGTCACCGGCACCCCAACGTGCACCTCTTTCCGAGCAGCGTGGACGCGCGCCACTTCGCGCGCGCGCGCGGCGTGCTCCCCGAGCCGGTCGACCAGCAGGCCGTCCCGCGGCCGCGCATCGGCTTCTTCGGCGTGATCGACGAGCGGATGGACACCGCGCTCGTGGCCGCGGTGGCGGACGCGCGCCCCGACTGGCAGCTCGTCCTCCTCGGGCCGGTGGTCAAGATCGCCCCCGCCGACCTGCCGCAGCGCCCGAACCTTCACTACCTGGGCGGGCGGCCGTACGCCGAGCTGCCGGCGTACGCCGCGCACTGGCAGGTGGCGATGATGCCCTGGGCCCGGAACGAGGCCACGCGCTTCATCAGCCCCACCAAGACGCCCGAGTACCTGGCCGCCGGGCTGCCGGTGGTGTCCACCGGCGTGACCGACGTCGTGCGCACGTACGCCGACCAGGGGCTGGTGCGGATCGCCGACGATGCCGCCGGCTTCGTGGCGGCGATCGAGGCGGCGCTCGCCGAGCCGGCGGCCGCGCGCATGGCCTGGCTCGCCCGCGCCGATGCCTTCCTGGCGCGCGACTCGTGGGACCGCACCTGGGCGCGAATGCGCGCCGAGCTCCTGGCGGTGCTGGGCGGCCCCGACGCCCGGCCGGTGGTGACCTGGCCGGTCCGGGAGCGGCGCGGCGCCCCCGGCGTGGCGACCGCCGCCAGCCCCGAGGCGGCCCCATGACGCGCCGCGCGCCGTTCGACTACCTCGTCGTCGGGGCCGGCTTCGCCGGTGCGGTACTGGCCGAGCGGCTGGCCAGCGTCGCCGGCCAGCGCGTGCTCGTCGTCGACCGTCGGCATCACGTCGGTGGCAACGCCTACGACCACCACGACGACGCCGGGCTGCTGGTGCACCGCTACGGGCCGCACATCTTCCACACCAACTCGCGGCCGGTCTTCGAGTACCTCTCGCGCTTCACGCAGTGGCGCCGCTACGAGCACCGCGTGCGGGCGAGTGTGGACGGCCAGCTCCTCCCCCTCCCCATCAACCTGGACACCATCAACCAGCTCTACGGCCTGCGCCTGACGGCGTTCGAGGTCGAGGAGTTCCTCGCCAGTGTGGCCGAGCCACGCACCCCGGTGCGCACCTCGGAGGACGTGGTCGTGAGCCGCGTGGGCCGGGAGCTGTACCAGAAGTTCTTCCGCAACTACACGCGCAAGCAGTGGGGGCTCGACCCCTCGGAGCTGGACGCGTCCGTGACGGCGCGCGTGCCGACGCGCACGAACCGCGACGACCGCTACTTCGGCGACGAGTACCAGTTCATGCCG
>DASTRO010000210.1:0-17242 GCA_035761165.1 Gemmatimonadaceae bacterium | reverse complement strand
GACGGGCGCGGGTCAGTCGAGACCGGCCAGGCGCGTGCTCGCGAAGGCGGCCACGGCGCTCTCCTCCACCCCTCCCTCTGCCAGCGCAGACGGAGTGGCCAGCGGGCCGAGCGGGACGCCGTGCGCGGCCGCGATGCGGTGCACCGCGTCGGCCGGCAGCACGTCGCGGGCGAGCAGCGCGTCGGCGATGGCGCTCACTGCCGCCTTGTGCTCGGTGACGATCGACTCGGCGCGCGCCATCTGCGTCTCGAGCAGCTTGTGCACGGCCGCGTCGATCTTGCCCAGCAGCTGAGCGCTCGGCTGTCCGCCGTGCGCCGCCGGGTCGGCGCTCATCAGGCCGACCTCGCTGCTCATGCCGAACTCGCCGACCATCCGCCGGGCGATGCTGGTCGCCTGCACCAGGTCGCTGCCGGCGCCGGAGGTGACCTTGTCGGCGCCGAGGAAGACGAGCTCCGCGGCACGACCGCCGAGCGCCTTGGCGATGATCCCTTCCAGGTAGTGGCGGGGGTACAGGTGGCGATCGTTCTCCGGCGCGAAGTGCGCGGCGCCGAGCGACCGACCGCGCGGCTCGATGGTCACCTTGTGCAGGCGGTCCTCCGGGCAGGCGACGAGCCCGACCACGGCGTGCCCCGCCTCGTGGATGGCGATGAGCCGCCGCTCGGCCTCGCTCACCACCACGCCGGCGCGGATGCGCCCGAGGAGGATCTTGTCGCGCGCCGCCTCGATGTGGCGGGCGTGAATGCGCGGGGCGTCGTCCTGCACGGCCAGGATGGCCGCCTCGTTCAGCAGGTTGGCGAGCTCGGCGCCGGAATGCCCCACGGTGAGCTGCGCCAGGCGCTCCAGATCCACGTCGTCGCCGAGCGGCGCCTGCCGGGCGTGGATGCGCAAGATCTCGAGGCGGTCCACGGCGGTCGGGAGGGGCACCTCCACCACGCGGTCGAAGCGGCCCGGCCGGCGCACGGCGGGATCGAGCATGTCCTCGCGATTGGTGGCGGCCATCCAGACCACGCCCTCGCTGCCGGCCATGCCGTCCATCTCGACGAGGAGCTGATTGAGCGTCACCTCCTCCTCGCCGGAGCGGTTGGGCCGGCCGCGCCGACCGCCCAGCGAGTCGAACTCGTCGATGAAGACGATGCACGGCGCCGACTCGCGCGCCCGCTTGGCCAGCGCGCGGATGCGGCCGGCACCGACGCCGACGTACATCTCGTTGAAGTCCGAGCCGGCGGCCATGATCACCGGGCACCCCGCCTCGCCGGCCACGGCGCGCGCCAGCAGCGTCTTGCCGGTGCCCGGCGGGCCGATGAGGAGCACGCCGCGCGGGCAGCGGGCCCCCAGCGCGTGGAAGCGCTCGGGGTGCTTGAGGTAGGCGATGACGTCGCGCAGGTCGGCCTGCGCCTCCCGCGCGCCGCCGACGCTGGCCAGCGTGAGCTGGCGGGAGGGCGGGGTGGGGATGAAGCGGGTCGCGCTCGACACGCCGCGCTGGCGGAAGAGCACCACGCCCACCACGCCGAGCGCGGCCAGCAGGACGAGGCCCTGCAGCCACTGCAGCGGCCCGCGCTCCTCGGACGTGCCGTTCACCTCCACCACCGTGCCGGCGTGGCTCCACCGCTCCAGGTCCTGCAGCGAGACGGCACGGGCGGGCACGTCGGCGGCGACGCGCGTGACCATGGAGTCGCCCACCTGGCGCGCGGCCTCGAGCGTGGCGACGAGGCGGCTGCCGCCGCGCTCGACGCTGAGCTCGCTCACCCCGCCCCTGGCCAGGACGGCAGCCAGCTCGGAGTACGGCACGCTGGCCGGCGCGGTGGCGCGCACGGTGGCGGCGTGCCAGGCCAGCGTCCCCGCGGCGGCGAGGGTGAGCAGCATGAGGACCAGCGGCCAGAAGCGCAGCGGGCCACGAACGCCGGGCCGGACGAAGAGGCGGGCGACGCGGCGGCGCTCGCGGAGCGGGCGGCGGCTGGCGCCGCGACCTCTCACGGCGGGGGTGCTGCGCGGGGTGGGGGAGGACATCTGAAGCTCGGGCGTGACGGACGGGACGGGCGAGACGCGGCGACGCATGGCGGCCGCGACCACCGCGGCATGGCCGCGGCGTTCCAGGATGGCACGTCGGTGACGTGGGGTAGGCACCAGAGGGCGCGGCGGCTCCTACACCACTGGGGCCGCGAGGTTGCCACCGCGATGCGGCGGCCTGGTGCCTGTCGAGGGCTCGCGTTGGAGATTAGTGACGTTCGTGGACGAGCGGCACCGACCCGTGCAACTTCGACCGGCGTCGGCCGCGCGTCGGCCGCGCGTCGGCCGCGCGTCGGCCGCCGCTGGCGAGCGGGCCGGCCGGGGCGTAGCGTTTGCGTGCGCCGGCGACCACACGCCGGCGCACCGGCGTCACGGTCGCGGCAGCACCACCTCCACGTCCGCACTGCCCGATGCGGGGCGGACCCAGCCCCCGTTCCCATGCACGCTTCCTCCCGGCATCGCGCACCCGTACCCCGCCACGATCGGCGGCCCGGCCGCGTCGTCGCGGCGTTGGTCCTCCTGCCCATCCTGCCGCTGGCCGTGCTGGTCGGCTGCGCCGGCCGCGACGCCGGGGCCGCGGACTCCGCCCTCGCCGACAGCAGCGTCGCGGCGCGCACGTCCACCGCCGCGGACTCGATCGTCCCGGCCCAGCCCGCCGCCTGCGCCGACGATGACGCCGGCCTCACCCTCCCGGACGGCTTCTGCGCCGCGGTCTACGCCGACGAGTTGGGCGGCCCACGCCATCTCGCCGTCCGGCCGAACGGGGACGTGCTCGTCATGCGGATGCGCGTGCCGCGGGGAGACTCCGGCGGCGTGGTCGTGCTGCGCGACACGACGGGCGACGGCCGCGCCGACGTGCGCGCGAGCTTCGGCCCGGCCGGCGGCACCGGGATCCGGCTGGACGGCGAGAACCTCTACATCGACGCCACCGGGGCGATCCTCCGCTACCGCCTGCCGGCGGACGCGATGCGCCCTGCCGGCGCGGCCGACACGATCGTCTCGGGGCTGCCCACCGGGGGGCACCAGGCGCACACTTTCGTCCTCGACGGCCGCGGGAACCTGCTGGTGAACATCGGCTCGCGCACCAACGCCTGCCAGGTCGCCGACCGGCAGGAGGGATCGAAAGGCCACGACCCGTGCACCGAGCTCGAGACGCGGGCCGGCATCTGGCGCTTCGACGCCAACCGCACCGGGCAGCGCTTCTCCCCCGACGCGCGCTTCGCGACGGGGATTCGCAACGCCGTCGCCCTGGCGCTGGGGCCGGGCGGCGAGCTCTGGGCGGCGCAGAACGGCCGCGACCAGCTGCACGAGAACTGGGGGGAGCTGTTCGACGAGCGCGCGGGGAGCGAGAACCCGGGTGAGGAGCTGCTGCAGGTGAACCAGGGGGACGACTTCGGCTGGCCCTACTGCTACTACAGCACGGACCACCAGCGGATGGTGCTCGCCCCGGAGTACGGCGGCGACGGCAGCGAGGTGGGGCGGTGCGCGAGCGTCAAGGCGCCGGTGGCGGTCTTTCCAGGGCACTGGGCGCCGCTCGGGCTGCTCTTCTACGACGGCCGCCAGTTCCCGGCGCGCTATCACGACGGCGTCTTCATCGCCTTCCACGGGTCGTGGAACCGGTCCGGCGCCCAGGCGGGCTTCAACGTGACCTTCCAGCCGCTGCGTGACGGGCAGGCCGCCGGGCAGTACGAGGTGTTCGCCTCGGGCTTCCCCGGCGCCGGCGCCGGCAGCGCCTCGCGACAGGCGGCCGAGCACCGGCCGGTGGGGCTCGCGCAGGCGTCCGACGGCTCGCTCCTCGTCGCCGACGACCGGGGCGGGCGCGTCTACCGGATCAGCTACACGGGGAGCCGCTGACGCGCGACGCGGCCGGCGCCGGCTGGCTGGCGCGGCGGGTCTACCGCCTCATCGCCCGCTTCCACCGCTGGGCGGAGTCGGGGTGGGGCGGCGCGTCGGTCGGGGGGTGGGGCTTCCTGCAGGGCTCGGTCATGCCGGGCCCCACGGATGCCGTCTTCCTGCCGCTCGCCGTCGCCGACCCCGGCGCCGCGCTCCGCCTGGCCCTCTGGGCAGTGGCCGGGACGAGCGCGGGCGGGCTGCTGGCCTACGGCATCGGCGCGCAGGCGTTCGACGAGGTGGGCCGGCCGCTCCTCCACCTGGTGGGGGTGAGCGACCGGATGCTGGACACCAGCCGCGCGGCCTTCGAGCGGCGCGGCTGGCTGCTCGTGCTGCTGAGCACCATCTCGCCGCTGCCGAGCAAGGCCGTGTGCATCGGGGCGGGGGCGTTCGGCGTCCCCGTCGCCCTGTTCGTCCCGGCGCTGGTGGCCGGCCGGATGCTGCGCTTCGGCACGCTCGCCGTGGTGGTGCGGCTGGCCGGCCCGCGCCTGCTCGACTGGCTGTCGCGCCGCGCCGGCGTGCCGCCAGCGACGACGCGCATCCCGGCACGTCCGCTCCCGGAGTAGCGTTCCGGCGAGGGCCGGCTCGGCAGCGTCGCGTCGGGAGGGGCACGCCGCCGTCGGCCGCTCGTGGGCGGGCTGGGCCGGCGCGCCGAGCATCGCGCTCCGCTCTTGCGCCGCCGGCCCGGATGCCCCGATCGTGGCAGCGGCGCGTCCCCGACCGGCGTGCCGCCGCCGACCTCGGCGCATGAGGCGGATGCGACCCTCGCCGGACGCGGCCCATGTGGACGGACTGGAGGTGAGCATGCTCGACGTAATCGTCGTCGGAGCGCGGTGCGCCGGGGCGGCCACCGCCATGCTGCTGGCGCGGAAGGGGCACCGCGTCCTCCTCGTCGACCGGGCCACCTTCCCGAGCGACATCCCGCACGGCCACTTCATCCATCGACACGGCCCCCGGCGGCTGCAGCAGTGGGGGCTGCTCGACCGCATCGTGGCGACGAACTGCCCCGCCGTCACGTCGATGACGATCGACGCCGACGACTTCCCGCTGACCGGCCGCGGGCTGGCCGTCGACGGCGTGGCGCTGGGCTACGGTCCGCGGCGCGTGGCGCTCGACCGGGTGCTCGTGGAGGCCGCCGTGGAGGCCGGGGCCGAGCTGCGCGACGCCTTCGCGGTGGAGGAGTTCATCGCCGAGGATGGTCGCGTCGTGGGCATTCGCGGACGATCCAGGCGTGAGGGCGGCAGCGCCGCGGAGCGCGCCACCGTGGTCGTCGGCGCGGACGGACGGCACTCGCGGCTCGCGCGCGCCGTCGGCGCGCGCGCGTACGAGACAACGCCGCCCCTCACCTGCTGGTACTGGTCCTACTGGAGCGACGTGCCGCCCGACGGGCTCGAGGTGTACGTCCGTGGCCGCAGCGTCACGCTCGTCTTCCCGACCAACCACGACCTCACGGCGGTGTTCATCGCCTGGGACGTCGCCGAGCTCCCCGCGGTGCGCGCCGACCTCGAGCGGGCCTTCATGGCGGTGGTGGACCGGATCCCCCCGCTCGCCGCGCGCGTGCGGGGCGGACGGCGCGTGGAGCGCTTCTACGGCGCGACCGACGTGCCCAATTTCCTCCGCGCGCCGGCCGGTCCGGGGTGGGCGCTGGTGGGGGACGCGGGGTGCCACAAGGATCCGTACCTCGCGCTGGGCATCTGCGACGCGCTGCGGGATGCCGAGTTGCTGGCGGAGGCGCTGGACGAGGGGCTGAGCGGGCGCCGACCGCTCGACGCCGCGCTGGCGGACTACGAGCCGCGCCGGAACGCGGCATCCCTGGACGACTATCAGCAGAACCTGCAGATGGCGCAGTTCCGGCCGATGCCGACCGAGACGCGCCGCCTGCGCGCCGCGCTGCGCGGCCACCAGGAGGAGACGAACCGCTTCTTCCTGGCCTACGAGGGGATGACGCCGCGCGCGGCCTTCTTCAATCCGGAGAACCTCGCGCGCGTCGTGGCGCGGGGCGGCGCGTCCTGAGGGCCGGCAGCGGCCGGGGTCGCGCGCGGGCGGAACCGGGTGGCCGGGAAATGGAAGCGGGGAGACCCGCGGTGCCCGTTCGACCGCGAATCCCCCCGATGTACCGGCTTCCCATCATTCGGGCGCCGGTGCGCAACCTACCGTGAGCTGGTCAGGCGGCCGCGGCGACCCGAATGTTACTGGAAGACGTAGACAATGGATCACCTCCTCGCTGCAGGGTTCGACATGGGGCATTCCCCGTCGCGGCATTCGCGACGCTGCCCCGTACCCTAACCGGGGTCGCGGCGTTCCGCCAGGGCGCCGCGCCACTCGGCACGGGTGGCCCGTCGCCGTATCGCGGACGTCGCCCCGCGGACACGATCGGACGCCCCGGGTTGCGCCGGGGGCTGGCCCGGGGAGATACTACGAAGGAGGGCCGGCATCGGCCGGCGTCCCCTCACAATCTCACTTCTCAGGTGTGCGGCGGCCCATCCGGCCGCCGCCGTCGATGGAGGCTGTGTAGCGATCCCACTGACGCCGCGAGGCGTCGCCACGACCACCCTTGCCCTCCGGAGGAAGGCATGACGCACTTCGAGGACATCATTCGCGAGGCTGGCCGCGAGCAGCGCCGCGTGCTCATCCAGTTCGAGTGTACCCCCGGCGGACGGTGCTACGAGCGCGAGCTCGAGCCGTACGCCATCCAGGACGGACGGCTCATCGCCTTCTCGTACCTGCGCAACGAGTTCCGCACCCTGGCGCTGGACGAGATCCGGCGCGTCGAGGTGACGCCGCGCTCCTTCCAGCCGCGGCGGCCGGTGGACCTGTAGCACGCGACCGGGTGGCGGCGTTCGCCTCCGCCGCCCGGTGGCCCGGGACCCTGCGCCATTGCCAGCACGCCGCACCGCACCGCATCCTCTGCGGTGCGTTTTCGTTTTCCCCACCAGCCCACGCCGTCGATCACCGGAGGCAGCTCCCGTGAAGCGTGCCCGTCGCATCGCTCCCCAGGCCGCGGTCGTCGCCGCGGCGCTCGCCCTCCTCGCGCCCGGCCGCCCGGCGGCCGGGCAGGGGGTGCCGGCGATCCCGTACGAGACGTTCACCCTGCCCAATGGGCTCCAGGTGATCCTCCACGAGGACCACTCCGTCCCCCTCGTCGCCGTCGACGTCTGGTATCATGTCGGCTCGGGCGACGAGCAGCGGGGGCGCACCGGCTTCGCGCACCTCTTCGAGCACATCATGTTCATGGGCTCGCAGCACGTGCCGGTGGGATCCTTCGACGTCTGGCTGGAGTCGGCCGGCGCCAACAACAATGGCTCCACGACGCAGGACCGCACCAACTACTACGAGTGGATGCCCTCCCACGCGCTGCCGCTCGCGCTCTGGCTGGAGGCCGACCGCATGGGGCACCTCCTGCCGACGATGGACCAGCCCAAGCTCGACCTGCAGCGCGACGTCGTGAAGAACGAGCGCCGGCAGGGGGTGGACAACGTCCCCTACGGCCGCGCCGACGAGACGATCCTGGCGGCGCTCTTCCCGCCCGAGCACCCGTACTCGTGGGACGTCATCGGCTCGATGGCGGACCTCAGCGCCGCGACGCTGGCGGACGTGCAGGGCTTCTTCCGCACCTACTACGCGCCCAACAACGCCTCCATCGCCATCGCCGGCGACTTCCGGCCCGACTCGGTGAAGGCGTGGATCACGCGCTACTTCGGCGGCATCCCGCGCGGCCCGACGATCCCGCCGCGTCCCACGGTGCCCGAGGTGCGCGTGCCGCGCGACACCTTCCTCGTGCTGGAGGATCGCGTGCAGCTGCCGCGCGTCTACGACACGTGGCACGGCGTGAAGGCCTTCCACGCCGACGACGCGGCGCTCGACGTGCTGGCCTACGTGCTGGCGGGTGACAAGAACTCGCGGCTCTACAGGCGGCTCGTCTACGAGCTGCAGGCGGCGCAGGACGTCAGTGCCAGCAACTGGAGCGCGCGGCTGGACGGCATGTTCCAGATCGTCGTCACGCCCAAGCCGGGCCACACCCCCACGGAGATGCAGCGGCTCGTCAACGAGGAGATCGCGAAGCTCACGCGCGACGGCATCGACGCACGCGAGCTGGAGCGGGCGCGCAACACCTTCCAGAGCCGGATGCTGAGCCGCCTGGCCAGCGTCTTCGGCAAGGCCGACCAGCTGAACTACTACGACTACTTCGTCGGCACGCCGGACTACGCGCGGCAGGACGCCGCCCGCTACGACGCGGTGACCGCGGCCGACGTGCAGCGGGTGGCGCGGCAGTACCTGCGCCAGCCGCGGGTGACGCTCACCGTGGTGCCGCAGGGCCGGCGCTCGCTCATGGTGACGGGGGTGGCCCAGTGAGCGCCCGCGTCCTGCTCCCGGCGCTCGTCGCCCTCGCCGCAGCCGCGGGCTGCGCCCACTCGCCGCAGGCCGCGCCGCCGCCGGACGCCTCCGGCGCGCGCACGGCCACGCCCACCACCTCCACCGGGCGCGACAGCGCGGCGGCCCGCGACGGCGCCGCCACGCGCGACACGGTGGCGGCGCCGTCGCTCCGGCGCGCCGCCGTCGCCGACACGGTCGGCTTCCCGACACGGCCGCCCGAGCTCCCCGAGCCGAAGCCGCTCACCGTCCCGCCGGTCGTCGAGCGGACGCTCCCCAACGGACTCCGCCTGCTCGTCGTGGAGCACCACGAGCTGCCGGTGGCCGATCTGGTGCTCGTCGTACGCACCGGGGCCGAGGCCGATCCGGCCGATCGCACGGGGCTGGCCACGCTCACCGCGTCGCTCTTCGACGAGGGCGCCGGCGGCCGCGACGCGCTGGCCATCGCCGATCAGGAAGCCTACCTCGGCGTGGACCTGTCCACCGGCAGTGGCTGGGACCTCTCCAGCGTGTCGCTGCACGCGCCCACGGCGCGGCTCGACAGCGCCCTGGCGCTCTTCGCCGACGTCGCGCTCCGCCCCACCTTTCCGGCCAAGGAGCTGGAGCGGCTGCGCGCCGAGCGGCTCACCCAGCTGGTCCAGCTCCGTGACCGCGGGCCGGCCATCGCCGACCGGGTCTTCCCCGCCGCGGTGTTCGGCGACGAGCATCCCTACGGCCGCCCGCTCACCGGCACGGAGGCGACGACGCGCGCCATCACCGGCGCCGACGTGCGCGGCTTCTACGAGCGCTACTACCGGCCCAACAACGCGGTGCTCATCGTCGTCGGCGACGTGCAGCCGGACGACGTCGCGCGCCGCGTCGGCGCGCTCTTCGGTGACTGGGAGCGGCGCGACGTGCCCGCGGTGACCGCCGCCGCCGCGCCCTCCGCCGGCCCGACCCGCATCATCCTGGTGGACAAGCCCGGTGCGGCGCAGTCGTCGGTGCGCATCGGCGGGATCGGAGTGGCGCGCTCGACGCGCGACTACTTCCCGCTGCTCGTCATGAACACGGTGCTCGGCGGCTCCTTCACCAGCCGGCTGAATCAGAACCTGCGCGAGACGCACGGCTACACCTACGGCGCCGGCTCCTCCTTCTCGATGCGCCGCATGCCCGGCCCGTTCACGGCGCGCGGCGAGATCGTGGCCGCGAAGACGGATTCGGCGCTCATCGAGTTCATGCGCGAGCTGCGCGCCATCCGCGACACGGTGCCGCAGGACGAGCTGCAGAAGACGAAGCGCTACCTGCAGCTCCAGCTCCCCGGCGACTTCGAGACGACGGGCGACATCGCCAACCAGCTCGTCCCGATCGCGCTCTACGACCTGCCGCTCGACTACTACGACCACTACTCGGCCGGCATCGCCGCCGTCACCCAGGCGGACGTGCAGCGCGTGGCCCGCCAGTACATCGATCCCTCGCACCTGGCGATCGTCGTGGTGGGCGACCGCGCCTCGGTGGAGCCGACGCTTCGCGCCACTGGGATCGGCGAGCTGGTGCGACAGCCGCTGCCGAAGGAGTGAGGGGAGGGCGGCAGGCTCCAGGCTCCAGGTTCAAGGGGAGGCGACGAGCCTCCCGAGGGTGTTCCCTAGCGCCTGCAGCCTGGTGCCTGCCGTCTCCGGTCTCACCGGCTACCGTGGTGATGCCCCGTCACCCGGTCCCATGCGTCGCGCACGGCGTCCTTCATATTCTCCCAGGTGGACTGGCCGTGCTCGCGGCCGCGGTGCTCGTACGTGTCCCAGCCGCTGCGCAGCTCGCTCTCGACGTCACTCCAGTTGCGGCCGCGATAGCGGGTGGCCGCCTCGGTGCCGTACCGGTAGGCGGGCTGGTAATACCCGTAGTTGCGGTCGGCCGTCGCGTAGGGGCGGCTGCTGTAGTTGGATTGCCAGTAGGCGTCCTCGGTGCTCCAGTCGATGCCGCTCGCCGAGCCGGTGGAGCCCGTCGTGCCCATGCGGTCGCGATCGTCCGCCATGCTGCCTCCATGATTCAAGGATGAGTTCGCAAGTGTAGTCACGGCAATGGGTTGCAAGTGACGCGCCAGGCTGCCCCGGGCTCGCAGGGGCGTGGGAGCCTGCACTCGCCCCGCTCGCGTGGCGACGCGCGCGGCGGCGCCGGCGGCACGGGTACGACGGTGCAGGGCGCGGCGTGGGGTGCATGCTTCTTGCCCCGCAGCGGGGCCGATGACGCGCCGTACGACCGTCGTACGGCGCCATGTGACCCCTTCCGCGGAGATGGTCGATGGACGACGAACGCCAGCGCCTGGTGCCTCTCGGCGAGGCGCGCGACTACGAGGTCTCGCGCGGCCTCCCCGACGTGCGGGGCTGGCCCGTGCTGGGCTCCGACGGCGACACATTGGGCCGCGTGCGGGAGCTGCTCATCGACCCCGACGCCGGCCGGGCGCGCTACCTGGTGGTGGACGCGTCGAGCGGGGTGGGCGCGTCGCGCCCGGTGCACGTGCCGATCGGGCTCGCCCGCATCGACCGGGAGCGGGACGCCGTCGTCGTGCCGACGGTGACGACGGCGTCGCTGCTGGAGCTGACGAGCGTCGACGGCGACATCGTGACGCGCGAGTACGAGGTGCACGTGCGCCGCAGCATCGCCGGGGGTGAGGCGGCCGACCTCGCGGACGACGAGCGCTTCTACGACCACGAGCATTACGACGAGCGCCGCTTCGCCGCGCCGATGCGCGACGACGACGCCGAGCAGGAGCCGGAGGACTTCGCCTACCTGGCGGGCGTGGGTGGCGCGATGACCGAGCGTGACGAGCACCCCGACGTCGTCGGCGAGGTGGACGCTGGCCAGATCAGCGTGCCGGTGATGGAGGAGGAGAGCGACGGCCCGGTGGCGCCCGAAGACGGGACGGCGGGCGGGGAGGCGGAGCCCGAACGGCGCTGAGGCGCCGCGGGGCCGGCGCGCGCGGGGGGCGGGTGGCTCGATGGCCGCCCGCCCCCCGCGCTGCGCACCGACCGGCGGCCGCGTCAGCCGTTGTCGCCGTCGAGCAGCCCGCCCAGCGCGCCGAGCACGCTCCCCTCGCCGCGGCGCTGTCCGCCGGCGCGCGGCGCGGCGGCGATGATCCGGTCGGCCAGGCGCGAGAAGGGGAGCGTCTGCAGGATGACGCGTCCCGGCCCGGTGAGCCGCACGAAGAAGAGCCCCTCACCGCCGAAGAGCGCCGTCTTCACTCCCGGCACCATCTGGATGTCGTAGCTCACCGACGGCTGGAAGGCGACCAGGCACCCGGTGTCCACGCGCAGCGACTCGCCCGGCTGCAGGTCGATGCTGGTGAGCGTGCCCGAGGCGTGCAGGAAGGCCAGGCCGTCGCCACTGAGCCGCTGCAGGATGAATCCCTCGCCGCCGAAGAAGCCGGCGCCGATGCGGCGCGTGAAGGCGATGTCGATGTCGATGCCGCGCGCGGCGCAGAGGAACGAGTCCTTCTGCGCCATCAGCGTCCCGCCCCACTCCCGCAGGTCCACGGGGAGGATCTTGCCCGGGAACGGCGCGGCGAAGGCGACGTCGCGCCGCTGCCGCCCGTCGTTGGCGAACATCGTGATGAAGAACGACTCGCCGGTGAGCAGCCGCTTGCCCGCGCCCAGCAGCTTGCCGAACAGCCCGCCGCCGGAGTTGTTGGCGTCGAGCGTGGTGGCCATGCGGATGTCGTCCTGCATGTACATCATCCCCCCGGCCTCGGCGATCACCGCCTCGCCGGGGTCCAGGGTCACGACGACCGCCTGCAGGTCGTCGCCGATGAGTCGATAGTCGATGACGTCGGCGGCCATGCGGGGTTCCTCCGGAAATGGGCGGCGTGAGCGGGTGGGTTTCGCGCCAGGCGCGGGCGCGGTCGCTGACGAAGATACCGGCCGCCGTGCGCGCTGTCACGCGGGGAGAGGCAGGAAGCAGGAAGCAGGAAGCAGGAAGCAGGGAGCAGGAAGCAGGAAGCAGGAAGCAGGAAGCAGGGGGTGCGCGTAATCGCGTCCCGTGGGTGTTCCTGCTTCCTGCTTCCTGCTTCCTCTCACCGATACCCTGCCGCCTGCATCGTGAACAGCTCCGCGTAGAGGCCCTGCTGCGCCATCAGCGCCTCGTGCGTGCCCGCCTCGATGATCGTGCCGTCGCGCAGCACGAGGATGCGGTCGGCCATGCGGACGGTCGAGAAGCGGTGCGAGATGAGGATGGCCATGCGGCCGCGCATCAGCTCCGCGAAGCGCTCGAACACCTCGAACTCGGCGCGCGCGTCGAGCGCCGCCGTGGGCTCGTCGAGGATGAGGAGCTGCGCGTCGCGCATGTAGGCACGGCCGAGCGCCACCTTCTGCCACTCCCCGCCGCTCAGGTCCACCCCCTCCTCGAAGCGGCGGCCGAGCATCTGCCGGTAGCCGCGCGGCAGCCGTGGCAGGAGCGTGGCGGCCAGCGACCGCTCCGCCGACGTGACGATCTCCGGGAGCACCGGCAGTCCGGCGTCCGCCGCCGCCGCGCCGTCGTCCGCGCGCATGGAGACGTCCAGGTAGTCGCCGGCCGTGGTGATCCGTCCCACCCCGATGTTCTCCTCGAGGCGGAAGTCGTAGCGCACGAAGTCCTGGAAGATCACGCCGATCGCGGCGCGCAGCGACACCAGGTCGTACTCGCGCAGGTCCACCCCGTCGAGCAGGATGCGCCCCTCGCTCGGGTCGTAGAGTCGCGCGACGAGCTTCGTGATCGTCGTCTTGCCGGCGCCGTTCTCGCCCACCAGGGCGACGCGCTCACCCGGGCGCAGCGTGAAGCTGACGTGGCGCACCGCCCACCGGTCGCTGCCCGGATAGCGGAAGCCGACGTCCTCGAAGACGATCCCCTCGCGGATGGGCTGCGGCACCCGCAGCGCGCGCGGGCCCGAGACGATGCTCGGCCGCATCTCGAAGAAGACGAAGAGGTCGCGCAGGTAGAGCGCCTGCTCGAAGACGCTGCTCGCCCCGGTGAGCAGCCGCTGCACCAGATCGCGGCTGCGCGCGAAGGCGCCCGCCAGGAAGGTGAGGGTGCCGATGCTCAGCACGCCCTGCACGGTGCGCACGATGATCACCACGTACGCGCCGTAGTAGCCGGCCGTGCTGAACAGCGAGAGGAGGCTGCTCACCACCGCGCGCCGGATGGAGAGCGCGCGGTTCTCGGCGTAGAAGCGGTCGGCCAGCACGCGGTAGCGCTCCGTGAGCCACGGCGCGAGGCCGAACATCTGCACCTCCTTGGCCGTGCGGTCGCTCGCCCCCACCATGCGCAGGTAGTCGAGCTGCCGCCGCTCGGGCGTCCAGCGGAAGAGCAGGGAGTAGCCCAGTGCCGCGAAGTGCGTCTCGCCCAGGAAGCCCGGGACCACGGAGACGGCGAGGAGGAGGAGCAGCCACGCGTTGTAGGCCACGAGCGCGCCGCCCAGCGAGAGGAGCGTCAGCAGGTCCTGCCCCATGCCGAGCAGCTGGGCGAGGAGCCCGATGCGTCCCACCGTCTGCCGGCGGGCGCGCTCCAGGTGATCGTAGAACGCCGGATCCTCGAACTGCGCGAGGTCCAGCGTGGCCGCGTGCTCCATGAGGCGCACGCTCACGCGGTTGGAGAAGAGGTCGCCGAGCAGGCTCTCGACGAGCTGCGAGCCGCGCGTGAGCAGCTCCCCGGCGACGACGATCCCGAGCTCGAGGGCGACGAGCTCCCACAGGGTCGCCCACGCCGGCGCCGCCTCGGCGCGCAGCGCGATCACCCGATCGATGATCAGCTTGCCCACCCAGAGCGTGGCCAGCGGCACGAAGGCGCGCAGGACGCGCAGGACGAGCATGGCGACCGCGTAGCCGCGATGCGTGCTCCACACCATGCGCAGCAGCGGCGGCACGTAGCGAACGGCGCGGAGCCGGTCGCGCCAGGGCGGCAGCGGGCCGCCCGGGCGCGCCGCGGGCCGGCGCAGCGGCGTGGTCATCGGGCGCGGCTGGCCGACCGACCGGCTGGCGCGCGGTGCGGCGTCAGTGGGTCATGGGTCATAGCTCACCGACAGATAGGCACGCGTGCGGTGGCGGAAGGGCTCGTCCAGCGAGCGCGCCACGCCGCCCAGGATGCGCACGGCGGGCACGGCCACGAAGGCGATGGCGGGCAGTGCGAGCTCGCGCTCGATGCCGACGACGCGGTGCGGCGCGCGCCATCGCTCGCCGGCGCCGGCGGCCGCGACGTAGGCGGTAAGCCCGAGCAGGTCGGTCTCCCCGCGGTAGCCCAGCAGCCGCCGCCCCACCGCCACGGCGGGCGGCAGCGTGGGCACGCTCCAGCGCTGGTCGAGCAGCTGCGGCGGGCCGAGCGGTGGTCGCTGGCCGCCGACCGCGAAGCGCTCGAACGTCGGCGCATCGGCCGACACGACGCCGACCGCGGCCGACGCGCGGAGCCCCAGACCGAAGCCGCGCAACGTGAGCGCCGCGTCCACGCGCCCGCGCGTCCACGTGGCATCGCCGGTGCGGCCCGCGGCGGCGCGCACGCCGAGACTCGACGCCACCAGGGTGCGGTCGCGCTGCCAGCGCAGGCCCAGCGTGCCGCCGGCCCGGGCGAGCGTGCGCCCCGTGCGTGGCGCGTCGTCGTCGAGCGGGTCGAGCACGCCGGCCGAGGCGCCGGCGTTGGCCGCGTAGGACCAGCTGCCGTGGTCGCGCCGCAGCGAGGCGCCGAGCGCGCCGCCGTCGTAACCGACGTCGAGGGCCGTGCCCGCGGCGGCGCGCGCGATCCCGCCCTCGCGCTGTCGCGAGGGCGCGTGACGGAGGGCGAACAGGTCCGCGCGCAGCCAGGGCGTTCCCGTGCGCAGCTCGGCGGCGAGCGCGGCGCCCTGCCAGCTGCCGGGCGTGCCGACGGCGCCCTGCAGCAGCCAGGCGAAGCGGCCCACCGGATCGGTGCCGTCGAGCGCGGCGATGCCGACGTAGCCCTCCGGCCCGACGAGCACGCCGGGGAGGAGGCGGTGAAGGCGCGGTCCGAGACCGTACGGATGGTCCGGCGGGGGCTCGACGGTGGCGAATCGGGGCGCGGGTGGTGGAGCGAGCGGCGGCAGGGCGGGATACAGCGCGGCCGCCAGCGTCGCGGCGTCGCCCGGGAGCGGGGTCGCGCGCACGCGGCGCAGGTCGTAGCCACGGGCGTGCAGTGCCAGGAAGTACACCGTATCGCCGACCGGCGCGATCGCCGGCGCGATGTGCGCGCCGGAGGTGCGCGTGATGGGCTCGGCCGCGCCCGTGGCGAGGTCGATGCGCTCCAGGTGCATGATGCCGCCGCGCTCCGACGTGGCGACGACGGCGCCGCCGCCGGGGAGGAAGTCGGCGCCGTAGCGACTCACATCGTCCTCGGGCCCGACGAAGCGCGCGGGGCCGCCGGCCACGGGAACGAGCGCCAGTCGCCACCGTCCGCGCGCGTGCACCGAGACGAGCACCTCGCGACCGTCCGGCGCGACGCGCGGCCGGAAGTAGCCCACGTCCGGCGCGCCGGCGACGATCGTGCGCACCGTGCCGTCCCGGAGCGAGACGCGCACGAGATCGCAGA
Organism: Gemmatimonadaceae bacterium; assembly: GCA_035761165.1. Classification (GTDB taxonomy): domain Bacteria; phylum Gemmatimonadota; class Gemmatimonadetes; order Gemmatimonadales; family Gemmatimonadaceae; genus CALCHX01. Next base: position 1,444 of record DASTRO010000210.1, on the reverse strand, counting down.
TGCCGCCGCGGCAGCGCACGCCGACGGCCGCCGTGCCGTCCGGCAGCGGGTCCGCCTCGCGGATGCCCGCGCCACGCGTCACGCGCCGCAGCGAGCCCCGGCGGAACGCCCAGGCGAAGAGATCGGGACGCTCGCTGCCGTCGCCCTGCGGCACCGACCGGACGACGAGGAGGTGCTCGCCGTCGGGGAGGAAGCGCGGCTGCTCGTGGCTGCGGCCGGCCATGGCGGGCAGCGTGAAGAGGGCGCGCTTCGGCGCGGGGCGCCCGGGCACCGCGGGCACGTCCTCGGGGTCGCGCGCCAGCAGGCTGTCGCGGGCGCGGCGGGCACGCGCCTCGGCGGCGGTGTCGGGCGCCGTGCTCCAGACCACGAGGCGCGACGGCGCATCGCGCCGGCGCAGGACGATGGCGAGCAGGCTGCCGTCCGGCGAGAGGGCAGGCGCGCCGGTGGCCAGCGACAGGCGCTGCACCAGCTCGCCCTCGGCCATGCCGCGCGCGGCCAGCGAGTCCTCCACCGCCAGCGCCCGCCCCGTGAGCTCCGCCGTGAAGCGGCCGTACAGCTCCTCGGGCGGTGCGCCGAAGACCCCGACGAAGGCGGCGACGAAGCCGCGGTCGGCCCGCGCGCTCATGCGGCGCCAGAGGTGCGGCAGGCTCGCCTCGCCCGCGCGGTCGACGAGCCAGTCCAGATACGCCGAGCCCACCAGGTAGGCCATCGAGCCGCCGAGGAAGCGGCTGGAGCCGTTCAGCTGGGCGTAGGTGGGGAGCTGGCCTTCGAGCGCCCACTGTCGGAGGATGGCGGCGCGTCCGGCGCTGGCGGGGCGGCCGCTGCCGGTGAGGATGCCCTCCACGTAGGTCGCGTAGCCCTCGATGACCCAGCGCGGCGCGCGGCGCGCCAGCGGCCCGAGGTCCACCGGCAGCAGCCGCCAGAGGAGGCGCTGCCGCGCGTTGCGCGACGGGCGCGTGAGGTGCGCGACGTGCGCGAACTCGTGCGTCACCAGCACCTCGCCCCAGCCGCGGTTGTGCGCCAGGATCGACGAGGGATCCGGCGGGGTGGGCCAGAGGAAGAGCGTGGGCGCGCCGATGAAGGGGAGGGCGAAGCCGTTCGAGACGTTGCTCGGATCCTCCACCAGCACCCGCACCGGCTGCCGCGGCGCGTAGCCGACGAGCGCCGCCACGGCGTCGTGCACGCTCTCCGCGCGCGCCGCCACGTCGCGCGTCCACGCCGTCATCTCCGCCGGGAAGTGAAAGACGAAGTGCTCGGTGCGCAGCGTCCGCCAGCGCAGCTCGGGCCGCGTGAGGTACTGCGCGTGAAGCGGAGCAGGTGAGCAGGCGAGCAGGATGAGAGCGACGGCGGCGACGGCGGCGAGCGTGACGAGCGGACGGCGGGCGCGGCGGCGCGGGATCATCCGCGACGGCCGGGGCGGACGCGAAACCGGGCGACGGGGATC
>DASTRO010000209.1:0-7091 GCA_035761165.1 Gemmatimonadaceae bacterium | reverse complement strand
GACGTGCGCGTGCTGGCGACCGACCCCGTCGTCGCGCCCGAGACGGTGTCGCCCGACGTGACGCTGGTCCCGCTCGACGCGCTGCTGCGCGCCGCGGACGTCGTGACGCTCCACGTCGCCTACGACGCCGCGACGCGCGGGATGCTGGGCGCGCGCGAGCTGGCGCTGCTGCGCGACGGTGCCTGGCTGGTGAACACCGCGCGCGGCGAGCTGCTGGACGAGGCGGCCCTGCTCGCCGCGCTCGAATCGGGCCGGCTCGCCGGCGCCGCGCTGGACGTCCTGGCCGACGAGGGCGCGACCCCGTGGCGCGACCGACCGCTCGTGGCGTACGCGCGCCACCACGACAACCTGATCCTCACGCCGCACATCGGAGGGTGCACGGTCGAGTCCATGGAGAAGACCGAGGAGTTCATGGCCGAGCGGCTCGTCGCCCGGCTCCGCGCCGACGACCGTCGCTGAGCGCGTGATCTGACTGCAGCGACGGCATCCGCAGGGGGGACGCGACAGATGCACACGAACTGGGGCGCCGAGGCGCTCAACTGGACCGGCTACGTGTACGGCGGGCTCGCCCACTCCGCCCATCTCCGCTACGACGAGGCCTTCGAGCGCAGCGGCGAGGGCTCGGTGCGGCGCGGGCTGGCGCGCATGGGGCTCACGCCCGACGCGATCGCCGGCCGCCGCGTGCTCGACGTGGGCACGGGGCTCTACGCGCTGGGCTTTCACCGTCTCGGCGCGCTGGTGGAGCACCACGACATCTCCTCCCGCACCGTGCAGGCGCTGAACGCGTACGCCCTCGAGCGTGGCTACGAGACGCTGCGCTCCGTGCGCACCGACCTGGTGGAGGACGAGCTGCCGGCCGAGCACTTCGACCTCGTCTACCTGTCGGGGATCTTCCAGCACTTCGCCGACCCGTCGCGGGCCCTGGCGCGGCTCGCGCGCGCGCTGCGGGTCGGCGGCTACCTGTACGTCGACATCTATCGCTCGGGGCGGTGGCGCTGGTTCGTGGTGGACGTGCTGCGGAAGATCGCCGACCGTGCCCTGCTCACCGACGTGCTGGAGCAGTTCAGCGCCTCGTGCGCGCTGGGCGCGACGCGGGCCTTCGAGCTGCGGCAGGTGGAGCTGCTCGTGGACGACCTGTTCGTGGACGACGCCAACGTCTTCCGGCCGGACGACCTGGCCGCGGACGCCGCGGCGCTGGGCCTCGAGCGCGTCGGGTCGGTCACGTCGATGAATCTGGCCGACCCGGGCGAGCCGGTGGATCACGGCCTCTTCTTCGCGCACGTCTTCAACACGCTGGTGTTCCGTCGCACCGGCGCCGTCGCCCAGGCGTCGCCCGCGCCGCGCACCCGCACCGGGCGCTGCCAGCTCCGTGAGCTGGAAGGGCTGGGGGGCAGCTACGCCGCCGTGCTCGATCTCACCGCGGACTTCGTCCTCGCGCACCAGGCCGGGCGCTTCCGCCGCCGTCAGCTGGTGTCGCACCTGGTCAACCTCTACCGGATGGCGCACCCGTCGCTGCCCGGCGACCCGTACTTCGTGGCCGGCGCGCGCGAGCCGGACGGCGCGGCCGCGATCCGCGGCGACGACGAGACGCTGCGCCGGCGGCACGCGCTCTGGTGCGGCTTCCTGGCCAATGCGCTCGGCACGCGCAGCCCGCTCGAGACGCCGCGCTTCGAGTCGCTGGGCTTCGAGCTGGTGCGCTTCCTCCCGCCGGCGGGGGTGCCGGGCGAGGCGCTGCCCGCTCCCGGCGGAGCACACGACGGCGCGGTGCGGGCCGGTGTCTGACGCCGCGCGCCGCCGCGGCGCCCCGGAGGGGCGCTGAGCATGTGCGGCCTGGTCGGCATCGCCGGCGCCGCGCCGGCCCGGGAGGAGGTCGCGGCCATGCTCGCCACCATCCGGCATCGCGGGCCGGACGGCCACGGCTGTCGGGTGACCGCGGGCGCGGCGTTCGGCCACGCGCGGCTCGCCATCGTGGACCTCAGCGAGGCCGGGGCGCAGCCGATGTGCACGCCCGACGGCCGCTACACCCTCGTCTACAACGGCGAGCTGTACAACCACGCCGACTTCCGGCCGGCGCTGGAGGCGGAGGGCGTGTGCTTCCGCGGCCACTCCGACACCGAGACGCTGCTCTGGCTCCTCGTGCGGCACGGCGCCGCGGTGCTGCCGCGCCTCAACGGCATCTTCGCCTTCGCCTTCCACGACGCCCTCACCGACACCCTGCTCCTGGCGCGCGACCAGCTGGGCGTGAAGCCGCTCTACTACGCGCGCGGGCGCGATGGGCGCCTGCTCTTCGCCTCCGAGATCAAGGCGCTCTTCGCCACGGGCGAGGTGGAGCCGCGCGCCAACGTCGAGGACCTGGTCGAGCTCTTCCTCTTCCACTTCATCGCCGGCGAGCGCACCGCCTTCGCCACCGTCACCGAGCTGCTGCCCGGGCACCTGCTGCAGCGCGCCGACGGCCGCGTGCGCGTGGCCGAGTACTGGACGCCGGTGACCGCCGCCCGCGAGGGGCCGTGTGACGGCGCGGCGGCGAGCACGCCGGAGGCGGCTGCGGGCGCGCTGCGCGACCGGGTGCGCGACGCCGTGCACCGGCAGCTCATGGCCGACGTCCCCATCGGCGTGATGTCGAGCGGCGGGATCGACTCGGGGCTCGTCACCGCCTTCGCCACGCGTGGCGCCGCCCGGCTGCGCGGCTTCTCCTTCCGCGACACGGCGCACGACTACGACGAGTTCCACGAGGCGTGCCGCCTCGGGGAGCTCTTCGGGGTGGACGTGGCGCCGGTGACGATCGCGCCCGACGAGGTCCCCGCGGTGCTCGAGCGGGCGGCCTGGCACTACGACGAGCCGATCCCGCGCCCCCACTTCCTGGCCGCCTACGCGGTGGCGCGCGACGCGCGCGCCACCGGGCTCAAGGTGCTCATGTCCGGCGAGGGGGGGGACGAGGTCTTCGGCGGCTACACACGCTACGCCGAGCTGCTCGCGGCCATGTGCGCCACGGGCGACGAGAGCGCACTCGTCTTCGCTCACAACCGGGTGGCGCTCCCCCGGCTCGCGCGGCTCTGGCCCGGGCAGCGCTTCGGCAACGCCTTCCGCTTCTGGTGCGCCGCCGAGACGGCCGGGCTCGACCTCGTCAACCGGCAGCTGCTCGTGGACCAGCGCACCTTCCTCCAGCACTTCCTCCAGCGATCCGATCGCATGGGGATGGCGGCCAGCGTCGAGGTTCGCGTGCCGCTGCTGGACCCGTGGCTGGTGGAGCACGCCAACCGGCTGCCGGGGTCGGCCAAGATCGAGGGCACGCACACCAAGCGCGGCCTCAAGGCCGCCGCGCGCACCGTGCTCCCGGCCAGCGTCTTCGACCGCCCGAAGCGCGGCTTCGACATGCCCATGGCCCCCCTGCTCGAGCAGGGGCCGGTGGCGGCCTATCTCGACGACCTGCTGCTCGCGCAGCCGCGCTGCGGCGTGCTCTTCGAGTCCTCCGCCATCGCCGCCTTCGTGCGCGACCTGCGCGCCGGCGAGGCGGAGCTCTGGAAGGTGGCCTGGATGCTCCTCGCCACCGAGGTCTGGATGCGCACCTTCAACGTCACGGTCTGACGCCCGATGAGCGGCCTGCTCCTCGCCTTCGGCGACGCGGTCCCCGCCCGGCGCCAGCTGCTGATGGCGCGCGCGCAGCGGCTCCGGGCACCCAACCGCCTGGACCGCGTGGAGAGCCACGCCGCCGCGGGCTTCTTCGCGTGCGCGATCAACAGTCCCGCCACGGCCGCCGTCGCGTCGGATGCCTCGGCCGCCCTCGTCCTGTACGGCGCCCTGCACCGCGACGGCGCGGCCGATGCCGGCGGCGACGCGGCGTACGCCCTGGAGCGCTTCCGGCGCGCGGGGGTGGATGGGCTCTGCAACCTCGACGGCTCCTTCGTGCTGGCGCTCGCCGAGCAGGCGACGTCGGGCGGCGCTGCCGCGCGGCTGACCCTGGTGGCCGACCGCATCGGCTCGATCCCGTGCTACTGGCGCGTGGACGCGGACGGGACGCTGCTCGCCGCCACCGAGTGCAAGTGCCTGTTCGACGACGGCGCCGTACCGCCCGTGTCGCGGCTCGGCGTGCTGAACACGCTGCTCTTCGGGCGGGTGAAGCTCACGCGGGCGCCGCTCTTCGCGGGGATCGCGCCGCTCGACCCCGGCTCCACGCTCACGATGACGGCCGGGGGCTCGCCGCGGGCGCGTACGTACTACGTCTACCGGGAGCGCGAGGAGGCGGAGACGGGCGCCGCCATCCCGGCCGAGGAGGGCGCGCAGGTGCTGCGGCGCGTGGTGGCCGCACGGCTCGCGCGGCACGAGCGGGTGGCCATCGGCCTGTCGGGCGGGATCGACTCGCGGATGCTGCTCGCCGCCGTGGACCCGGCGGACTACCACAAGGTGCTGGCCGTCAGCTTCGGCATGGCCGACAACGACGAGTCGATGCTCGCGCGGCACGTCGCGCGCACGCTCGGCGTGCCCTACCGCGACATCGAGCTGACCCCGGCGCACTTCGTGGACCACGCCGAGAGCGCCGTGCGCGTCTCGGAAGGGCAGGATCTCTTCGTCCAGGGCTACCTGTCGTACGTGACGGAGCGTCTGGCGCGGGACGAGGGCGTCGACGCGATGCTCGACGGGATGGAGGTGGGGGTCTCGCTCGGCGGCGACTACCTGAAGGACGAGTTCGCGGACGTGCGCGCGGACGAGCTCCCCGGCTACGTCTTCCGACGCTTCTACGTGCACCGCGATCCGCCGGCGGCGGTCTTCCTCGACGACGCGCCGGCCGCCGCCGACCGGCTCGTCGGCGACGTGCTGGCCCAGGTGGCCGACGTCCCGTCCGTCTACCACAAGCTGGACTGGCTCTACATCGAGTGCTACACGCGCGAGGTGATGCGCCTGCGCCACCGGCTCGTGCGCAAGCGGCTCGCGGCGCTCCCCGTCCCCGCCGACCGGGCGTACCTGGCGCTCGTCAGCGGCGTGCCGGCGCGGCGGAAGGCCGGGCGCCGCTTCCAGCTGGAGGTCCTCGCCCGGCTCGACGCCCGCCTGCTCGACGTTCCCTACCACGGCACGATGCTGCCACTCACCGTGCCGCGCGCGCGCTGGCCGGAGGGCGCGGAGACCATCCGGCGCTGGGAGGCGCTCTGCCAGGACGTCTGGCGGGCGCACCGCGTGCGCGTCCCCTTCGCGCACTACTACACCAACTTCGCCGAGTGGCTGCGCGCCGATCCCCTCGTGCGGCAGCTCGTGGGCGACCTGCTGCTCGGCGACGACTGTCGGATCACCCGTCAGTTCGTGCGGCGCGACTGGCTGCGGCGCATTGTGCGCGAGCACGCCGACGGTGAGGCCGACCACCGCTCGTCCATCCTCTACGCCCTCGGGACGGAGCTCTTCCTGCGGCAGTTCGGAGATCCCGGTGATTGACGAGCCCACACCCCGTCCAGCCGCGATGCCGGCCATGACCGACGTGACGGTGGTGGTTCCCACGCGCAACCGCGCGGCGAGCGTGCTGGCGCTGCTGCGCCACCTGCGCCTCGAGCTGCAGTGGAGCTGCCCGGTGGTGGTGGTGGACCAGAGCGACGACGGCGGCGCGGCGCTCGCCGCCGGGCTGCGCGAGGCACCGTTCGCCGACGTCGTCCAGCTGCGGCAGGAGGCGCGCGGCACGGGCACGGCGCGGAACGCCGGCGCGCGCCTGGCCGGCACTCCCTGGCTCCTGCTGCTCGACGACGACGTGCGCCCGGCGCGCGGCTACCTGCAGACGCTGCAGCGCTACGTCGCCGACCATCCCTGGGTGGACGCCGTCCAGCCGGGGCTCGAGCAGCGCGCCGCTTGGGAGGCGTACTGCCGCGAGCCCGACCACTGGCTGGCAGAGCACCGTCGGGCACCCGCCGTGCGCCACCGGCCGCGCGAGGACTGGGACGGCGTGCGGTGGTTCACCAACTCCCCCCGGACCACCCACGGCGCGCTCACCATCGGGGTCGCCTCGGGCAATCTGCTGATCTCGCGTCGCGCCTTCTTCGGCGCGGGTGGCTTCGACGAGCAGATCGAGGGACGCGGCGACGACAGCGAGTTCGGGCTGCGGCTCTGGTGGTACGGTTACCGGGTGTCCATCTGTCCCCAGGCGATGGCGTTCCATCTGCGCGAGGAGCACGGGGGCACGCGCGACGGGCGCTCGCGCTGGTCGCGACTGCTCGAGCCGGATCCGCCGGTCGGCTGGGTGTACTTCTACCGGCGCTGGTTCCCGGGCGCGCCCTACCGCCAGATGTGGCGTGCTCATCTGCTCGCGGGGCTGCGGCGCCCGTGGGCGCTCCCCGTCCGCGCGGTCCGCCTGTGGAAGGCCCTCCGCGGCGCGGAGGCACGGTTCCGCGTCGGGCCTCGCCTGCTCGCGGCCCCGGTGCCGCGCGACGGGCTCCCCTCCCTGCCGGAGGCGGGTCCGGGAGCTTCTGCCGCGCCCGCCGCGGCCGCGGTGGCACCCGTACCACACGAGGCACTGGCCGCCCGGCCGTGAGCGGTTGGTCGGGATACCGGCCCAGACTCTTGCCGGGCAGCGGCACGCAGCCAATAGTAGGCCGCGCGCGCCAGCCGCGATGGCGGATCCCGGCCGCGCCGTGTCGCTCGTTAGACGCCGGCTGCCGGAGCGGAGAGGATGGAGTGACTGGGTCGCGATCGCGAGCAGGATGCGCACGCCACTCGACAGTCCGGTGCCGTCGGCGATGAGCCGCGCCGCGCCCGCGCATCCGCGCGGCGACGGTGCCCTTGCCGTCGCCGCCCGCGCGCTCTCCAAGCGCTACACGGTGGGACGGGCCGCGACGCGCCCCACCACGGTGCGCGAGGCGCTCATGCAACGCCTGCGCAATCCCCTGGGCCGCGAGGCCTCCGACACGTTCTGGGCGTTGCGGGAGGTGACGTTCGAGGTGGGGCGGGGGGAGGCGGTGGGGATCATCGGGCGGAACGGGGCGGGCAAGAGCACGCTCCTGAAGCTCTTGAGCCGCATCACCGAGCCGACGGCGGGGGAGGCGCGGCTCTACGGGCGGGTGGGGAGCCTGCTGGAGGTGGGCACGGGGTTCCACCCGGAGCTGACGGGGCGGGAGAAC
>DASTRO010000208.1:0-5055 GCA_035761165.1 Gemmatimonadaceae bacterium | reverse complement strand
GGCTCGTCAAGCTGTTCGTCCCCATCGCGCGGCGCGACGCGCGCACGGTGGGGCGCTCACGCGAGGCGATCGCCACCGCCCTCGTCGAGACCATCGTCCAGCTCGGCGTCTACCGCACCTACGTGGTGGAGCGCCCCGAAGGGCCGCCCGCCACGCCGGAGGACGCGCGCTGGGTGGACGCGGCCATCGCCGGCGCGCGCGCCACCGCGGACGACGCGCTGCTCGACCTGCTGCGCGAGGTGCTGCTGCTGGAAGGGCTGGCGGCGCTGGACGAGACGGAGCGCGTGGACCGCCGGCGCTTCGCCAGCCGCTTCCAGCAGGTGAGCGGGCCGGCCACTGCCAAGGGGGTGGAGGACACCGCGCTCTACCTGTACGTGCCGCTCGTCTCGCGCAACGAGGTGGGGGGCGAGCCCGACCGCTCGCTGGAGGATGCGGTGGCGGTGCTGCACCACGGGAACGCGCTCCGCGCCCGGCAGTGGCCGCGGGCGATGGTGACGACCAGCACGCACGACACCAAGCGCGGCGCCGACACGCGGGCCCGCCTCGACGTGCTGAGCGAGCTCGCCGACGACTGGTGGGGCGCGGTGACGCACTGGCGTCGCCTCAATGCCGGGCACCGCACGCGCGCCGGCCGGCGCTGGGCGCCCGACCTGAACACCGAGTACCTGCTCTACCAGACGCTGGTCGGCATCTGGCCGGTCCCCGACGACGCGGCCGCGCCGGCGGTGCCCGCCGCCGACGTCCTCGCCGGGCTGCGCGAGCGCGTGGGGGCGTACATGGAGAAGGCGGTGCGCGAGGGGAAGTCGCGCTCCAGCTGGGTGAGCCCCGACGCGGCGTTCGAGGGGGCGCTGACCGCCTTCCAGGACGCCATCCTGGAGCCGGCGCGCTCCACCCCCTTCCTCACCTCGGTCGGCGCGCTGGCCCGGCGCATCGCGCGGGCGGGCTACTGGAATGGCCTGGCGCGCACCCTCCTCCACCTCACCGCGCCCGGCATCCCGGACCTGTACCAGGGCACCGAGCTGTGGGACTTCAGCCTGGTGGACCCGGACAACCGCCGCCCCGTGGATTTCGCCCTCCGTTCGGGATTGCTCGATGCGGTGACGGGTGCCTACCGTACCGGGGCCGCCGACGAGCTGCCGGCCGTGCTCGGTGAGCTCGTCGACCGGCCGGGCGACGGACGCGTGAAGCTGGTGGTCACGCACCGCGCACTCGTGGCCCGGCGCGAGGCGGCGGAGCTGTTCGCCAGGGGCGGCTACGTGCCGCTCGTTGCCAGCGGACCCCGCGCCGCGCACGTGGTGGCCTTCGCGCGGGTGCTGGGGGGGAGCGGGGAGGCGGCGGTGGTGGTGGTGCCGCGGCTCACCTACCGCCTCTCCGGCGGCGCGGTGCCGGTGGGCGAGGCGGTGTGGGGGGATACGCGGCTGTCGCTGCCGGATGCCCTCCCGACGCGGTGGCAGTGCCAGCTGTCGCGACGCACCGTCCAGGCGGACGGCGACGGCCTGCGGCTGGCCGACGTGCTCGCCGACTTTCCGGTGGCGCTCCTGCGCGCGGTGGTCGCCCCGTCCACTCCCACGTGACCTCCCCCTACCGGTGTCGTCCACCCTGCGTCTGCCGTCATCCGCACGACTGAAAGCGCTTCCAGCCGTACCGTGGAACGTCCGTCGTCACCACCTGGTACGATTGCGGAGCTCCGGCGCGCCGGCCCGGCCCGTCAGCACCGGCCCGCTTCTCCCCGTCTCCCCTGCCGCCCGGCGCGCCCGCGCCCGCCGTCCCCGGCCCGTTTCACCGCTCGCCGTCGAGTAGTCTGCCCATGAGCCCCTCCACGTCCGCCTCCGCCATCGCCTACTTCTCGATGGAGATCGGCCTCGAGCCGACGATCCCGACCTACAGCGGCGGGCTCGGCGTGCTCGCCGGCGATACCCTGCGGGCCGCGGCCGACGTCGGCCTGCCGATGGTGGGGATCACGCTCGCCCATCGGAAGGGCTATTTCGAGCAGCACCTGGACCGCGAGGGTGGGCAGCACGAGACGCCCTCGGACTGGGATCCGGCCAGCCGGCTGCCCGAGGTGCCGCACCGCATGACGTGCGAGGTGGAGGGGCGCCTGGTCCACCTGCGGGCCTGGCGCTACGACGTGGTCGGCGCCCGGGGGCACGTCGTCCCCGTCTACCTGCTGGACAGCGACCTGCCGGAGAACGGCGACTACGACCGCACGCTCACCGACGTGCTCTACGGCGGCGACCCGCGCTACCGGCTCTGCCAGGAGGTGGTGCTGGGGATGGGTGGGGCCGCGTTGCTCCGCGCCCTGGGGCTCGTGCATGGCGTGCAGCACCACGTCAACGAGGGGCACGCCGCCCTCATCGCCCTCGCCCTGCTGGAGCGCCAGCTCGGCGGCCGCAGCGCCTGGGAGCTGGAGGACGGCGACGTGGACGCGGTGGCCGCGCAGTGCGTCTTCACGACGCACACCCCCGTGCCGGCCGGCCACGACAAGTTCGACCGCTGGCTGGCCGAGCAGGTGCTGGGCAGCGCGCGCATCACCCTGCTCGACCGGGCGGGGGGGATGAGCGGCGACATGCTCAACATGACCGAGCTGGCGCTGCGCTTCTCGCATTACGTGAACGCGGTGGCCCGGCGGCACCAGGAGGTGTCGCAGGAGATGTTCCCCACCCACCGCATCCACGGGGTCACCAACGGGGTGCACGCGGTCACCTGGACGTCGCAGCCCTTCCGCGAGCTCTTCGACCGCCACATCCCCGGCTGGCGCGAGGACAACTTCTACCTGCGCCACGCGGTGGACATCCCGCTCGACGAGATCCGCCAGACGCACCAGGTGGCCAAGTACGCCCTGCTCGACGAGATCGAGCGGCGCGCCGGGACGAAGCTGGATCCGGCGGTGATGACGATCGCCTTCGCGCGCCGCGCCACCGCTTACAAGCGTGCCGACCTCATCCTCACGGACCCGCAGCGGCTGCGTCAGATCACGCGCAACGTGGGCCCGCTGCAACTCGTCTTCGCCGGCAAGGCGCACCCGCGCGACGAGGTGGGGAAGGGGCTCATCCGGAACATCCATGCAGCGGCCGAGACGCTGCGCGAGGACGTGCGCATCGTCTATCTGGAGAATTACGACATGCGTCTGGGCGGGCTGCTGACGAGCGGCGCCGACCTGTGGCTGAACAACCCCCTCCGTCCACTCGAGGCGAGCGGCACGAGCGGGATGAAGGCGGCGCTCAACGGCGTGCCGAGCTTCAGCGTGCTCGACGGCTGGTGGGTGGAAGGGTGCCTCGAGGGCACCACCGGTTGGGCGATCGGCGAGGACGCCGAGCTGCCGCAGGATCCGTCGCGCGACATCCCGGAGCTGTACTACAAGCTCGAGCGCACCATCCTGCCGCTCTTCTACGCCATGCCGTACGCCTACGCGGCCGTCATGCGCAACGCCATCGCCGTCAATGGCAGCTACTTCAACACGCAGCGCATGGTGTTGCAGTACGCACAGAACGCGTACGGCGTAGCGGCCGCGCGCGGGCGGGTGCCGGTGGAAGCAGTGGCGTGAGCTGAGGGGAAAGGCGCGAGGAGCAGGACGCAGGAAGCAGGAAACAGGAAGCAGGAAGCAGGGAGCAGGGAGACAGAGGGAGGGATGGCGAGCCAGACCGTGTCGGCGTCATCTGCCCTCTGTTTTCCTGCATTCCTGTTTCCTGCTCCCTGCTTCCCCTCACTTCTGTTGACAGCCTTGGCGCCATCGGTACATTGGCGCCGAGGCGACCTTCGGCGGTCGCGCCGTCGTGCGACGCGTCGAATGCACGGGCCGGCGGCGTGCCCAGCCATGGCGACAGGAGTCACGGGTGAGCCAGCCGCGCGCGACAGCGGTACCGATGTCGTTGGTCGGCACGGACGACGAGCCCCGGCCGCTCGTCGTCATCCGCCGCTCCACGGGCTGGAGCGGCCTCGACCTGCGCGAGCTCTGGGACTACCGCGACCTGCTGATGGTGCTGGGCGGGCGCGACGTGAAGCTCCGCTACCGGCAGACTGCGCTCGGCATCGTCTGGGTCGTCTTCCAGCCACTGGTCGGGGCCGCCATCTTCGCGCTCGTCTTCGGGCGCGTCGCGCGCCTGCCGAGCGAGGGGGTGCCGTACTTCCTCTTCGCCTACGCCGGCTACCTCGGCTGGAACGCCTTCCAGAGCACGCTCGGCAAGGCCAGCATGTGCCTCGTCCAGAGCAGCCATCTGGTCTCCAAGGTGTTCTTCCCGCGCGTCATCCTGCCGCTGTCCACGGTGTTCTCCACGCTGCTGGACTTCGCCGTCGGGCTGGCGTTCCTGGTCGTGCTCTGGGTCGTCTACGGCGTCTTTCCCGGGCCGGCGCTGCTCCTGCTCCCGCTCTGGCTGCTGCTCATGCAGTGCCTGGCGCTCGGGCTCGGCTTCTATGCCTCGGCGCTCACCGCGCGCTATCGCGACGTGCAGCACGCCCTGCCGGTACTGATGCAGTTCGTGCTCTACGCCAGCCCGGTGGCCTACGCCACCGCCGCGGTGCCGGAGTCGCTGCGCCCGTTCTACGCACTCAACCCGATCACCGGGCTCCTCGAGGCGTTCCGCTGGTCGCTCGTCGGGCACACGTCGCTCGACTGGCGGCACGTCGCGTACGCCGGCATCACCTCGCTCGCCGTCTTCGTCGTCGGCGCGCTCTCCTTCAAGCGGATGGAGCGCCAGTTCGCCGATGTCATCTGACGGCACCGCGATCTCGGTCCGGGGGCTCTCCAAGGCCTACGTGCTCGGGCGCGCGCGCGAACGCACGACCACGCTCGGCGAGGCGCTGACGCGCCGGCTGCGCCGGCCCATCCGGCGGCGGAGCGGCGACACCTTCTGGGCGTTGCGGGAGGTGACGTTCGAGGTGGGGCGGGGGGAGGCGGTGGGGATCATCGGGCGGAATGGGGCGGGCAAGAGCACGCTCCTGAAGCTCTTGAGCCGCATCACCGAGCCGACGGCGGGGGAGGCGCGGCTCTACGGGCGGGTGGGGAGCCTGCTGGAGGTGGGCACGGGGTTCCACCCGGAGCTGACGGGGCGGGAGAAC
>DASTRO010000207.1:0-28311 GCA_035761165.1 Gemmatimonadaceae bacterium | reverse complement strand
CGGGCGAGCCAGGAGCTCCACTGGGGACCCGCGCCCGACGCCTTCCCCGCGGGTGCCGAGATGGCCGTGCTGCAGGGCGACCCCGGTGCGGCGGGGGCGCTGTTCACCGTCCGGCTCCGCTTCCCCGATGGCTACATCCTGCCGGCTCACTGGCACCCGACGGACGAGCACGTGACGGTCATCGCCGGCACGTTCCTGGTCGGTGTCGGCGACCACCTCGATCGGGGCAAGTTCCTGCCACCGTTGCGCGCCGGCGGCTTCATCACCGCGAACGCGCACATGAACCACTTCGCGATGGCGCGCGGACGCACGGAGGTGCAGGTCCACGCCATCGGGCCGTTCGCGATGACGTACGTGGACCCGGCGGACGATCCGCGCGGGCGGTGATCGGGCTGCTGCCGCACGCCGGCCTCACACGGTCGGCGCGAGCGGCGCACGCCGACGTCCCTCCGGGCGCCGGCGTGCACCGCGCCGGCGTGCGCCGCGCCGGCGTGCGCCAGGACCGCTCGTCACACCGTCGCGCCGAGGGCGGCATCGCCGCGTCGCAGGACATCTGCATTTACCCCGCTTCCCCGCGACCGTATGTTGGCGGCGCTGGTTCTCCCGCCGGGCCCGGGCCCGCCGGGAGCGCGACGACCGCCCGGGGAGGTGACGCTGATGGACTCGATGTCGCGCGCGGTGGATGGCCGGCGGGCCGCGCTCGCGTCCCGCTACCGCGTGGAGCGCGAGCTGGGACGCGGCGTCGAGCGCGCGGTGCAGGCGGCACTGGCGCGCACCGCGGCGCTGGCCCCGATCGAGCCACTGGTCCACGCCGGTCCGGAGCTGACGCCCGGCATGCTGCGGATCGACCCGGCGTTCGCACCGCTGCGGGGGAACCCGCGCTTCGAGCGACTGGCGAGGGACGCGCCGTAGCGGGGCGACGTACGGCGCGACCGATCGCCCGTCACTGCACGGCCGTCCCCTCGATCTCCACCAGCAGCTCCGGCCGCGCCAGGCGCGAGACCTCGAGCAGCGTGCCGCTCGGCAGGCAGCCGGCGGCCGCCAGCCGCTCGGTGACCACGCCGTAGTGAGCGAAGAAGGTGGGAATGTCGGTCGTGTAGAAGTTCAGCCGCACGAGGTCCGCCAGCCGGTAGCCGCCGGCCTGCAGCACCGCCTCCACGTTGTCCAGCGCCGCCGCCAGCTGGGCGGCCATGTCGCCGGCGTGGCGCGGCTGTCCGTCCGGGCCCGTGGCCGTCTGCCCGGCGCAGTACAGCACGCGCTGTCCGGCCACCACCTCGATGCCCTGCGCGTAGCCCAGCTTCTCCTGCCACTGCCATGGATTGATCGTGCGGCGTTCCATCGATGAGCCTCGGTCGTGTCGTGTCTGGTTGGTGTGGCGTGGAGCTCGCCGTCGTGCCGGCGGCGGTGGGGGGATGCCAGCGCCTGCCGCGCGCTCCGGCGAGGCGATGTCGTGCGTCGTGTGCGTCGCCCCGGGCCACGGTGTCGGGTCAGCGGCGGCGCGCGGCGCGCGGTGCGGCCGGTGCGCGGGCGGCGCGCGGCGGGGCGGATCCGGCCTCCTCCAGCGCGGCCCGGACCAGCGCCCGCGCCGCCCAGGCGGAGACCTCCCCCGCCTCGGCGTGGCTCAGCCCGCGGACGTCGCGCGCCACGATCAGCGCCTCCCATCCGATCACCGTCGCCAGCGCCGATACCAGCCGCTCGAAGCGGGCGGTGTCCAGCCGGTCGCGCAGCGGGGCGAGGGCGCGCTCGATCCACTCCACGCGGCGGTAGCCGCGCAGCGGCCGGTCGGGCGACCGGTCGTCGTGACCGCGGTCGACCGTCAGCCGCAGCAGCGTGCGTCCCTGCTGCTCGGTGGATTCGGAGAGCCGCTGGATCGCGCGGACCAACGCCTCGACGCGCGCCTCGGCGTCGTCGGCGGCGTCCACCGCGTCGATCGCCGCGTCCACCGTCGCCTGCGTGATGGAGTGCAGCGCCGCATCGATCAGGAGCTGCTCGAGCGTCGGGAAGTACATGTACACGGTGCGCCGCGAGACCTCCGCGACCTCCGCGACCTCCGCCACGGACGGCGTGCGCCCCCGAGCCAGCAGCTCGGCGGCCGCGGCGACGATCGCCGTGCGCGTGCGGCGCCGCTGGGCGGCGCGCCCGGGCTCGCTCTCCCGGCCAGCCACCCCGCGGCCAGCCTGTGTATGGGTCGAATCAGCCATTGTCCAGAGTATACCATCGTGCAATCATTGCACACAAGTGCAACGAACGAGCCGCAACCAACCAGGGAGGAGCCATGCAGGAGGGGACGATGGTGATGGAGGAGAGCGCGAGCGCCGCTCGCGCGGTGGTGCTGGGCCCGGGGGAGGGGACGCCGGTCTGGTTCCTGGGCAACCTGATGGTGCTCAAGGCCACGACGCAGAGCACCAACGGGGGCTACGGGCTGCTGGAATCGCTGATCCGGCCGGGAGCCTCGCCGCCGCTCCACGTGCACCACCGGGAGGACGAGACGTTCTGGGTGCTGGAGGGGGAGGTCACCATCCGCTGCGGCGACGAGATCTTCCACGCGCCGGCGGGCTCGTACGTCTTCCTGCCGCGCGGCGTGCCGCACACCTTCCGCGTCGAGGGCGAGACGCCGGCGCGCATGCTGACGCTGCTCACGCCGGGCGGTGGCGAGATGTTCTTCGTCGAGGGTGGGCGGCCGGCCGAGCAGCCGACGCTCCCCCCGCCGGGCCGGCCGGACCTGGCGCACCTGGAGCGCGTCGCGCACGCCTTCGGCTCCGAGTTCGTGGGGCCGCCGCTGCCGCCCGCGACGGGGGCCCCGGCCGAGGGGTAGCGGCGATCCGGCGGCCGGGCTCGTGGCCCGTGTCGCCGTCGGCACGGCCGGTGGTCGGCGGCGACCGGGCCGCCGTCGATCACCGACCGCGATGCCGGTGCGCAGCCGCTCGACGGCGGCCCGCAGCAGCGCGTCCATGGCGCCCGGCTCGTGCCGCTGGCCGTCGATGCCGAGCATGGCCATCGCGCGTGGCCAGCTCGGCCACCGCCGCGGGCGCGACCCGCGTCACGCGCACAGCCCTGGCGCGAAGCCGTCCTGGAAGAGCTTCGCGACGAGCGCCTTCCGCCCGCGCACGCCCACCTTCTCGCACGCCTTGTCGAGGTAGTCCTGGACGGTGTGCACCGAGAGCCCGAGGTGGCCGGCGATCCACTTGGTCGGCTCGCCGCGCACCACCCAGAGGAGCACCTCCCGCTCACGCGGCGAGAGGCCGTAGAGGCGGAAGAGCAGGGGGGCCACCTCCCGCCGCGCGGCCGGCTCGATGGACACCACCACCGAGGTGAGGCCGCTCGCGTCCGGCTCGCTCAGCGTCGCGCGCAGCACGTACCAGGTGCCGGAGCGCCCGCGAGCACGGAGCCGCGCGTCCGTCGCGCCGTCGCCGGCGTGCGGGGTGAGCCGGAGGAGCCGCCCCCGCACGCTCAGCACGGCGAAGGGGAGCCGGCCCTCCCCCGCCGCGCCCGCCGCGCCCAGGTCATCCAGGTACCGGTCGGCCGCCGCCGTGCGGAGTGCGACGTCGCCCCGCGGCCCGAGCACGAGGACGGCGGGCACGGCGCTCACCACGCCGGCCGGCTCCGCCACCTCCTCCACATCCGGCTCGCGCGCCGCGAGCTCCAGCAGCGCCGCGCTCTTGAGCCCGGCCGACACGTGCGGGGCGATGCGCTCCAGGAAGCGGGCCTCCCGGTCGGTGAACGCGGGGCTCTGGCCGCGCAGGATGCACCACGAGCCCCAGTACGCTTCCGGCGTGAAGAAGAGGGCCCGCATGTCCTGGTGCAGCCCCTCCCGCGCGAGCATCGCCTCCATGGCCGGGTCGGTGCCGCGCTTGATGACGGCCCCCGCGCGCGCCTGGTCGATCACCTGCGTCGCCTCGTCGTCGGGGTAGTGGTGCCCCACGAAGTCGGCGAGCAGGCGCGTCGAGGGGTTCTGCGCGATGCCGTGGCTGACGAGCCCCGTCTCGGGATCGAGCGTCCAGAAGTAGTTCTCGTCCGACGGGACGACGCGCGCCACGCGCCGCGCGACCTCCACGCGCAGCGTGACCGAGTCCAGCCCCGCGTAGCAGGCGCGCTTCACGCTCTGGAACGCCTGCTGCTCCGCCATCGTGCTCAGCGTCATGGGCGGCTCCCTGTGTGGGCCGCAGCGAAGCTACGGCCGGCCGGGCGGATCGGAAAGTCGGCCGGCGCCGTGCGGCCGGCGCGGCTCCGCGACGCGGATGATCGTGACGGACGGCCCGGCCAGCCCCATCGCGTTCTCCTCGTCCACCTCGTGGCACTCCACCCGGCCGGCGTGCCCCACCGCCGGCCGCAGCAGCTGCTCGAGCGCCTCGGCCGAGTCGGCCCACCAGAGGTCGAAGCAGGCCGACCCGTCGCGCGCGGGGACGGAGGCGATCAGCCGCCAGTGCGCCGGCCGGTCCGGGACCGGCGCCGCGCCGGGCGCCCGGAACGCGGCGGGATCGGCAATCTGATAGTGCGCGATCACGTGCATGCGGGGAGCGCCGGCGGCGTGGCCGCCCTGCCGCGCGTGTGTGAGACGACGTCGATCATGGGATCAAGCTGTCGACGCCCGGCCCCGGCGGGCACCCCCACTTTTCGGGGGGTGCAGCGCCCCCCACAAGTCGGGGTGGAGGGGAGGGACCGGCAGCCCGGATACTGCGCCGCGTCGGGCCGGCGCGAGCGGCTCCGCGGTCGCGGAGCCGGCCGGCCCCAGCCTCCAGGAGACCGACGATGCGCACGCCGCTGCCGCAGCA
This sequence comes from Gemmatimonadaceae bacterium, assembly GCA_035761165.1. Classification (GTDB taxonomy): domain Bacteria; phylum Gemmatimonadota; class Gemmatimonadetes; order Gemmatimonadales; family Gemmatimonadaceae; genus CALCHX01. The sequence continues at coordinate 23,539 of DASTRO010000207.1, read as the reverse complement.
CCACTCCCCGCGCGCCACCGCGGCGCGTCCCCGGACCGCCCGCCTGATGCCCCTGCTCCTGCCGACCCTCACGCTTCTCGCGCTCGGCGCCTGTGGCGAGGCCACCGCGACCGAGGCCGACGCCACCACCACCTACGGCGCTCCCCTCCGGGTCGGGAACGGGACCGCGCGCACGTACGTCGTCGCGCGCGGCGACGCGCCGGTGGAGGTCGGGGTGGCGCTGAGCGAGGACGCCTTCGCCGGCCTGCCGGCGGACCACGCGCCGGGCGGCATGCAGATGCCCGACGGCCACTCCACCTGGGACTTCATGCTGCCGATGCCCGAGGGGAATCCGACGCCGTATCGCTTCGTGGGGCTGGGCTGGAACCCGGTGGGGCACGTGCCGCCCGGCGTCTACGACCAGCCGCACTTCGACTTCCACTTCTACACCATGAGCGAGGCGGATCACGCGACGATCCTGCCGACCGACCCGCAGTTCGACGCCAAGGCCGCGCATCGGCCGGCCCCGCAGTTCACGCCGCCTGGCTACGTGCAGCTGCCGGGTGCGGTGCCGCTCATGGGCGCGCACTGGGTGGACACGACGAGTGCCGAACTGCATGGCCAGCTCTTCACGCGGACCTTCCTCTACGGCAGCTGGGACGGCCGGCTGACCTTCGCCGAGCCGATGGTGACCAAGGCGTTCATGGAGACGAAGCCGGACGTCCGGATCGGCATCCCCGTGCCCGCGCGGTACGACGCGCCCGGCTACTACGCGCGCGAGTACCGGGTCTACTGGGCCGCGCCGCAGCGGGAGTACCGCGTCGCGCTCACCGGGCTCGTCGAGCAGCGCTGACGCTGGGCGGGCGCCGCACCGCGTCCGTGACGGCGGCGCGGTGCGGCGCGGGGCGTCACCCCGGCGTCGGGATCTCGCTCGCGCCGAGGCGGCGCCGCGTGAGGGTGGCCTCCACCTCGCGCTGGGCGTCGGCCAGCCGGTTGACGTCCTCGCTCAGCAGACGTGCCTCGTCGATCCGGGTCGTGAGCGGCGCCAGGTCGCTCGCGCCGGCGTGCAGGCGCAGGAGGTCGAGCCGGAGCCGCTCCAGGGCCGCGACGCTGTCCGCGAGGCGCGTCGCGGCCGCCTCGCGCCGCGCGGCCAGCACGTCGGCGTCGTCCGGGCCGGAGGCGGCGAGCGCCGCGACCACGTCGAGCTCCGCCCGTGCCTCCGCCGCGCGGGCCTCGAGCGCGGCGACGGTCGCCGGCAGCTCGTCCAGTTGCTCGCGGTACGCCGCCGGCAGCGCCGCGAAGAGCTCGCCCGCGGCTACGCCGAGGGCCGCCTCGGTGGCGCGGAAGACGCCGCCGCCCACCGCGCGCGAGCGCTCCGGGGCGCCGAGTCGGCGCGCGAGCCACCCGCCCAGACGGCTGTTCCAGAGCCGGTCGCGGATCCCCGTCTGCCACCACTCGCGGATGCGGGTGGGGATGAACTGGATGTCCAGCGCGTTGCTCACCGCGCCCAGCAGCAGCGTGAGGAAGGCGGGCGCGAGGATCCACACGATGGGGGTCCGGTTCTCGTGCAGCGTTCCCTGGACGACCAGCCCGAAGGTGACGGCGAGCCAGGACGCCGACCCGATCGTGGCGATGCGCAGCAGCCGGTGACCGCGGGGCTCCTCCTCCGCGCGCACCAGCGCCTCGGTCTCCGCCCGCTCCTGCCGGGCGATCCGGAGCGCCTCCCGCAGGTCGGCCAGCGTGTGGCCGGCCCGGAACTGCCGGTACGCCTGGTACAGATGGAAGCCGACGATGGGGAAGAGCGGCGCGGCGGCGAAGGTGGCCAGCAGCACGACGTCCCCGATGCTCGAGCCCGGGTTCCCGGTGATGTTGGCGTAGATGTTCCCCACCGTGAGGGCGCTGAACCCGGCGGACCAGCCCAGGTAGGGGACGAGGAGCGGGTTCCGTGCGGCGAGCCAGCCACGCAGCGTGGGCGGCAGGGTGCGCTGCGCCTCGGGCGCGGGTGCGAGCGCCGCCGCCAGCGCCTCGCCGTCCGGGAAGCGCTCCTGGGGATCGCGGGCCAGGCACCGGTCGATCGCGGCGCCCAGCGCGGGGGGTAGCCCGGGGGCCACACGGTGGACGCTGGTGGGCGCCTCCCTGGCCTGCCGGACGAGCAGCGCCGGGAGGTTCGGCGCCTCGAAGGGGAGCCGGCCGCTCACGGCCAGGTAGCCCACCACGCCGAGCCCGTAGATGTCGCTGCGCCCGTCCAGCGGCCCGCCGGCGGCCTGCTCCGGGCTCATGAAGTGCGCGGTGCCCATGATCCGGCCCGGATCCGTGTCCGGGCCCGGGTTCGCGCCGCCGTGGGCGATGCCGAAGTCGGTGACCAGCGCCCGGCCGGTGCCCGCCTCCAGCAGGATGTTGTCCGGCTTGACGTCGCGGTGGACGATGCCGCGGCCGTGCGCGTAGGCGAGCGCCCAGGCCACCTCGCGCAGCACGCGCGCGGCCTCCGCCGGCGGGAGGGGGCCGCGCGTGCGGAGCCGCTCGCCGAGCGTCTCCCCCTCCACGTAGCTCATGACGAAGAAGACGAAGCCCCCCGCCTCGCCGACACGATGGATGGGGACGATGTGCGGGTGCGAGAGTCCGGCGGCCGTGCGCGCCTCGCGCAGGAACCGCTCGCGCGACTCGGCGGTGCGCGCCAGGTGCGACGGGAGCACCTTGATGGCGACGTCGCGGTCGAGCTGTACGTCGCGCGCGAGGTAGACGATGCCCATCCCTCCGCGGCCCAGCTCGCGCTGGAGGGAGTACTCGCCGGCCAGGGCCGCCTGGAGCTCGAGGAATTCGTCGGGGGGCTGCGTCATGCTGGGAATACGACGCAGAGCGGATGCCGTTTCGGGCGCGCCATCCGGCGGCGCGCACCGTGTGGAACCTTCCCCCGCCCCCGACGCCGGGGCCGGCGCCGCGACACCGCGCCCAGCATCCGATGTGCAGGATCGGTCGCGAGTCGAGCGCGTCCCCGTCGCCATGGTCGCGTCGTCGGGGCGCCCCGGCACGAATCCCCGGAGCTCGCTCGCATCACCCACCAGCAGGGAGGCCCACCATGGCTCGCACGAAGGTCGGCATCATCGGCGCCGGCAACATGGGTAGCGCCTTCGCGAAGCGGCTCGGCGCCGCCGGACACGAGGTCACGATCACCGCCAGGGACCCGGCTCACGCCGAGCAGGCCGCTGCAGCTGCCGGCGGGAGCGTCCGTGCCGTCCGCGTGGACGAGATCGCCCGCGGCGCCGAAGTGCTCATCCTCGCGACCTACTTCCCCGATGCTCCCGATGCGCTCCGCAACGCCGGCGACCTGGCGGGGAAGACCGTCGTGGACATCACGAACCCCGTCACGCCCGACATGTCGGGGCTGAGCGTCGGCCACACGACGTCGGCGGCCGAGGAGATCCAGAAGACGGTGCCGGCCGCGCGCGTGGTGAAGGCGTTCAACACCGTCTTCGCGCAGGTGCTCGGCAGCGGCGCGCGCGCGCAGGTGTTCTACGCCGGCGACGACGCGGGTGCGAAGGAGGCCGTGCGTGCCCTGATCGAGAGCGCGGGGCTCGAGCCGGTGGACGCCGGGCCACTGGCCAACGCGCGGCAGCTGGAGCCGCTCGGCCTGCTCAACATCTACTTCGGCTACGTGGCGGGACGCGGGACGGGCGTCGCACCGGCCTGGGTCAGCGTGGCCTGACGGCCGCGAGCCTACGACGTACCCCGGGCCGACCGCTCCGATTCGACGACCTGCGCCCAGCCGAGCTCCGACCAGTCGAGCTCCTCCTCGACGCGCTGGAAGGCGGCATCGCCGATGGTTCCGTCGTCCCGGAGTGCCACGAGGCGGTGCCGCTGCGCCTCGGCGGCCGCGCGCACCGCGGCGGCGTCGTCGTTCCGACGGTCCGCGCCCACGTCCGTGCGTGGGGACGCGGCTTCGGCGCCATCCGCCGCGTCACCGTCCGCCGCGGCGCCGTCGCCGGCCAGCGCCGCCTCGGCGCGGCGCAGCTGGAGCAGGTAGCGGTGCCGGATGAGCTCCGCCGCCTCCCCACCGCGGCCCGACCCGGCCGCTGCCACCGCCGCGCGCAGCGTCTCGACGCGGGCGAGGCGGATCTCGCGGTCCACCGAGCCGTCGTCCTCGAGCCCGAGGCGCAGCAGGAGGGGACGGAGCGTGAGGCCCTGCAGCACCAGCGTGCCGAGCGTGACGCCGAATGCGGTCGTGAGGATCAGGTCCCGGAAGGGGAAGCCGGTCGGGAGCGCGAGCGCGGTCGCGAGCGTCACCGTACCGCGCATGCCGCTCCACCCTACCACCGCCGCGCCTCGTGGCGTGAGCGCCACCGCGTCGCGCGGCCCGGGCGTACCGTCCGGTCGCGGGCGGCAGCGCCAGCGGCTGAACGCCGCCGCACCCGAGACCCACGCGATGCGCGCGAGGATGACCGCGAGGCAGACCGCCGCCGCGATGACGGCATAGCGCGCTCCCGTCGCCGCGGTCACGCGCGCCGCGATGGACTTGAGCTGGAATCCCACGAGGACGAAGGCCAGCACGTTCAACACGAACACCGCGACCTCCCACACCGCCCACGCCGGGATGCGGATGCGCGCCGGCATGATCTCGGGGGCGCGGCGCGACGCCGCCATCGCGAACACCACCATCGTGATGATCCCCGAGAGGTGCAGCTGCTCGGCCAGGATCCACACGAAGAACGTTCCGCAGAACTGGAACACCACCGCCGTCGCGACGTCGTGAATGCGCGCGTTCACGAACAGCGTCAGGCGAGAGAGCACCAGCGCCAGCAGCACGCTTCCGGCCGTGACGACGAGCAGCATGGGAAGCACGCTCCACCCCGACAGCGAGCCGGCGACCGCGGCACCCACCGCGAGGCGGTAGATCAGGAGGGCGCTCGCGTCGTTGAAGAGGCTCTCCCCTTCGAGAATCGTGAGCAGCCGGTGCGGCGGGCGGAGCTGCTTGAGCACGGTGGTGGCGGCCGCCGCGTCCGGCGGCGCGACGATGGCGCCGAGCGCGACCGCCGCGGCCCACGGCAGGTCGGGGACGAGCAGGCGGGCGACGACGGTGACGACCAGGACGGTGAGCACGACGGCACCGAGGGCGAGGCTGGCCACGGGCCGCCAGTTGGCGCGCAGGTCGCGCGGCGACGCGTCGAAGGCCGCGTCGACGAGGACGGGCGCGACGAAGAGCGCGAGTGCGAGCTCCGGGTCGAGCACCAGCGTCGGCACGCCGGGCACGAGCGCGAGCGCGGCGCCGGCCAGCGCCACGAGCGCCGGGTAGGGCGCACCGATGCGTCGCGCCAGCGCGGCGAGGGCGGCGCCGCCGAGCAGCAGAGCGATGACGACCTCGAAGACTTCCACCGTGCCTCCCCGCCGAGTCTCGGACGAGCCGGATTCGCACCAGAGGGGGTCGCGGCAGCCGGCGACCCGAGCCGATCGACCGGTCCTGGCACCGGACGACCGGCCCCAGTAAGGTGTTCGACCTGACGCTCCCGCGCGAGCAGATGGCCGAGGCCCCTCGTGCGATGGACGAGCGCCGCGCGATCGAGACGCTGCTCACGCCGTGAGCGGAGGAGGAGGGACGTGACGACGACCGCAGACGACACGACGCGAGCCACCGGACGCCCTCGCGTGATCTGCCACATGATGGCGTCCGTGGACGGCCGGATCGTCACCGACGACTGGCCGCTCGCCGACGAGGGAAGCGAGGAGTACGAGCGGATCCACGAGGCCTACGCGTCCGATGCGTGGCTGTGCGGGCGCGTGACGATGGCGCGGCACTTCGCCGCCGGCGTCCGCGCCGAGGACGAGGTCGCACGCGAGCACACGGGTGCGCCGCGGGAGGACTTCGTCGCACCGGGCGACCACGAGTCGTTCGCCATCGCGATCGATCCGCGCGGGCGGCTCGTGTGGGAATCCGGGGAGCTCGACGGCGACCATGTGGTCGCGATTCTCTCCGAGCGCGTGTCCGACGACTACCTCGCCGGGCTGCGCGCGCGTGGCGTGTCGTACCTGCTCGCCGGACGGGAGGACGTCGACCTGCCGCTCGCGCTGGAGAAGGTCGGCGCGCGGTTCGGCGTGCGCACGCTGATGCTCGAGGGGGGCGGCGGGATCAACGGGAGCCTCCTGCACGCCGGGCTGGTGGACGAGATCAGCCTGCTCGTCGCGCCGGTGGCCGACGGGCGCGTGGGGACGCCGACCTTGTTCGACGTCGTGGGGCAGGGGGCCGTGCCGCACCGGCTCGCACTCGAGCAGGTCGAGCGGCGTGCGAACGACGTGCTCTGGCTGCGCTACCGCGTGGCGCGCCCGTAGCCGCCGTGCCGCGCGCCGACCGTGCACCGGGTCCCGCGCTCGGCCTGCGCGAGAACTGGCGGCAGTTCGCGCTCCTCGTCCTCGTCAACGCCTTCGTCGGCGCGATGGTGGGGCTCGAGCGGAGCGTGCTGCCGCTGCTCGGCGAACGCGAGTTCGGCCTCGCCTCCCGCACCGCCGCGCTGTCCTTCGTCGCCACCTTCGGCGTCGTCAAGGCCCTGGCCAACCTGCTCGCCGGCCGCCTCGGCGACCGCTACGGGCGCAAGCACGTCCTGGTGGCCGGCTGGCTCTGCGCGCTCCCGGTCCCCTTGCTCGTGATCTGGGCGCCGACGTGGGGGTGGATCATCCTCGCCAACATGCTCCTCGGCATCAACCAGGGGCTCGCGTGGTCCACGGCGGTCATCATGAAGATCGACCTCGTGGGGCCCCGGCAGCGCGGGCTCGCCATGGGGCTCAACGAGTGCTCCGGCTACCTGGCCGTGGCGCTCACCGCCCTCGCGACGGGGATGATCGCCGACCGCTACGGCCTGCGGCCGGAGCCGTTCTATCTGGGGATCGCCTTCGCCGCCGTCGGGCTCGCGCTGAGCGTGCTCCTCGTGCGCGACACCACGGCCCATGCGCGCGCGGAGGCCGGAGCGCACGCGCCGGAGCACGCGCGTGCGACCGGAGCGGGGGCGACCGGGGCGGGGGCGACGGGCTCGTCCCCGGGCGTCCGCGAGCTCCTCGCGCGGGGGACGTGGCGCGACCCGGCGCTCGCCAGCGCGAGCCAGGCCGGGATGGTGAACAACCTGAACGACGGCCTCGCGTGGGGGCTCTTTCCGCTCTTCTTCGCCGCCGCGGGGCTGTCGCTGCGCGAGATCGGCGTCCTCGCCTTCGTCTACCCGGCCACGTGGGGCCTCGTGCAGCTCGGGACCGGCGCGCTCAGCGACCGCTGGGGACGGAAGTGGCTCATCGTCGGCGGCATGCTGCTGCAGGCCGCGGCACTCGCCGCCATGGTCGTCCGGCAGGGGTTCGCCGCGTGGATCGCGACCGGCGTCGCGCTGGGGGTCGGGACCGCGATGGTGTACCCGACGCTGCTCGCGGCCGTCGGCGACGTGGCGCACCCGAGCTGGCGCGGCTCGGCGGTGGGCGTGTACCGCCTGTGGCGCGACCTCGGCTACGCGGTGGGCGCGCTCGTGGCCGGCGCGCTGGCCGACCTGTTCGGCATGGGCGCCGCCATCGTCGTCGTCGCTGCCCTGACGGCCGCCTCCGGCCTCGTCGTGCTGCGCCGCATGCCGGAGACGCACCCGACGCGACGCCCGCGCGACTGAACGGACGCGAGCCCCGACCGCCGCGGCGGTCGGGGCTCGCGTCCGTTCGGCCATCCCGTCCGTGGCGTGGGTCAGACCTTCTCGGCCCGCAGCGAGACGCTCCTGACGCCGTACTCCCGGCTCGCGCCCTGCGCGGAGCGGGACAGGAACCGGTAGGCCGGGTTCTCCTGCACCGCCGTCACGCGCAGCCCCGCCGCCTCGATGGCCGCGATGTACCGGTCCTGCCGCATCGCCCCACCGATGCAGGCGGCCCACAGCGTGGCGTCGCAGCTCACCGTCTCCGGAAGGTCCCGCTCCGTGACGATGTCGGAGATCGCCAGCCGGCCGCCGGGCCGGAGCACGCGGGCGGCCTCGCGGAAGACGCCGGCCTTGTCCGCGCAGAGGTTGATCACTCCGTTGGAGATCACCACGTCCACGCTGTCGTCCGGCAGCGGGAGGCTCTCGAGATAGGCCGTGCGGTAGGTGACCTGGCCCAGCCCCGCGCGGTCCCGCAGCATCTCCGCCTTCTGCAGCTGGGCGTCCGTCATGTCCACCCCGATCACCGCTCCCCTCGCGCCGACCCGCCGCGCCGCGACGAAGGTGTCCATCCCCGAGCCGCTCCCCAGGTCCAGCACCGTCTCGCCCTCGCGGAGCGCGGCCAGGTCGAAGTGGTGCCCCACGCCGGCGAACGACTCGATCGACTCGGCGGGGATCGCATCCAGATCCCCGGGCGGGTAGCCCAGCCGCTCCGCCAGGGCACGTCCCATCTCGAAGTGGAAATGGCCCTGCGGTTCGCGCGCGACCTGCCGATACATGTCCTGCACCTTCGTGCGGAGCTGCTCCACGTCCACGGACGGCGTGGCTGCGATCGAGCTGGTCATGACTCGGCCCTCCTCTCGGATGTGCCGGGGCGGCCCGCGCGTGCCCCGGTCGTGACGGGTCACCGTTGCCGCGGTGACACCCGTCGTCTCGACGCGCGGGTCGTCGGCGACGTGGTCTCCGGTGCCGCTCCAGCGTCCACCTCCACCGGCAGACCGGCCGCCCTCCAGTCGGGCAGGCCCACGCTGAGGGGGCGCGCCCGGAAGCCGCGATCCCGCAGCAGCGTGACCGCCTCGTCGGAGAAGACGCAGTAGGCGCCACGGCAGTAGGCGATGATCTCCCTTCCCACCGGCAGCTCGCGCAGCCGCGACCGGATCGCCTTCACCGGCATCGAGATCGCCCCGGGGATGTGCCCGGCGCGGTACTCCTCCTCGGGGCGGGTGTCCAGCAGGACGACGTCTCCCTGCTTCAGCCGGCGGAGCAGCTCCGCGGACCCGATGGGCTCGAGGGTGTCGCGCCCGCCGCGGTAGTCGCGCACGATCCGCTCGACCTCCGCCAGCCGGGCCTCGCCCACCTCCAGCAGCGCCTGATAGAGCCGGTAGACGCTCTCGTCGGCGAGCCGGTAGTAGGCGTAGGGGCCCTCCCGGCGGACCTCGACGAGCCGCGCGCGTCGCAGCGACTGCAGGTGCTGGGAGGCGTTCGCGATCGGCAGCTCCAGCTCCCGCGCCAGATCCTCCACGCTCCGCTCCCGCTGCGCGAGCAGGTAGAGGAGCTGCAGCCGGTGCGGGCTCGCCAGCGCCTTGGCGACGCGGGCGAACTCGGCGAAGAGCTCCTGCTTGAAGGCGTGGTGTTCGGCGGCGGACAGGGGCGCGGACATGGGGATGATCCGGGTGGTGCGTCGGCGGTCTCGTTATTCGGTTGCTCAACATATGGATTGAATGAATCCCGTCAAGCAGACCGGAGCGTTCAACATGCGGTCGCGGACGGTCGGCCATGCCCTCTTGCGCGCCCGCGCGGCGGATCACAGCTTGGTGCCGTTCTCCCCCAAGTATCTTTCCCAAGAATCCTGGTGGACGGGTCCGCGACATGGCGCTCCTCAAGGGTACGCTCGACGTCCTGGTGCTGAAGACGCTCTCCTGGGGCCCGATGCACGGCTTCGAGATCACCTCCTGGCTCGAGGAACGCTCGGGCGGCCGGATCGGCGTGACCGACGCGGCACTCCTCCAGGCCCTGCATCGTCTGGAGGAGCGGAAGCAGGTCACCGCCGAGTGGGGGGTGACGCGGAACGGCCGGCGGGCGCGCTACTACGCGCTCACCCCCGCCGGCCGGGCGGCGCTGCGCGAGGAGGCCGCCGCGCTCGTCGACCACGTCGACGCGCTCACCGACATCCTCACCGCCCGGAGGGCCGAGCCGTGAGCGGCACGCCGGAGCTGGGGCGCGGCATCCGCGCCGGGGTGCGCCGCCTCTTCCGCCTGCCGCCGCGTACCCGCGCCCAGGCCGACGCCGACGCCGACGCCGAGCTCGATGCGTTCCTCGAGGCGAGGATCGAGCACCTGGTCGCGCGCGGGATGACGCCGGCGGAGGCACGGGCCGAGGCGCTGCGGCGACTCGGGGCACCGCTGGACGACGTGCGGGCGAGTCTGCAGCACTCCGCCGAGCGGCGCGAGGGACGCCGGCGCGTGCTCGACTGGGCCGAGGCCGTACTCGCCGACGTCCGCTTCGCCGCTCGCCAGTTCGTCCGCACGCCGGGCTTCACGGTCACCGCCGTGCTCGTCCTGGCGCTCGGGATCGGGGCGACGACGGCGATCTTCTCGGCCGTGCGCGCGGTCGTGCTCCGCCCTCTCCCGTTCGCGCAGCCGGAGCGGCTGTACATGCTCTGGGAGTCCAACCGGGAGATGGGCTCGGACCGGGAGGTGGTATCGCCGCCGAACTACCTGGACTGGAAGGAGCGGGTGTCGTCGTTCGCGGACGTGGAGGCGTATGGCAGCGCCCCCTTCCAGGTCACGATCACGGGGCTCGGGGAGCCGCTGGTGCTGGACGGCGTCCCGGTGACGGGCGGGTTCTTCTCGATGCTGGGCGTGCGGCCCATGCTCGGGCGTGACTTCACCGAGGCGGAGACATGGGCGGAGGCGACGTGGCGGGCGGGTGAGACCCCGCTCCTGCTGAGCGCCCGGACGTGGCGGACGGTCTTCGGCGGCGAGGCGTCGGCCATCGGCCGGGCGGTGGAGCTCAACGGCGGGCACGCCCGGATTGTGGGGGTCATGCCGGAGGGCTTCGCCTTTCCCTCGGAGGCGGTGGACCTCTGGATGCCGTCCGGCTGGGCGTCCGAGAACCGCGAGGCGGCGTGGTACCGCCGGGACCAGTCCATCCGGCCCATCGCCCGGCTGGCCCCGGGCGCCACGCCCGAGCGGGCACGGGCCGAGCTGGAGACGGTGGCCGCGCAGCTCGCGCGGGAGCATCCCGCGACCAACACGCACGTCGGCGCCGGCCTGTCGCCGCTCCACGCCTTCCTCGTCGGCGACGTCCGCACGCCGCTCCTGATCCTCCTCGGCGCGGTGGGGCTCATGCTCCTGATCGCGTGCGCGAACGTGGGCAACCTGCTCCTGGTGCGCGCCTCCGGCCGCCGACAGGAGCTGGCCGTGCGGGCGGCGCTGGGCGCCGGCCGCGGCCGGCTCGTGCGCCAGATGCTGGCGGAGAGCCTGGCGCTGGCGTCGCTCGGTGGAGCGTTCGGAATCGCGCTGGGCGTGGCCGGCACGCGCCTGCTCGAGCGGCTCCAGCCCGCGGGGCTGCTCCGGGTCACCACCTTCCCCGTGGACGCGGGGGTGGTGGCCTTCGCCGTGCTCGCCACCGTCACCGCCGCCCTCCTCTTCGGCGCCTTCCCCGCGCTCCTCGCCCGCCGGTCGGGCCCGGGCGAGGCGCTGCGAGAGGGCGGCCGCACCGGGGGCGTGGCGCCGGGCACGCGCCGGGTGGTGGGAGGGCTCGTGGTCGCCGAGGTGGCGCTGGCGACGCTCCTCGTGCTCGGCGCCGGGCTCCTGGTCCGCAGCACCATCCAGCTGCGGCAGGTGGACCCCGGCTTCGACCCCGACGGGGTGGTGGCCATCTCGATCAACCTCCCCGGGTCGCGGTATCCGGGGCCGCCGACGATCGCTGCTTTCTATGACGAGCTCCTGGCCCGGATCCGGGCGATCCCGGGCGTCGAGTCCGTCGCTGCATCCTCGACGCTCCCGCTCCGCGACCGGGGCGCCACGAGCGACTTCTTCATCGCCGGCCGCGCCCCCGACGCCTACGGCACGGAGGTGGTGCGGCGCAGCGTCACACCGGGCTACTTCGAGACGATGGGCGTCCCGCTCCTGGCCGGTCGCGGGTTCACCGATGCCGACACCTTCACCGACCGGTGGGACGAGCCCCGCGACGACCGGGTCGCGCTCATCAACGCGGCCCTGGCCCGGCAGTACTTCCCCGGCCAGGATCCCGTGGGGCAACGGATCACGACGGACCGCGTCCCCGACTCGACGTCGCAATGGCGCACCATCGTGGGCGTGGTCGGCAACGAGCGGCAGAGCGAGATCGCCATGCCGGCCCAGATCGAGCTGATCGAGCCCTTCGGCCAGGCCATCGACACCCGGATGCACATCTACGTCCGCATGGCCGGTGGCGAGCCGACGCGCGTCGTGCCAGCCGTGCGCGCGATCGTCCGCGAGCTCGATCCCGAGCTCCCCCTCATCGATGCCGTCGCCATGGAAGACGTCGTCGCGGACTCCATGGCCCTCGACCGCTTCCTCATGCTCCTCCTCGGCGCCTTCGCCGCGGTCGCCCTGGTCCTCGCCCTCGTCGGCGTGTACGGCATCACCGCCCAGGTGGCGCGGCAGCGGCTGCCCGAGTTCGGACTGCGCATGGCGCTGGGCGCTCGCGCCCGCGATATCCTCGGGCTGACCCTCCGTCGCGGGCTCTCCCTGGTGATCATCGGCCTCGCCCTGGGCGTGGCCGCGGCCCTCACCGCGACCCGCGCCATGGCCGGACTCCTCTACGGCATCACGCCCAACGACCCGACCACGTTCCTGACGGTGACCTCGCTCCTGGTCGCCGCCGGGTTCGGCGCATCGTGGCTCCCGGCCCGTCGCGCGGCCCGGCTCGATCCCGCGACCACGCTCCGGGCGGAGTAGGGCCGGCAGGCCACCCGGGCGAGCTGACCACGACGGCCGCGGTGCCGGCGCCGCTGCGGCTCGTTCGTCGCGTCGAGTGGCGACGTCGACGGCGATTTCGCGGCCGGGATGCTCGCGCACCGCTCGGGGAGCGGCCGACGTGACACGGGTGGAGCCGCGCCACGGACGGGGCCCCGCGCGTCGTGCCGCCAGGCGCGGTTGACATAGCCCCCGGGGGTATGTATGCTTATACCCACGCGGGGTATCCGACCCCGACCTTCCGACCCGGCGCCGCGATCGAGCGGCGTGCATCCATCACTGGAGAACCGAGCCATGAACCGCACCACCCTGACGATCGACGGCATGTCCTGCGGTCACTGCGTCCTGTCCGTGAAGCAGGCCCTCGAGGGCCTGGACGGTGTCACCGTCGAGCATGTCGCGATCGGCGCCGCCACCGTCGCGTACGATCCGGCCGTCGCCTCGCCCGACCAGATCGTCGAGGCGGTGAGCGACGCCGGTTACACGGCCGCGGCCGCCGCCTGACGCCGGCCCGGAGTACGCAGCACTGCCGCAGGTCGCAGACGACCGAGGATAGATCATGCGCATCACCAGCAGCACCACCACCGAGACCATGACCGAGACCGGCACCGCGCCGGGCGCCCCCCCGGCGCGCGTGGCGGACGCGGCGGCATCCCGCGTCGCCAGCGAGTCCGTTCGCATCCCCGTCACCGGGATGACCTGCGCCGCCTGCTCGTCGCGCATCCAGCGCACGCTCGAGAAGCAGCCGGGCGTCATCGACGCGAACGTGAACCTGATGATGAAGACGGCGACGGTGCGCTTCGAGCCGAGCGTCGTCACCCCGGAGCGGCTCGTCGACGCCATCAAGGGGACGGGCTACGGCGCGGAGCTCGCCTCTCCGGACCAGAGCGCGTTCGAGGAGCAGGAGGCGCGCGACCGCGCCACGGCCGAGGAGTTCCGGGAGCTCCGGACCAAGGCCATCGTGAGCGGCATCATCGGCGCGGTGGCGATGGTGCTCTCCATGCCGCTCATGAGCCAGATGAGCAGCGCGGCGGGCCCACACACCCACGTCTCCGACCCGTTCATGCGCTGGGCGATGACGGCGCTCGACCCGGCGCTCCGCACGGCGCTCCCCTGGCTGTACGCGATCCCCCAGACGGTCATCCTCTGGACGCTGCTGCTCGGCACGCTCGGCGTGATGGCGTGGGCGGGGCGCCACTTCTACACGCGGGCCTGGGCCGCCTTCCGCCACCACTCGGCGGACATGAACACCCTCGTGGCCGTGGGCACGGGCGCGGCGTTCCTCTATTCCGTGCTGGCGACCATGGCGCCGGGCTTCTTCCTGAGCCGCGGCGTGCAGCCGGACGTCTACTACGAGGCGGTGGTCATCATCATCGCCCTCATCCTCACCGGCAACGCGTTCGAGGCGCGGGCGAAGAAGCGGACCGCGTCGGCGCTCCGCGCGCTCGTCCAGCTCCAGCCCAAGACCGCCCGCGTCGTGCGGCAGGGGCCCGACGGGCGCGAGGTCGAGGTCGACGCGCCGATCGAGACCGTGGAGGCGGGGGAGACGGTGATCGTCCGCCCCGGCGAGCGCATCCCGGTCGACGGCGAGGTGCTCTCGGGCGAGAGCGCCGTGGACGAGAGCATGCTCACCGGCGAGTCGCTGCCGGTCGCCAAGACGCCGGGCGACGCCGTCATCGGCGGCACCATCAACCGCACGGGCGCGTTCCGCTATCGCGCGACGACGCTCGGCGCCGACAGCGTGCTCGCCCGCATCGTGAAGCTGATGCGGGATGCGCAGGGGAGCCGCGCGCCGATCCAGAAGCTCGCCGACCGGATCAGCGGCATCTTCGTGCCGGTGGTGATCTCCATCGCGATCGCGACCTTCGTGGCCTGGTTCGTGGCGGCCGACACCGCGCCGGCGGTGCGCGCCTTCGCGGCGGCGGTGGCGGTGCTCATCATCGCCTGCCCGTGCGCCATGGGGCTCGCGGTGCCGACGGCGGTGATGGTCTCCACGGGCAAGGGGGCCGAGCTGGGCGTGCTCATCAAGGGGGGCGAGGCGCTGCAGCGTGCCGGCGACCTGCGCACGATCGTGCTCGACAAGACCGGCACGGTCACCGAGGGGCGCCCGACGGTCACCGACCTCGTGATGGCGCCGGCGTCGACGCGCCCGGCGGACGACGTGCTCCGGCTCGTCGCCTCGCTGGAGACGCTCTCCGAGCACCCGCTGGCCGACGCGATCGTGCGCCACGCCCGCGACCGCGGCACCACGCTCGCGGTGCCGGAGGCGTTCGAGTCGGTCACGGGCCGCGGCGCCGTGGGCGTGGTCGAGGGGAGCGCGCTCGCCGTGGGGAACGCCGCGCTGATGGCGGACTACGCCATCGATCCGGCGCCCCTCGCCGCCGAGGCCGCGCGGCTCGCCGCCGACGGGAAGACGCCGATGTACGTGGCGATCGACGGCGCACTCGCCGCCGCGGTCGCCGTGGCCGATCCGATCAAGGACACGTCGCGCGAGGCGATCCGCCGCTTCCACGCCCTCGGGCTGGAGGTGGTCATGCTGACGGGCGACAACCGGCGCACGGCGGAGGCGGTCGCGCGCCAGGCCGGGATCGACCGCGTGGTGGCCGAGGTGCTGCCGGACGGCAAGGTGGCCGAGATCGAGCGGCTGCAGGCCGAGGGCAGGGTCGTCGCGATGGTGGGCGACGGGATCAACGACGCGCCGGCGCTCGCGAAGGCCGACGTCGGGATGGCGATCGGCACCGGGACGGACATCGCCGTCGAGGCGGGCGACGTCGTGCTCATGCGCGGCGACCTGCGCGCCGCGGCGCAGGCGGTGGAGCTCTCGCGCCGCACGATGCGCACGATGAAGCAGAACCTCTTCTGGGCCTTCGTCTACAACGTGATCGGCATCCCCATCGCGGCCGGCGTGCTCTATCCCGCCTTCGGGCTCCTCCTGAGCCCCATCCTCGCCAGCGCGGCCATGGCCTTCAGCTCGGTGAGCGTGGTGACGAACAGCCTCCGGCTGCGCCGGGCACGGATCGCGTGATGCTCGAGCGGGGGCCGGAGTCGGGCTGGCGCAGTACGTGAGCGCGCGGCGCCCGGCGGCGACGAGAGCCGGTCGAGGCCTTTCTCTTGACAGCTACAGAAGCGGGCCGCATCTTCTCCTCGACGGCTACAGGAACCCACGCGACGGAGCCGACCGTGCCCGCACGCCCACCGACGGATGTCCTCCGCGGCTCGCTCGACCTGCTCGTCCTCAAGACGCTCTCCCTGGCGCCGATGCACGGCTGGGGGATCAGCCAGCGCATCCAGCAGGTCTCCGACGGCCTGCTGGAAGTGAACCAGGGCTCGCTCTACCCGGCGCTGCAGCGCCTCGAGAAGGACGGGCTGATCACCAGCGAGTGGGGAACCACCGACAACAACCGGCGGGCGCGCTACTACCGCCTCACCGCTGCCGGCCGGCGCGCCCTCGGCGCTGAGCTGGAGAGCTGGCGCCGCTTCGCCGCCGGCCTCGAAGCGGTCCTGCGCACCACCTGACGGCCCACCTGACGGCCCACCTGACGGCCCACCTGACGGCGGGCGCCGGCCCGCGGTTCCTCTCATCACCTCACCATCACCGGAGCACCCCATGAGGTGGCTGCACGCGGCGCGCACGCGCCTACGCCTCCTGTTCGCGCGCCGCGCCGCCGAGGCGCGGATGGAGGACGAGTTCCACTTCCACCTGGACATGGAGACGGAGCTGCACCGGCAGGCGGGCGTCGGCACGGGGGAGGCCCGCCGCCGCGCCCTCGTCGCCTTCGGCGGCGTGGAGCGGCACAAGGAGGAGCTCCGCGACGGGCGCGGGCTGGCCTGGCTCGGCGGGCTGTCGCTGGACCTCAAGCTCGGCTTCCGGATGCTGGTGAAGTACCCGGGGCTGACCGTCGTCGGCGGGCTCGCCATGGCCTTCGCCATCTGGGTCGGCGCCATCGCCTTCGAGATGGTGACGATGTTCGTCAGTCCCACGCTGCCGCTGCCGGGGGGCGACCGCATCGTGCACCTGCGGAACTGGGACGTGCTGGCGAGCGACCCGGAGCCGCACGCACTGCACGACTTCGTCGTCTGGCGCCAGGCGATGCACTCGGTGACCGACTTCGGGGCGTGGGAGGACGTCACGCGCAACCTCACGGGGCGCGACGGCGAGCCCCGCCCGGTGCAGGTCGCGGCGATCACCGCATCCGGGTTCCGCGTGGCCGCGACGCCGCCGCTGCTGGGCCGCACCCTCGTGCCGGCGGACGAGCGGCCCGGCGCACCGCCGGTGGTGGTCCTCGGCCACGACGTGTGGCAGGCGCGCTTCGCGGGCGATTCCGCCATCGTCGGGCAGAGCGTGCGGCTCGGGGACGCGTACGCCACCGTGGTGGGCGTGATGCCGGACGGCTTCGCCTTCCCGGTCGCACACGACGCGTGGATGCCGTTCCGCCCCGACGTGCCCGACGCCGCGCCGCTCGGCGGCCCCGCCATCACCATCTTCGGCCGGCTGGCCCCCGGCGCGACGCTCGACGAGGCGCAGGGCGAGCTGACGGCGCTCGGCCGGCGCGCGGCGCGGGAGCTTCCCGAGACGCACGAGCACCTGCGGCCCCAGGTGGTGCCGTACGCGCAGATGTTCGCGGTATCGATGGCGGACGGGGGTGCCATCTTCGCGCTCACCCAGGTCTTCGCGCTGTTGCTCCTCGTGCTCGTCTGCGGGAATGTGGCGCTGCTGCTGTTCGCGCGGGCGGCCACGCGCGAGGGCGAGATCATCGTGCGAAGCGCCCTGGGCGCGAGTCGCCGCCGGATCGTCGTGCAGTTGTTCGCCGAGGCGCTGGTGCTCGGTGGGGTGTCCGCCGCCGTCGGGCTCGCGGCCGCCCACCTCGTGCTGCGCCAGTGGGGGCTGCCGTTCCTGCAGGCGAACTTGGCGAGGGTCCCGTTCTGGTTCGAGCCGCATCTCTCGCCCGCCACGGTGCTCTACGCCTGTGCGCTCACGCTGCTGGGCGCCGCGATCGCCGGCGTCGTGCCGGGGCTCAAGGTCACGCGCGGCATCGGGTCGCGCCTCAAGGAGGGCACGGCGGGCGGCGGCGGCCTGCAGTTCGGCGGCGTGTGGACGGCGGTGATCGTCGCGCAGGTCGCCGTCACCGTCGCCTTCCCGGCGATCGTCCTGCTGGAGGCGCGGGAGCTGCAGCGAATCCGGTCGTACGACGCCGGGTTCGCGGCCGACGAGTACCTCGCGGTGAACCTCACGATGGAGACCCCGCCGGGGGTGGACGTAGACAGCGCGACCATGGCGGCCCTCCGCACGCGCTTCGGGACGGTGCTCGAGGTGCTCCGCCAGCGCGTCGCGGCCGAGCCGGGGGTGGTCGGGGTCACCTTCGTGGACGTGCTGCCGCGCACGAACTACGGCTATCACCGCATCGCGCTGGACGATGGGGCGTCCGGAGCGGCGCCGGACGGCGCGGCGGACGCACCGGCGGGGCGGCGGCCGCGGAGCTACACGAAGATCGCGGTCGTGGATCCGTCGTACTTCGACGTGCTCGGGGCGCCGATCCTCGCGGGACGGGGATTCCAGGCCGCCGACCTCGCCCCCGGCGCGCGGGTGGCGATCGTGGACCAGGGCTTCGTGGACCAGGTGCTGCTGGGCCGCAATCCGATCGGCCGGCGCGTGCGCATCGGTCAGGGCGGCACCCTGCCCGACGGCCCCGGCGCCGACTCGCTCCCCTGGTACCAGATCGTGGGCGTCGTGAAGGAGCTCGGCATGATCGGCGCGGCGGAGACCACGCGCGGGCTCGGGCTCTACCTGCCGGCCTCGCCGGGGAGCGGGTTCCCGCCGCAGATGGTGATCCACACGCGCGGCGACCCGATGGCGCTCGTGCCGCGCGTCCGCGCGATCGCCGGCACGCTGGACCCGACGCTGCGGCTCACGGAGTTCCAGCGCATGGACCAGGTGGCGGACGACCTGCTGTGGATCATCGGGATGTGGCTGCGCACGACGCTGATGATGACCGCCGTCGCCCTGCTGCTCTCGCTCGCCGGCATCTACGCGGTGCTGTCGTTCACCGTCGCCCGGCGCACGCGCGAGATCGGCGTGCGCGTCGCGCTCGGCGCGAACCCGCGCCGCATCCTCACCGCGATCTTCCGGCGGCCGCTGACGCAGGTGAGCATCGGCATCGCGGTCGGGGCCACGCTCATCTACCTCGGCGCACAGGTCCTCTCCCGCACCACCCAGTTCCGGGAGGCGCCGCTCGCGCTCTCGCCAGGCCAGGTCGGTCTGCTCCTGGTCTACGCGGCGTTCATGCTGGCGGTGTGCCTGCTCGCCTGCGTCGTCCCCACGCGGCGCGCGCTCGGGGTGGAGCCGATCGTGGCGATGCGGGTGGAGTAGCGGGCGCGTGGTGGGCGCCCGGGGCGCGCCGGGCGCCCCGGGCGCACGTCCGCCGCAGCGGCGGGCGCACAGGGGCGGAGGATGCTCCGGCGCACCGCCGTCAGCGCCGAGGTGTCGAGCACCGCGATCGATGCGCCGCGAGAGATCTGACCGGCGGCCGGCGTGCTCGCCAGCGTCACGCCGGCGAGCGCGAGCAGCGCCGGCACTGCCGGCAGCAGGAGGGGACGACGCCGGGCGATCGTGACATGGATCGTGCCGTGCGGCGGTCGCGCGCCGAGGCGGCGCACGTGGCGGAAGAGGGAGTGGAGGTACGGTCGCACGCTGGTTCCGGGGAGGGACGCGTGGCGCCACGCCACGAACGGCGTGGGCATCGAGCTGTTCGGGAATGCGACCACGCGAGTACGCGGGACCCGCCACCCACCGCGCGGGCGGTGGCGCAGGGGCGACGGTGAGGACGTGGCGGGCGGGGTGGGCCCGCGAGCGGCCGGTGCGGCGCGTGGTGCTCGCTGGCGGACGCCCCACGGGCGGCGATGCCGCCGCGGCGCGGCTACGCGACCGGGGGAGGGACCAGCGGGGCGCGCGCGATGCTCGTCGGCATCGTCACCGGCTCGTCGGACGCGCGCGGCGTCGATGCCGGAGGGGGGCTGCTCGCGACGAGTAGCGGCGTCACCGCGTGCCCGGCGACGCACCCGCAGGCATGTGCGTCCGGAGACTGCGTCGCCGCGGCGCCGACCGAGGGCGACGTGGGGCCGCCGGCGGTGAGGACCGCGCCCGCATCGTCCGCATGGGTGCCGCCGCTCTCGGCCGCGCCACGTTCCGTCGCATCGGGTGCCGCGGCGTCGCTCCCGGCGACGACCGTCGCGACCGGAGGATGCGTGTCGCCCCAGTGGTCGAGCAGCACCTCGAACGACGAGCATCCGAGGCACCAGACGGTGAGCAGGGCGGTGAGCACGGCGGTGAGGGACCGCACGCGGACGAGCAGGGGAGCGCGCATCTCCCAGGGATACGCGCCGGTGCGGGGCCACGCTGCAGGTGGGGCCGCACCGACGGGTTGACGGACCACGGAAGGTGGACGTAGCCTACGCATGAACGACTGTTCATGCGTCGAGGAGAAGGGTATGGCTACGGCACGTACGAGACAAGGGGGGAGCGCCCGGCACCGGCCGGCTGAACCGAACGGCGCGTCCGGACCGGCGGCGTCGGCCTCGCAGCGACTGGGGCCGGCCGGGGTGCCCACCGTGGACGCGGCCCCCTTCGGCGCCCCGGACTTCTGCGACGCCGCGTGCGTCGACCAGCCCACCGCGCGGCGGGCCAGGGCGGCCATGAAGCCGTGGCCCACCATTGCGGCCACGGCCGACATGTTCCGGCTGCTCGGCGACCCGACGCGGCTCCGGATCGCCTTCGCCCTCTCCCGCGAGGAGCTCTGCGTCTGCGACCTCGCGGCCGTACTCGGCGTGTCGCAGTCGGTGGTCTCGCACTCGTTGCGCGCCCTCCGCCACATGGGCGTGGTGCGCTACCGGAGGGCCGGCAAGGTCGCGTACTACGCGCTCGACGACGAGCACGTCGCGCACCTCGTCGACGAGGCCTTCCGCCACGCCGAGGAGCGGTCGGGCGGCGCCACGACCGGCCGATGACGCGCCGCCTGGCCGTCGTCGGCGGTGATGCCGATCCGGACGTGGCCACGCTGGATCCAGCGCGCGATACGGCGGTCACCGCCACGTGCGAGTTCCGCGTGGGCGGCATGGACTGCGCGAGCTGCGCGGCGTCCATCGAGCGCGCGCTGCGGAAGCTCGAGGGCGTGCAGGACGTGCGCGTCGACGTGGTCGGCGGCAAGGTCCGCGTCGGATACGCCGTGGGGACGCTCGCGCGCGGCGATCTCGCCAGCGCGGTGCGGCACATCGGCTATGCCGTGGAGGACGCGGAGGACCGCCCCGCGCGCGAGCCGGGCACGACCGCCCGGCTCGCGCGCGGGCAGGCGGCCCCGGTCTCGTTCTGGCGCCGGCGCGGCCGGCTGGTCATGGCGATCGCCTCGGGGGCCGCCGTCGCGCTGGGGCTGGGCGCGAAGTGGGCGGGGCTACCCAGGTCGGTGGAGCTCGTGCTGCTCGGCGTCGCCACCGTCGTCGGCGGGTGGTACGTCGTGCCGCGCGGCGTCCGCGCGGCGCTGCACCGCGCGCTCGACATGAACTTCCTCATGTCGGTGGCCGCCCTCGGCGCGTGGGCCATCGGCGAGCCGGAAGAGGCGGCGGCGACGCTCTTCCTCTTCGCCGTGGCCGAGCTCCTCGAGAGCTACGCGATGGACCGGGCGCGGCACGCGATCCGGGCGCTGATGGAGCTCTCGCCGGCCGAGGCCACCGTGCGGCGCGACGGCGCCGAGGTTCGCGTCCCCACGATCGAGGTGCAGATCGGCGAGACCGTGCTCGTGCGCCCCGGCGAGAAGCTGCCCGTCGACGGCGAGGTGACGGACGGGCGGTCGAGCGTCAACCAGGCGCCGATCACCGGCGAGTCGATGCCCGTGGACAAGGGGCCAGGAGCGGAGGTGTTCGCCGGGAGCCTCAACGGCCACGGCGTACTCGAGATCCGCTCGACGAAGCCGGCCAGCGACACGACGCTCGCGCGCATCATTCACGCGGTGGAGGAGGCGCAGGCGTCGCGGGCGCCGACCCAGACGTTCGTGGACAGCTTCGCGCGCGTCTACACGCCGGCCGTGGTGCTGGTGGCGCTCCTCATCGCCGTCGCCCCGCCGCTCCTGGGATTCGGCGACTGGAGCACGTGGGTCTATCGCGCGCTCGCCGTGCTCGTCGTCGCCTGCCCGTGCGCGCTCGTGATCTCGACGCCCGTCTCGCTGGTCAGCGGCCTGGCCGGCGCGGCGCGCGCCGGGGTGTTGATCAAGGGCGGGGCGCACCTGGAGCACGCTGGCGCGGCCACGGTGGTGTGCATGGACAAGACGGGCACGCTCACCGAAGGGCGGCCCGCGGTGACCGACGTGGTGCCGCTCGACGGCGCCGCGCCGGACGAGATCCTCCGCCTCGCGCTCGGTGTCGAGCGGCACTCGGAGCACCCCCTCGCGCGGGCGGTGCTCGACGAGGGCGCCGCACGAGGGCTCGCGCCGCCGGCGTCGTCGGACTTCGAGGCGCTGGTCGGCCGGGGCGCCCGCGCCCGCGTGGGCGACGCGGTGATCTACCTGGGCAACGAGCGCCTGCTCCGCGAGCAGGGGCTGGCGGCGGCGCCGGTGCGCGCCGTGCTCGAACGACTCGAAGCCGAGGGCAGGACGGCGGTGGCGGTGAGCGTGGAGCGGGCCGGCCGCCGCGAGGCCGTCGGCGTGCTCGGCCTGGCCGACCGGCTCCGCCCCAACGCCCGGCGCGCGGTCGAGGCGATCCGCGCCGCGGGTGTGCGGCACGTCGTCATGCTGACCGGCGACAACGCCGGCACCGCCCGCGCCGTGGCCACCGCAGCCGGCGTCGA
Source organism: Gemmatimonadaceae bacterium (assembly GCA_035761165.1). Classification (GTDB taxonomy): domain Bacteria; phylum Gemmatimonadota; class Gemmatimonadetes; order Gemmatimonadales; family Gemmatimonadaceae; genus CALCHX01. The sequence continues at coordinate 1,127 of DASTRO010000207.1, read as the reverse complement.
CGAGGTGCACGCCCAGCTGCTGCCGGACGACAAGGTGCGCGTCGTGCGGGAGCTCGAGGCGCGGGGCGAGCGCGTCGTGTTCGTGGGCGACGGCGTGAACGACGCACCGGCGCTGGCGGCGGCGCACGTCGGCGTGGCGATGGCCGCGGCCGGCACCGACGTGGCGCTCGAGACGGCGGACGTCGCGCTCATGGCCGACGACCTCGAGAAGCTCGCCTTCGCCATGCGGCTCTCCCACCGGACGCTCGGCATCGTGAAGCAGAACGTCGTCGTCTCGCTCGCCATCAAGGCGATGTTCCTCGTGCTGGCCATCGGGGGCTGGGCAACGCTCTGGATGGCGGTCGCGGCGGACATGGGTGGGTCGCTACTGGTCGTCATGAATGGGCTGCGCGCGCGGCGGGCGTCGCGGTGAGCCACGGCGCGGTCCCCTCAGCGACCGGCCAGCTCCGAGAGCGCCCAGGCGGCGTGCTCGCGCACGAGCGGCTCGGGGTCGCCGAGCGCCTGCTCGAGCGCCGGAATGTCAGCCGCCGTGCCGACGTTGCCGAGCACCACGGCCGCATTGCGCCTCAGCCCGCGCAGCTTCTCGCGCTTCATCGGTGACCGCTGGAACGCGGCGCTGAACTCCTCCTGCGTCATCGCGAGGAGATCACGCGCGAGTGTCCGCGCATCCTTCTCCGCGAGCACCTCGCGCGCCGCGAACGCCGGCTCGCGCAGCTCCGACGTGAAGCGCCCATTCCACGGGCACACGTCCTGGGAGGAGTGGCGGTATGACCATGTTGCGATCCCGCTCGGAACGGGCGCGCGAACCATCCGTCGTTCAAAGACTTAGCTCGTCCGGAGGTGCGGCTTCATCGCTTGGCGGACCGACCGGCCGGGCACACCCAGCAGCTCGCGACCGGTAGCGGCAGGACGCCATAGCAGTGGCCTGCTCGCCGAGCCGGAGTCCACGTGCGGGCGGCAGATCCACACGGCGGACCGCACCCGCACCAGCAGGTCTACCCTTCCACCGACGACTCGGCCGGCCGGGTGTCGCCGGCGAGCAACTGATCCATGAGCGCGAGCACCGCGTGCTGAGCGGCGGCGTTCTTCAAGGCCCCAAACCCGATCCGCAGTCGGTCCCCCTCGAC
>DASTRO010000206.1:0-40037 GCA_035761165.1 Gemmatimonadaceae bacterium | reverse complement strand
TGACGTGCAGCGAGCCGCCGGTGGTGTAGCCGCGCAGCCGCGCCATGTTCAGCGTCTCGGCCACCACCCCCTCACCAGGGAAGGCGGCGTCGCCGTGCATGACGACGGGGAGCACGGAGAGCGGGTCGCGCGTGCCCGGCGCGGCGCCCTCGACGCGCTGGTGCGCGCGCGCGACGCCCTCGAGCACCGGCCCCGCCACCTCCAGATGGCTCGGGTTGGGGATCAGCTCCAGCTCCACCGTGCGCCCGTCCTCCACCTGGCGCTCGCCCGTGTAGCCGAGGTGGTACTTCACGTCGCCGGTGCCGCTCTCGGCGTTCCCGGCGGGATGCTTCCCCTCGAACTCGCCGAAGATGGTGCCGTAGGGCTTGCCCAGGATGTGCGCCAGCACGTTGAGGCGGCCACGGTGCGCCATGGCCATCACGACCTCGTTCGCGCCGTCGGCCGCGCCCTCCACGATGGCCGCGTCGAGCAGCGGCACGAGCGTGTCGGTGCCCTCGATGGAGAAGCGCTTGGCGGTGGCGTAGGCGCGGCCGAGGAAGCGCTCCATCCCGTCCACCTCGGTGAGGCGGCGCAGGATGTCGACCTTCTCCTCCGCCGACAGCGGCGCCAGCACCTGCCCGGCGCGGAAGGTCTGCCGGAACCACTCGCGCTCGGCGTCCTCCTCCAGGTGCCAGACCTCGCAGGCCAGCCGCGAGGCGTAGACCTCGCGCAGCCGGGCGACGACGTCGGCGGCGGTGGGCCGCTCGGGGAACCCGAGCGCCGAGCCGGGGATCTGCCGCAGGTCGGCCTCCGTGAGGCCGTGGAACTCCGGCGTCAGCTCGCTGGCGCCCGGCGGCGGCGTGCCGAGGGGATCGAGCGGCACGGCCAGGTGGCCGTACTCGCGGATGTGCTGGATGAGGTGCGCGGCCGCGGCGGTCTTGCGGAGCAGCTCCGGATCGGCGGCGCCGGCACCGGTGGCCGCGCCACCGATGGTCTCGGCGAGCCGGAAGAACTGGCGCCACGACTCGTCCACCGCGCCGGGATCCTGACGATACCGGTCGTACTGCTCGGCGACGTAGCCGTCGTTGAAGACGCTGGAGATGGGGAGGCTGGACATGGAGGGAAATCTAAGCGATCAGCGCTGAGCGATCAGCGGTCAGCGGAACCCCCTCGGGCCGGCCAGTACTGGCTTTCCGGGGCCGTTGCGCTGGGCGGTGAGCGCTCAGCGCTGATCGCTACGCACCTGGAGCACCAGCTCGAACGTCGACCCCTTGCCCGGCGCGGACTCGAGCTCGATGCGGCCGCCGAGCAGGCGGGCCAGGCGGCTGGCGATGTAGAGGCCGATCCCGGTGCCGCCGTAGCGGCGCGTCAGCGTGCCGTCGAGTTGGGTGAACGGGCGGAAGATGCGGCCGTGGCCGCTCGCCGGGATGCCGATGCCGGTGTCGCGCACGCGGAAGCGCAGCTCGCCCTCGCGCTGCTCGAGCGACAGCGTGACCCCGCCGGCGTGCGTGAACTTGACCGCGTTCTCGGCCAGGTTGCGGAGGATCTGCCGCACCTTCACCGCGTCCGTCGTGATCACCGGCGCGTCCGGCGGGATGACGACCTCCACGTGCAGCCCCTTCTGGCGCGCCAGCGGCTCGATGACGGCGGCCGCGGTCTGCAGCACCTCGGCGGTGGCCACCGGGCCCGCCCGCACGACCTCGCGGCCGGCCTCCAGGCTGGTGGCGGTGAGCATCTCGTCGATCATCGCGGCGAGACTCTGCGTCACCGCGTGCATGCGCTGCACCGTCTCCTGCTGCTCGGGGGTGAGCGGGCCGAGGATGCCGTCGGCCAGCAGCTCGCCGTAGCCGTCGAGGGCGGTGAGCGGCGTGCGCAGCTCGTGCGAGACAGTGGTGAGGAAGGCCCCCTTGGCCTCGCTCGCGGCCTCCGCCTGCGCGAGCAGCCGGGCCTTCCAGAGCGCGAAGGCGCCGTGCTCGGCCACCAGGCCGAGGCGGCGCTCGTCCGCGGCGTGGAAGGGGGGGTCGTCGCGGTCGCGGCGGACGACGAGCACGCCCACCACCTCGTCGTAGGCGACGAGGGGGGCGAGCATCGTCTCGCCGGCGTGGGCCGCGTCGACCGACTCGGGTGCGTCGGCCGGCGGCCGGTGCGCGAAGGGCGGCGCGGCGACGCGCGCGACGGCGCGCTGCTCGGCCACGCGCTGACGCAGGGGGGCGGCCAGGGGACGCGTCGCGCCCTCGCCCGGCAGGCCACCGCCGACGCTGGCGAGCACCGTCGCGTCGGTGTCGCCCAGCGTGGCGACGGCGGCGGAGCCGGCCAGGCAGGCGCGGGCGGCGAGCTCGCAGAGCGCCTGCAGGTGGGTGTGCACGTCGGCGGTGTCGGCCAGGGCGCGCGACAGCTCGTGGCGCAGCATCGCCTCCGACTCGGCCTCCACCTCGGCCGTTGGCACCGGGCGCAGGCGCACGGCGAGCAATCCGGCGCTGGTGCGCAGGTAGTGCACGTCCACGACATCGCGTCCGCCGGCGCCGCAGCGGATGCGTACCGTGCGCGGCCGGCCGTCCGCGCAGGTCTCGCGCGCCGCGGCCCCGTCCAGCGGCTGGTGCAGCCGGGCGCCGGCGCCGCCCAGATGCTGGTCGAGGATCTCCTCCGTCGGCCGGCCGGCGAGGCGCCCGAAGGCCTCGTTGGCGAAGACCACCGTCCAGTCGGGACGCACGAGGGCGAACCCGACGTCGAGCATCCCCACGACCTCGCGCAGCGCGGCGTCGATCGCGCCGCGGGGGGCGCGATGGCGCGGCACGTCGGCGTGCGACGGCTGGCCGTCGCGACCGGGTGCGTCGCGAGGTGGTTCGGCGCGCCCGGCGTGGGCGGCGTCGTGCTCGCGACGGGCACGGCCCGCGTCGCGGCCGCGGACGATCGGGTCGGGCCCGGAGCGCGGCGGGTTCACGGGCGGCGCGACGTGCGACGCGGGCGGGGGGAGCGGCGCGCCGCGGGGCGCGTCGCGAAGGGCGGGCAGGCTTCCGGCGTCACCAGGGATTCGGTGCCGGCAGCGGTCGCGCGCCGGGTTGGAGCGGCGACGCGAGGGTGAAGGCGGCCGGTGGGCGCGCCGCGCCGACGATGCGGGCGGCGTCCTCGGTGCGCAGGGTGGGCAGGTAGAGGAAGCCGGCGATGCCGTTGACGTCGAGCAGGTTCACCTCCTCCGGGCGGCGGGCGAGGCTGACGGCCATCACCGGCACGCGCCCGAGGACCGGGTGCTGCTCGAGGCCGGCCAGCGGCTCGGTCGTGAGCACGTCGTACTCACAGAGCACGAGGTCGGGGCAGGGCCCGTCGGCGGCCCGCAGCGCTTCCTCCAGCCCCACCACCCAGCGGGTGGTGATGCCGAAGCGCGCGAAGAAGCGGGCGAGGTGTTCGGCGAGGTACGGATGACGTCCGATACAGAGAGCGTGCACGCGGCCCCTGGGAACGGGAGACTGTGGGGAGAATGTAGCACCGGCGGACCGTGGGTGCGCAACGCCGGGCGGACCGTTGTTATCCCCGTCCGGGGGGGCGGGTTCCCTGACTGGGCGCCCAGGCGAGCCGCCCGGGTCGACCGCGGGCGCCTAACACGCCGCCGACCCCGCTACGACGCCGCGGACGGGGCCGGCACCGCCGCGCGCACCAGCCGCACGCGGATCCCACCGTTGGTCGTCCGGAAGCCCTCCTCGAAGCGGAGCCCCACCTGCGCCTCGAGGCGCGCGTCGGCCGAGAGCAGGGCCACCGTCCATCCGCCGAGCCGGGTGCGCGCGAGCTGGCCCAGCCGTGCGTAGAGGTCGCGCAGCGGGTCGCGCGCGCCGATGCGTGCGCCGTACGGCGGATTGGTGACGAGCCAGCCCGCGCCGGCCGGAGGCTCCAGCGCGGAGAGCGGCTGCCGCGCGATCGCGAGGTCGTCGAGCACGCCGGCGCGGCGCGCGTTGGCCTCGGTGGCGGCCACCGCGCCGGCGTCGCGATCCGCGGCGACGATCGGCGCCGGGGCGCGCGACAGCGCCTCGCCGGCGGCGCGCGCGTGCTCTGCGCGCCAGGCCCCGTCATCGTGCTCCGGCCAGTGGCGCAGGGCGAAGTCGCGTTGCAAGCCCGGCGCGATGCGGCGCGCCAGCAGCGCGCCCTCGATGGCGATGGTGCCGGAGCCGCACATGGGATCCACCAGCGGCGCGTCGGGGCGCCAGCCGGCGCCGAGGAGCATCGCCGCGGCCAGCGTCTCGCGCAGCGGCGCCTTCGCCACGGCCTGCCGGTAGCCGCGCCGGTGCAGCAGCGGGCCGGAGGTGTCCGCGCTGATGGTGCAGCGGTCGTGGAGGAGACGCACGACGAAGAGCTGCGGCGGGATCCGTGCTCCATCCTCCTCGCCCCCCTCGCTCTCGCCGGCGTCGGCCACGACCTGCGCGCCGCCGACGCGCCGCGTCACCGCGAGGGCGAGGCGCTGGGCGACGGCGTCGGAGTGGTAGAGGCGCGACTTGCGACAGGTGACGCGGAAGGCGACGGCGCGACCCGGCGCGACGAAGCGCTCCCAGGGCACGCGCGCCGCGTGCCGCTCCAGTTCGCGGAAGGCGACGACGGTGAACTCCGCCACGCGGACGACGACGCGGCTGGCGGTGCGGAGGCGCAGGTTGGCGGCGCACAGCCCGGCGACGTCGGCGACGAAGGCGACGCCGCCGGGCTCCGTGCCGCTGGGCGGCAGGCCGATGGCGTGCAGCTCGGCGGCGGTGAGCGCCTCGAGGCCGGGGGCGGTGATGGCGAAGGCGGCGTGGCGCGGCGTGGCGGGCATGGGATGGGTGGCGGGCCGAGGACGAAGCTAACGTCGCCGCCCACGCCCGGGGCCGCGCGCTACGCCGCCGCGGCGTCCCTCGCGGCCGCGCGCTCCGCCCGCGCACGGCGCAGGCCCACGCGCACGACCACACGATAGGCGAGCAGCAGCGCGAAGATCGCCCCGTAGATGAGTGGCAGCCGCACGTCCTTCTTCACCGCCAGCGTGTAGTGCAACACCCCCGTCACCGCGCAGACGTAGACCAGCTGGTGCAGCCGGTTCCAGCGGCGGCCGCCGAGGCGGCGGATCCACCCCTTGGTGGAGGTGAGCGCCAGCGGCAGCAGCATCAGCCACGTCGCCATGCCGAGCGTCACCCACGGATGCTCCACGATGTCGTCGGCGATGGCGGCGAGGAGCAGACCGTGGTCGATGACGACGTAGGTGAGCAGGTGGAGCGTGGCGTAGGCGAAGGTGGCGACGCCGAGGGCGCGCCGGCGCTTGACGAGCCAGCTCCAGCCGGCGAGGCGGCTGAGCGGGGTGACGAGGAGCGTGAGCGCGAGGAAGCGCAGCGCCCAGATGCCGGTCTGGTGCTCGAGCTCCTCCACGGGGTCGGCGCCGAGGTCGCCCTGCGCCGTACGGAGCACGAGCCAGAGGGCCGGTGCGACGGTGAGGAGGAGGACGAGCGGGCCGACGAGACGCGCGGCGGTCCGTCCCGCCACCGCTGGCCCGTGGTCCCTGGTCCCTGATTCCCGCGCGCGGCCGCGCATCGTCCCCGCCGCCCCCCCGCTCAAAAGTGCTTCCTCAGGTCCATCCCCCGATACAGCGACGCCACCTGGTCCGCGTAGCCGTTGAACATCAGCGTCTTCCGCCGCCGCCACTCGCCGATGCGTCGCTCCGTCGCCTGGCTCCAGCGCGGATTGTCCACCTCGGGATTCACGTTGGCGTAGAAGCCGTACTCGTTGGGCGCGGCCACGTTCCACGTCGTCGCCGGCTGGCGCTCGGTGAGGCGGATCTTGACGATCGACTTGCCCCCCTTGAAGCCGTACTTCCACGGCACCACGAGCCGCAGCGGGGCGCCGTTCTGGTTGGGCAGCGGCTTGCCGTAGAGCCCCGTGGCGAGGATGGTCAGCGGGTGCATCGCCTCGTCCAGCCGCAGCGCCTCCACGTACGGCCAGGGGAGCACGTTGCGCCGCTGCCCCGGCATCTGCTTCGGGTCGAGCAGCGTCGTGAACTCCACGTAGCGCGCCTTCGACGTGGGCTGCACGCGCTTCAGCAGGTCGGCCAGCGGGAAGCCGAGCCACGGGATGACCATCGACCATCCCTCCACGCAGCGCATGCGGTAGACGCGCTCCTCCTGCCGGTGCGGCTCGAGGAAGTCCTCCAGCGCGTACGTCGCCGGCTTCGCGACCTCCCCTTCCACGCGCACCGACCACGGGCGCGTGCGCAGCGTGTGCGCGTTCTCCTTCGGATCGTCCTTGCCGGTGCCGAACTCGTAGAAGTTGTTGTACCCCGTCACGTCCTCGTACGACGTGAGCTCGTCGTCGCGCCCGCCGTCGCCGCCCAGGCCGCCGACGTCGCGCCCAGGATCGGCGCCGCGCCGCAGCAGCGGAGGCCCGACGATCCCCGCCACGGCCGCCACGCCGGCCGCGGTGGCCACGCCGAGGAAGCGGCGCCGGTCGAGGTAGAGCGCCTCCGGCGTGATCTCGGAGGAGCGGATGTCGGGCGCGCGCAGGATGTGCATGGCACCGTGACGATGGAGGCTGGCCGAGAGCCGCTCGGCCGCGGGCCGCGAGTAGGGAAACATACTCGCGGACCCGCGGTGCGGTTCCCGCGCGTGACCCGGTCGCCGCGGCCGCCGGTGCCGTGGCCGCTACCGGTCGCGGCGCTCCTCGGCGTCGGTGGCGCGGCGGCCGAGCGCCTCGTCGGCCTCGCGGCGGCGGACGACGACCTCCTCCACGATCGGCCGGCGCTCGACCACGACCTCCTCGTCCCGACGGGGCACGCGGATCTCGCGCTCGCCGACGTCGGCGACGCGATAGCGCTCGGCGTCCTCCACCTCGCGACGCTCGACGAAGCGGGAGCGGCGCGGCGTCGTCGCCGCGGCGTCGGCGGCCTCCGCCTCGGCCTGCTCGCGCGCCTCGCGCCGCTCCGCTTCGCGCGCCTCGGCCGCCTCCCGTGCGCGGTCGTCCGCGCGGTCGTCCGCACGGCGGCCGAAGCGGAGCTCGCCGTCGCGGTCGCGCAGGCGCAGCTCGCGGTCGTCGTGGTACTGGCCGTAGGCGCGCTCGTAGTCCTCGTCGAAGCGGCGCAGCTCCTCGTCCGTCATCGCCGCGCGGCGCGAGAGCGAGGGGAGCTCGTCGCCGGCCGAGACCTCGCGCACGTCCACCACCACGCGGTGGGCGGCATGGTCCACCCAGGCGGCGCGCAGCGGCGCCAGCGTGTGGCGGTCTTCACGGCGCAGGTCGATGTCGAGCATCACGACCTCGTTCGTGTCCGTGTCCACCAGCAGCTCGTCGACGCGGCCGATCTCGCGGCCGGTGGAGGTGTAGGCGGCCCAGCCGCGGATGTCGGGATCGCCGTCGGCCACCTTGAACTTGCCGAGCTCCTTCAGCGGCACCAGATGCCGCGTGCGGCGCGGGTCGGGGCCCACGCTCGCCTCGTCGCGCAGCCCGCGCGGGGTGCTCTGCTTCGCCATCGCCTCTCTCCCCCGCCGCGATGCGGCGGTCGTCATTGGCCCCGCCGCGCGGCGGCGGTGGTCGTTCGTGGACTCCGCGGGCGGCGGCGCCGCCCTCCGGCGGCGCCGCCGCCGTCGTCAGGCTCGCCGGTAGACGACGCTCGGCGACTGCGGGTGCAGCGGGTAGGCCACCGAGTCGATCGGCGTCGTGGCGCCGGGGACGGCGGTCGAATCGCCGGCGGCGCCGGCGTCGTTCACGCCCGGCATGCCCATGAAGTACCAGACGCCCAGCGCCACCAGTAGCAGCACGAGCAGGATCCAGAGCCACGCCAGACTGCCCCGTTTCTGCTCCACCCGGATCTCCGCCATCTCGCCTCCCGCGCTCCACGCGCCTCGCTCTCCCGCTTCCGTCTCTCGCGCCCGGTGCCGCGCGGCTCGCGCGTCGCACCCCGGCCGGTGGGGTCCCGTCTTGCAAGCCGGGCGCCACGCGTCGGGGCGCGATGCCGGGCCCGGGCTCTCCGGCACGCGCGGCCCGATTTCTGCCACAGCGGAGGGCATGACTCCGAGGTCCGAGCGGGGTCGGGCACGACGCGCTCCGCAGTCGCCCGATCCGCACCGTCGTGCCATGCCGGCCGCTCCCGCCGCTCCCGCCGCTCCCGCCGTCCCGGCCGAGCCGTCCGCCACGGACGCGCCCCCATCCATCGTCGACCAGGCGTTGCATCGCCGGGCCCGCACCCTGCTCCGGGAGCAGTTCGGCCATGCCGACTTCCGGCACGGCCAGTGGCCCTCGATCGACGCCCTGCTCGACGGGCGCGACGCGCTCGTCGTGATGCCGACCGGGAGCGGGAAGTCGATCGTCTACCAGCTGCCGGCGCTGCTCCTGCCGGGGCTCACCGTGGTCGTGAGCCCGCTCATCGCGCTCATGAAGGACCAGCAGGACAAGCTGGCCGGGCAGGGCGTGGAGGCGCTGGCCATCCACTCGCACCTCTCCACCGGCGAGGCGCGCGAGACGCACCGGCAGCTGGCCGAGGGCGAGGGGAAGATCCTCTACGTGACGCCGGAGCGGTTCAAGGACCGCGACTTCTTCGAGCGGCTGCTGACGCGCACGGTCAGCCTGTTCGTGGTGGACGAGGCGCACTGCGTCAGCCAGTGGGGGCACGACTTCCGCCCCGACTACCTGACGCTCGGCTCGATCATCGACCGGCTGGGGCGCCCGCCGGTGCTCGCGCTGACGGCGACGGCGACGCACGAGGTGCGCGAGGACGTCGCGCGGCAGCTCGGCATGCGCGACCCGCTGGTGCTGGTGACGGGCTTCGCCCGCCCGAACCTGCGCTTCGAGGTGCGGCGCACGGTGAACAACGGCGTCAAGGACGCCGCCCTCCTCGAGATCCTGCGCGGCACGCCGGGCGTCGGCGTGGTCTACGCCGCCACGGTGAAGGAGGCCGAGCGCGTCCACGCCTTCCTGGAGAACGAGTTCCACGGCGAGTGGGCGTTCGGCCTCTACCACGGCAAGATGGCGGCGGCGGACCGCAAGGAGATCCAGGACCGCTTCATGGGCGACCGGCTGAAGGCGATGGTGGCGACGAACGCCTTCGGCCTGGGCATCGACAAGCCGGACCTGCGCTTCGTGGTGCACTACCACTTCCCCGGGTCGCTCGAGGCGTACTACCAGGAGGCGGGGCGCGCCGGCCGCGACGGCGACCCGGCCGTCTGCACCATGCTCTACCGGGTGGAGGACCGGCGCATCCAGTCGTACTTCCTGGGCGGCAAGTACCCGGAGGTGGAGGAGGCGGCGCGCGTCGCGCTGGTGCTGGAGCAGTACCCGCTGGAGACGCCGGTGAAGCTCGACGACCTGGCCGAGCAGAGCGGCGTGCCGCGACGCAAGGCGCAGATCGTCCTCGTGCTGCTCAAGCGGCACGGGCTCGTGCGCGAGCACCGCGGGGGGAGCTGGGAGCGGCTGCGCGACCGGCTGACGCAGGTGGACCTGCGCGCCGACCTCACCGACTACGAGGAGCGCCGCGCGCGCGACCAGGCGAAGCTCCGCTCGATGATCAACTTCTGCCAGACGGCCCAGTGTCGCACGCGCTACATCCTCGAGCACTTCGGCGAGGACGTGGGCCCGGAGTGGCGGTGCGGCAACTGCGACGCGTGCGACGAGATGGCGCGCTGGGAGGCGCGCAAGGCGGGGTAGCAGCGGGGTAGAGCCGGGGCGTGACTCGGTATAGGGTGTGGGGTGGCCCGCCGGCAACCGGCCGGGCCACCCCACATCGTCGCTCCCCCAACCGCACGAGATGCAGACCGACTCCGCCATCGAGCTCGTCCGCGAATCGGCCACCAGCGTGCTGGGCCGGGTCTACCTCGGCAACACGCTCCGCGCCTGGCTGCTGGCGCTCGCCGTCTTCGCCGTCGCCTTCGGCGGGCTCCTGCTCGCCCGCTATCTGGTGACCCGCCGGCTGACGCGGCTGGCGGCGCACACGCGCACGCAGATCGACGACTACGTGCTGACCCTGCTCGGGCACACGCGCTACACCTTCGTGCTCATCGTCGCGCTGGCCGCGGCGCTCAAGGTGCTGGTGCTGCCCGCGCGCGTGGCCGGGCTGGTGATGCCGCTGGCGCGGCTGGCGGTGATCATCCAGGTGGGGCTCTGGCTGAACGAGCTGATCGCGCTCTACCTGGCGCGGCTGACGGCGCAGAAGACGGCCACCGACGTGGCCAGCGTGACGACGATCCGCGCCATCGCCATGGTGGCGCGGCTCACCCTCTGGCTCATCGTCTTCCTCGCCGTGCTGCGGAACTTCGGCGTGGACATCACGGCGATGGTCACCGCGCTCGGGATCGGCGGCATCGCCGTGGCGCTGGCCGTCCAGAACGTCCTCGGCGACCTGCTGGCCTCGCTCTCCATCGTGCTCGACAAGCCGTTCGTGGTCGGCGACTTCATCGCCGTGGACACGTACCTCGGCACGGTGGAGGAGATCGGGCTCAAGACGACGCGGCTGAAGAGCCTCGGCGGCGAGCGGATCGTCATCTCCAACGCCGACCTGCTGAAGGCGCGCATCCGCAACTACAAGCAGCAGCAGGAGCGCCGCGTCGTCTTCACCTTCGGCGTCGAGTACGGCGCGCCGGCGGCGGTGCTGCGCCAGATCCCGGAGACGGTGAAGCAGGTCATCACGAGCCTGGAGCAGACGCGCTTCGACCGCTCGCACTTCCTGAAGTTCGGCGACTCGTCGCTGGACTTCGAGACGGTGTACTACGTGCTGGCGCCGGACTACAACCTCTACATGGACATCCAGCAGCGCATCAACCTGGAGCTCTACGACCGCATCCAGGCGCTCGGCGCGTCGTTCGCCTTCCCGACGCGGACGGTGCTGATCCGGTCGGAGGTGGAGGGGCTGGTGCCGGCGGGGCGGGAGGCGGCGAACGCTGAGCGCTGAGCGCTCAGCGCTCAGCGAAACACCCTCGAGCTGGCCAGTACTGGCCCGACTGAGGTCGTTCCGCTGATCGCCGAGCGCTCAGCGCTGATCGCTCGCCGTTCACACCAGCTGCGCCTCCACCTCCAGATGCACGTTGCCGAGCAGGGCGGCCGAGACGGGGCAGCTGTCCTTGGTGGACTCGGCGATGTCCTTGAAGGCGTCGCGGTCGGCGCCGGGGACGCTGGCGCGGACGGTGAGCTTCATGGTCGTGATGCGGAAGGCGTCGCCCACCTTCTCGATCGTGCAGGCGGCCTGCGTCTCCACCCGCTCGGGCGGCGTGCCGGCGCGCTCCAGCGCGCCGCTGAGCGCCATGCTGTAGCAGGCGGCTTCCGCCGCGGCCAGCAGCTCCTCGGGGTTGGTCCCGCCGGTGTCGCCGAAGCGCGAGCCGAAGGAGTAGTCGCCGCCCACCGCGCCGCTCTCCCCGTCGAAGCGCCCCTTGCCGCCCCTGAGACCGCCTTCCCACACCGCACTCGCCGTTCGCGTCGGCATCGGACATCCTCCGGTTGAGTGGAGCGGGAAAGATAACCCGTTATCCTTCTCCCCATGTCCGACACCGCCCAGCTCCCGCCGTCCGTCGCCCGCGTCCTCGACCGCTTCCGCGCCCTCGGTCGCGAGGAGAAGATGCAGATCCTCGTGAGCTACGCCCGCCGGCTCGAGCCGCTCCCGGAGCGGTTCGCGGCGCTGGACCGCGAGGCGTTCACGGTGCCCGAGTGCACCACGCGCGTCGACATCTTCCCCGAGCTGCGCGACGGCCGGCTGCACTTCTACGCCGACGTCAACGTGCGCCAGTCGCCCACCGTGGCGGCCTTCCTCGCCATCCTCTTCGACGCCGTCAACGACCAGCCGCCCGAGGTCACGCTCGCGCTCCCCGACGACACCGCCGCGCGGATGATGGAGGGGATCGGCCTCTACACGCGCGAGGCGGGGCTGAACGCGATGGTGCAGCGCCTCAAGCGCGTGGCGCGCGAGGTGCGCGCGGCCGGCGCGGCCGGCACCGTCGACACCGCCAGCGGGGACGACGCAGCGCGGACCTGAGCCCGGACCCCGCGGCGGCGCCCGTCCGACGCCCCTTCGCCATCCAGCCCCCTCGCCTCGATGCCCATCACCATCGTCGTCCGCAAGAACGGCCCCTACTACATCTCCCCCGACCAGGTGGACCAGGTCACGCTCGTCGACCACGAGGGGAACGTCATCCCGCGTCCCGGCAAGTCAATCACGCTCTGCCGCTGCGGCGCCTCGGTGACCAAGCCGTTCTGCGACGGCACGCACTCGCGGATCGGGTTCAAGGGCGCGGAGGAAGCGCGCGAGGAGTTCGACAAGAACAGCTGAGGGAGCAGGGGCCAGGGACGCAGGGATCAGGGACCAGGAACGACCTCGGGACGCTCCTCCTCCCTCTTCCCTCTTCCCTGGTCCCTGGTCCCTTCCCCACCCATGCCCCTCCTGCTCAATCTCTGGACCTGGACCGTCACGGTCCTGCTCGTGCTCGTCGGCTTCGTCGCCGTCTCGCTCGTCTTCCTCGTCACCGCGCCCTTCGACCCGGGCCGCTACGCCGCGGGGTGGGTGTTTCGCAAGCTGGCCGTCGTGCAGGTGGCGCTGAATCCCTTCTGGCGCTTCCGCACGGAAGGCGCGCGCGTGCGCGACCCGCGGCACCCCTACGTCGCCGTCGCCAACCACGAGTCGTACGCCGACATCTTCCTCATCAGCCACCTGCCGTGGGACATGAAGTGGCTGTCCAAGGACACGATCTTCAAGATCCCGGTGTTCGGCTGGATGATGACGATGGCCGGCGACGTCCGTCTGGTGCGCGGCAACCGCAGCAGCGCGGCGGACGCGCTGGCCGCCTGCCGCGACCGGCTGGCCAAGCGCGTCTCGGTGATGATCTTCCCGGAAGGCACCCGCTCGCGCGGCGACGACCTGCTGCCGTTCAAGGACGGCGCCTTCCGGCTGGCGGTGGAGATGGGCGTGCCCATCCTGCCCATCGCCGTCGCCGGCACGCGGCACGCCATGGCCAAGGGCTCCTTCCGCTTCCGCCGCGCCGAGGCGCGCTGCGTGGTGCTCGAGCCGGTGCCCACCACGGGGCTCACGGCGGGCGACGTGCCGGCGCTCAAGGCCGCGGTGCGGGCGCGCATCGCCGAGGCGCGCGACGCGCTGCGGCGCGAGCTGGCCGGCCACCACTGGGCCGAGGGCTGACGCGTGACCGCCGACCGCGCCGCCGCACCCGCCACGGCGGGCGAGCCGTGGACGAGCGAGGCCGCGCTCGACGAGTGGCTGTCGCGCCCCGACGACGCGCTGGCGCGCACCCTCGCCGCGCTCGACGGCGACCTGGTGGTGCTCGGCGCCGGCGGCAAGATGGGGCCGTCGCTGGCCCGCATGGCGCGCCGCGCGCTGGACGCGGCCGGCGGCGGCGCAGCGCGGCGGCGCGTGATCGCCGTCTCGCGCTACGGCGGCGAGGCCGGCGCCCGCACGGCCCGCGAGCTGGAGGCGGCAGGCGTGCAGGTCGTGCGGGCCGACCTCACCGAGCGCACGGCCGTCGCCGCGCTCCCCGACGCGCCGAACGTGGTCTTCATGGCGGGGCAGAAGTTCGGCACACGGACGCGCCCGTCGGCCACCTGGGCGATGAACGTGTACGTCCCGGCGCTCTGCGCCGAGCGCTACGCCGGCGCGCGCGCGGTGGTCTTCTCCACCGGCAACGTCTACGCGCTCTCGCCGCTGGACGGCCCCGGCGCGCCAGAGGACGATGCGCCGCGCCCGGTAGGCGAGTACGCGATGTCGTGCCTGGGGCGCGAGCGGCTGTGGGAGCACTTCTCCACCGTGCACGGGAGCCCGGTGGCGATCGTCCGCCTCAACTACGCCAACGCGCTGCGCTACGGCGTGCTCACCGATCTCGCGCGGCGCGTCCTGGCCGGGGAGCCGGTGGACGTGACGATGGGCGCGGTGAACGTGATCTGGCAGGGCGACGCCAACCGGCTGGCCCTCGCCTGCCTGGCGCACGCCGCCGCACCGCCCTTCGTCGTCAACGTCACCGGCGGCGAGACGCTGGCCGTCCGCACGCTGGCCCACGCGCTCGGCGAGCGGCTGGGGCGCGCGCCGGTGATCCTCGGCCACGAGGCGCCCGACGCGCTCCTCTCCGACACGACGCGCATGCGCGCGGTGCTCGGCGCGCCGGGGGTGTCGCCGGCGCGGCTGCTGGACTGGACGGCGGCGTGGGTCCGTCGCGGCGGCGCGCTGCTCGACAAGCCGACGCGGTTCGAGGTGCGCGATGGGGCGTTCTGAGAGGGCTCCCTCGCTTCGCGCCCACCTGCTCGCCGGCCAGGTGATCCCGGCGCACCCGCTGGCGCTCACGCCGGCGCGCACGCTGGACGAGCGGCACCAGCGCGCGCTGACGCGCTACTACGTGGCGGCCGGCGCGGGCGGCATGGCGGTGGGGGTGCACACGACACAGTTCGCGATCCGGCAGGTGGGGCTGCTGCGGCCGGTGCTCGAGCTGGCGGCGGAGACGGCTCGCGCCGCACTGGAGCGGGCGCCGCGCGCGTTCGCGCGCATCGCCGGCGCCATCGGCGACACGCGCCAGGCGGTGAGCGAGGCGGAGCTGGCCGCCGCCCTCGGCTACGACGCGGTGCTGCTCTCGCTGGCCGGCCTGGACGAGCTCACCGACGCGCAGCTCGTGCGGCACTGCCGAGCGGTGGCCGAGGTGCTGCCGCTCGTCGGCTTCTACCTGCAGCCCGCGGTGGGTGGCCGCCGGCTGGGCTACGCCTTCTGGCGCGAGCTGGCGGAGCTGCCCGGGCTGGTGGCGGTGAAGATCGCGCCCTTCGATCGCTACGCGACGCTCGACGTCGTGCGGGCGGTGGCCGCCGCCGGACGCGACGACGTGGCGCTCTACACCGGCAACGACGACAGCATCGTGGTCGACCTGCTCACCCCCTACCCGGTGACGACGGGCGGCGCGCCGGGCGAGCGGCGCATCGTCGGCGGGCTGCTCGGCCAGTGGGCGGTGTGGACGCGGCGCGCGGTGGAGCTGCTGGCCGAGGTGCAGGACGTCCGCGATGCGGAGGCGCCCATCGCGGGCTGGCTGCGCCGCGCCGCCGCGCTGACCGACGCGAACGCGGCGATCTTCGACGCGCGACACGGCTTCGCCGGGTGCATCCCGGGCATCCACGAGGTGCTGCGGCGGCAGGGGCTGCTGCGCGGCGTCTGGACGCTCGACCCGCGCGAGCGGCTGAGCCCCGGGCAGGTCGCCGAGATCGACCGTGTGCTGGCGCGGCATCCCGAGCTCACCGACGACGCGTTCGTCGCCGAACATCGGGACGAGTGGCTGGGCTGAGCGGCCGCGGCGCCCGCATCCGGGTCGCCGCCGTGACGTGAACGCCGACGGCCCATGTCCCCCAGCATCGAGGGGCATGGGCCGTCGGCGCGTTCCCCGCACGCGTGCGCGAGCGCACGCTGCGCGGTGCGATCACCCGTTCGTCGTCAGGCCATCGGCGGCGGCGAGGTCGGCGGCGGCGACGTCGGCGGCGGGGTGGTCGGCGGCGGGGTGGTGGGGCTCGGTGTCGTCGGGCTCGGCGTCGTCGGGCTCGGCGTCGTCGGGTTCGGCTCGCTCGGAGGCGGCGTCGTCGGTGGCGTGGTCGGCGGTGTGGTCGGCGGCGTCGTCGGCGGCGTCGTCGGCATCGGCTCCGATGGCGGCGGCACGGTCGGCGTGGGCTCCGACGGCGGCGGCGTCATGGGCATCGGCTCCGTCGGTGGCGGGGTCGTCGGCGACGGTACCGGCGGCGTGGTCGGCGGCTCCAGCGGCGGCCGCATCGTCGAGTCACGCACGGTCGAATCGCGCACCGTGGAATCGGGCAGCAGCGGATTCCGCATCGTCGAATCGCGCATCATGCTCGAGTCCCGCATCATGCTCGAGTCCCGCATCATGCTCGAGTCGCGCATCATCATGCTCGAGTCGCGCATCATGCTGGAGTCGCGCATCATGCTGGAGTCGGGCGACGGGTTGAGCTCGACCTCGCCACCGGCGCTGCGCGTGGTGGTCTCGTCGGACGCCTGCCAGAGGGCGAGGGCGCGCGCGAGCTGCTCCTCGCTGGTCGCGCCGAGCTTCTCCTGGGCGCACTGGATGGCGTTGCGCGTGGCGCGATTGAGCTGACCGCTGATCCTGCCCTGGTAGCAACCCTGGTCGCGCAGGGCGAGCTGGAGGACTCGCGTATCGCGAGGCGAGAGGTTGGCGTTGTCGGACGCGCTCATCGGCACGTCCATGAGTTGCGCGTGCGCCGCGCCGGCAGCCGCGAAGAGCGACACGAGCAGGCTAGCGCACACTACCGGGGTAGAGCGTCGGTTCATCTTGCCTCCTTGTTGCGACTGCGGAACGACTATCCCGCTCGATGCCGCAACGTTCGCGCCGCAACGCCGCGGTCGCGGCCGGTTCCGGAGCGCCTGCACCGACGCGTGTCGTGCCTGCCGGGCGCGCAGGCGGGCGCGGGCGGCGGAGTTACGGGCCCGCCTGCGAGATCGGGGTGTTGGTGACCTGCGTCACCAACACCCCGATCGCCGCGGTCCGGCCGCGCAGCACGGCGTCGCTGCCCGTCGGCGGCGTCGGACTCAGGGCCGGCTGGCGGTCCGCTCGTCCGGCAGGAGCCGCACGTGCCAGCCGGCGGACGCGGGAGCCTCGAACCGCTCGCGCCACTCACCGAGCGTTCCGACGGTGAGGTCGAAGACGATGGTGTCGCGGGTGATCTCGCCGCGCGCCGCCCGCGCGGCGAAGTCGGCTCGCGAGGCGGCGGTCACGTCGCCCCCCGCGCCGCGATAGTAGAGCACGCCGCCGGCCAGCAGAGCCGTGCCCAACGCGTCCTGAAGCGCGCGCAGCGCACGGTAGAGCCCGTCGATCGAGCAGCCCGACGCGCCGGCCGTGCGCTGGTCGACGGCGATGGTCAGGAAGCGGCCGTAGCGCCAGTCGCGCGCACCGTCGAGCGGATGGCCGTGCGCCTGCCAGTGGGCGAGGAAGCGATCCACCTCGCCGAGCAGGCGGCAGGCGGCGTTGTCGTCGAGCGGGGGGTCGCTGGCGAAGACCCAGACGCGGGCGCTGTCGGGCAGAGTGTCGAAGGGGACGAGGGGCATGGGGGATCCACGGAACGCGGTGGTCGACGACGATCGGTGCAATCTAGCGGCCGGCGCCCGCTCGTCGCTCCACTCACTCCCCCGACGGCCGCCCGAACATCAGCTGGATGAATGGCCGGTCCTCGGGGCGCGCGAAGATGTAGAGATGGTCGCCCGGCTGCAGCTCCGTCCCCCCTTTCGGTGCGATCAGCTGCTGGCCGCGCACGATCAGCGTCGCCGCCGAGCCCTCGGGAAAGGGAAGCTCCGCCATCGGCACGCCCACCACCGCCAGCGCGTCATCCACGTAGAACGACAGCAGCTCCCCCTCCAGTGGGCGCACCGACTCGATCTCCAGCACCGCCGGTGCCGCCGGCGGGTCGGCCGACTCGAGGCCGAGCCGGCGCGTCACCCAGGGCACCGTGGTCCCCGGCACCAGCGTGGTGACGACGACCAGGAAGAAGACCACGTCGAACAGCCGCTCGGCGCCGCGCACGCCGGCCAGGATCGGATAGGTGGCGAGGATGATCGGCACGGCGCCGCGCAGCCCCACCCATCCCACGTAGGCGATGTCGCGCCCCGTGAAGCGGAACGGGAGCAGGCAGAGCGTGACGACGAGCGGACGCGCCACCACCGCCAGGACGAGCGCCAGCGTCAGCCCGGGCCACACCACCTCGAGCAGCCGCGCCGGGAAGACCAGCAGCCCGAGCAGCAGGAACATCACGATCTGGCTCAGCCAGGCGAGCGCGTCGTGCACGCGCAGCAGGCTGCGCCGGTAGGGGAGCTGGCCGTTGCCGAGCACCAGCGCCGCCACGTAGACCGCGAGGAAGCCGCTGCCGTGGGCCAACGTCGCGACGCCGTAGGCGAGGCAGGCCAGCGCCAGCGTCAGCGCCGGATAGAGTCCGCCCGCCGGCAGGCGGATGCGGTTCAGCACCAGCCGCCCCGCCCGCCCGATGAGCACCCCGGCGACGAGGCCGACCACCACCGTGCCGAGCACGTCGAGCAGCAGCGCCCACCAGGGCGGCACCGCCTCGCCGGCCAGCGCGTTGGTGGTGAGCAGCGTCGTGAGGATCACCGCCATCGGGTCGTTGATCCCCGACTCCACCTCGAGCGTGGTGCCGACGCGCCGCTTGAGGTTGATGCCGCTGCCGCGCAGGACGGCGAACACCGCCGCGGCGTCGGTGGAGGAGACGACGGCCCCGAGGAGGAGGGAGAGCGGCCAGTCGAAGCCGAGCAGGTGCGCCGCGACGGCGACGATGACCGCCGTGCCTACCACGCCGACGGTGGCGAGCAGCCCCGCCGGCAGGAGCATCGTGCGCACCGCCTCGACGGAGGTGTTGAGCCCACCGTCGAAGAGGATGAGCGTCAGCGCCACGGTGCCGACGCGGAAGGTGAAGGCGTAGTCCTCGAACGCGATGCCGCCCAACCCGTCGGAGCCGGCCAGCATGCCGATGCCGAGGAAGAGGAGGACGAGCGGCACGCCGAACCGCTCGCTGACCCGGCCGAAGACGACGCTGGTCGCGAGCAGCAGGCCGAAGGTGGCCAGCAGGAGGGCGGTGGTGGTGAATTCGGGGAACACGGCAGGCGTAAGGTAGCGCCGGACTCTCTTGCTGGCGGGGTGGCGGGGAACGCAGTTTGGAGACGCGAGATGCGAGACGCGAGAGGGAGCCTTCTGGCGTCTGGCGTCCGGCGTCTGGCGTCGTGCGATCCCCCTGCCCCCACGTCCCATGCCCCTCACCGACCGTCGTGCCTTCATGGCCTACTGCGGCAGCCTCGGCCTCGGCTCCACGCTCTTCCCGGGCGTGCTCTGGGCCCGTCTCGCCGAGGGGGCCGAGATCACCACGGAGACGATCGTCGCCGCCGCCGAGCTGGCGGGCGTCAGCTTCGAGCCGGCCGAGCGCGAGATGATGGTGGAGAGCCTCAAGCGCCAGGTGCGGCAGATCGAGGCCCTGCACGAGGTGCCGCTGCCCAACGCGGTCTCCCCGGCCATCGTCTTCAACCCGCTGCCGGCAGGGATGACCCTCGAGGGGGAGCAGCGGCCGATCCGGCGCGCGCCGGTCCACGCGCCCGCCGTGCCGGGCAACCTGGAGGAGCTGGCCTTCCGCCCCGTGACCGAGCTGTCGGAGCTGGTGCGCACGCGCAAGGTGACGTCGATGCAGCTCACGCGCATGTACCTGGACCGGCTGAAGCGCTACGACCCGCAGCTGCACTGCGTCGTCACGCTCACCGAGGAGCGCGCGCTGGCGCAGGCCCGCGCGGCCGACGAGGAGATCGCCGGCGGCCGCTACCGCGGCCCGCTGCACGGCATCCCGTGGGGGGCCAAGGACCTGCTCGCGGTGAAGGGCTATCCCACCACCTGGGGCGCCGCGCCCTACCGCACGCAGACGTTCGACGAGGACGCCACCGTCGTGCAGCGGCTGGACGAGGCGGGCGCGGTGCTGATCGCCAAGCTGACGCTGGGCGCACTGGCGATGGGCGACGTCTGGTTCGGCGGGCGCACGCGCAACCCGTGGAACCCCGAGCAGGGCTCCAGCGGCTCGTCCGCCGGCCCGGGCTCGGCCACCGCCGCGGGGCTTGTCGGCTTCTCCATCGGCACGGAGACGCTCGGCTCCATCTCGTCGCCGTCCACGCGCAACGGCGTGACGGGGCTGCGTCCCACCTTCGGGCGCGTGCCACGCACCGGCGCGATGGCGCTATCGTGGACGATGGACAAGATCGGCCCGATGACGCGCAGCGCCGAGGACGCGGCGCTCGTCCTCGCCGCCATCCAGGGGCCCGACGGTCGGGACCTGAGCGTCCACCGCGCACCCTTCAACTGGGACGCCACGCTCGACCTGAGGCAGCTGCGCGTGGGCTACGTGCAGAGCGCCTTCGAGAGCACGAACCGCAACTACACGACGAAGGCGTTCGACCAGGCGGTGCTCGACGTGCTGCGCGGGCTCGGCATCACGCTCACGCCGGTGGAGCTCCCCGACGCGCCGTACGGCCCGATGCGCCTCATCCTCAACGCCGAGGCGGCGGCGGCGTTCGACGAGCTGACGCGCTCCGGGCGCGACGCCGAGCTCACCGAGCAGGGCCCGGGCGCCTGGCCCAACACCTTCCGCACGGCCCGCTTCATCCCGGCGGTGGACTACGTGAACGCGAACCGCGTGCGCTCGCAGACGATCGCGCAGTGGGCCGAGCTGATGAAGACGGTGGACGTGATCGTCACGCCCACCAACGGCGGCAACCAGCTGACGGCGACGAATCTCACCGGACACCCGGCGGTGATCGTCCCCAACGGCTTCCGCGAGAACGGCACGCCGGTCTCCATCACCTTCCTCGGCGGGCTGTTCGAGGAGGCGAAGCCGCTGGCGGTGGCGCACGCGTATCAGCAGGCCACGGACTTCCATCGTCGCACGCCGTCGTTGACGACGCCGTGAATTGCGAAGGACCAGGCACCAGGGACCAGGGAACGGCCTCGGGACGCCTCTCCGCCTCGTACCAGGCCCTGCTCCCTGCTCCCTGCTTCCTGCTCCCTGCTTCCTGCTTCCTGCTCCCTACTTTCCCTCGACCGCGCCCCCAATCTCCGCGCGCAGCGCCTCCTCCAGCGTCGGCTGGAGGAAGGTGAAGCCCGCGTCGGGCAGCCGCCGGGACTGCACGCGCTGCCCCCAGAGCAGCGTCTCGCGCGCCATCTGCCCGTAGAGGAGCTCGAGCGCGAACGCCGGCACCACCCAGGGCGCGGGGCGGTGCAGCACGCGGGCGAGGGTGCGCGTGAAGGCGGCGTTGCGCACCGGCTCGGGCGCGACGACGTTCACCGCGCCGGCGAGCGCCGGCTCCTCGGCCAGGAAGGCGAGGGCGCGGACGGCATCGTCGCGCGCGAGCCAGCTCATCCACTGCCGCCCGTCGCCCAGTCGGCCGCCCAGCCCGAGCCGGAACAGCGGGAGCAGCCGTGCCAGCGCGCCCCCGTCGACGCCGAGCACCACGCCGAGCCGGGGGTGGACGACGCGGATCCCGGCGTCGCGCGCCGGATCGGCGGCCGCCTCCCACTGCCGGACGACCTCGGCCAGGAACCCCTGGCCGGACGGACTCGTCTCGTCCAGCTCGCGGTCGCCTCCGTCGCCGTAGTAGCCGACGGCCGAGACGCTGACGAGCACGCGGGGGCGCGGGCGCAGGGCGCCCAGCGTGCGCGCGAGGAGCGCGGTGCCCTGCACGCGGCTGGCGAGGATCTGCCGGCGGCGCGCGTCGGTCCACCGCTGGCCGATGTTCTCGCCGGCGAGGTGGATGGCCGCGACCACGCCGTCGAGCGCCGACGCGTCCAGCTCGCCGCGCGCCGGGTTCCAGTGCGCCGTCGCGTCCGCCGCGCCGGGGCCGCCGGGCGCGGCGGCCCCGGCGCGGCGGGAGAGGGTCAGCACGTCGTAGCCACGCGCGCGCAGCTCGGGGAGGAGACGCGCCCCGATGAAGCCGGTGACGCCGGTGACGGCGACGCGCGGACGGGCGGCGGAGGGGACGACGGGAACGGGGGGCACGGTCGCAGCGGGGACGGGATGCCGGAGGATACATCCCGCCCGGCGAATGCGCTCGCGGGCGGGAGCGGTCTCCGGAGAGACGCTCCCGCCCGCCATCTATCCCCGCAGCCCCGCGGCGCCAGGAGTCCGGCGCACGCGGCGGCGTTCCTCATCCTGCCACCACCGTGCCGGCGGCGCCGTGCCGCCGGTCACCGGATGGCGTCGTACGCCTTCGTCAGCGCAGCGCAGCGGGGCTCCAGCGCGGCCCGCTCCTCGTCGGTGTAGACCAGGCGGCTGTCCATCTTCACCTCGTAGCCGGTGCGCCCCTTGATGCGGCAGAAGGGGAGCACGCGCTCCTCGAGGATCGAGTACTGCCGCTCGGTGAAGCGGCCGGCCTCGAGCGCCTTCGCCCGGATCTCGCGCGAGGGATCCTCCTCGGTGGGCTGCTCCCCGCACTTGGTCTTGATGAGCCCCAATTGCTCGTCGAGGGCGGCGCTGTAGGCCTTCATGTCGTTCTTGTCGGCCGCCGCCTGCATCTTCTCGCCCACCTTCTGATACTCGGGGCCCTGCATCACGCCCAGCATGCACTGGGAGTATTCGGTGCTCTTCTGCTGCACGGCCGCCTTGCGCTGCGCGGCGGCGGCGCGCTCGACGCGCTCGGCCTCGAGGGCAGCGGCGAAGCGGTCGAGCACCGGGCCGGTGAGCGGGAGCACCGCAGGCTCCTCGGGTCCGGCGGCGCTGGCCGCGGGCACGCCGTGCCGTGCGGCGCGCGACGGGGCGGCGCCCTGGGCGGCGGCCGGTACGGCGGCGGGCGTGGCGCGCGCGCTGTCGGCGCCACCCTTCGGCCCCAGGCCGCTCTTCTCCACCGCCTTCTCGGCCGTCTTCTCGGCCACCTTCTGCTTGAGCCGCTCCTTGAGCCCGCCGAACTGGGCCTGCGCGGGCAGGGCGACGAGCGACAGCGCCGCGGCGCCGAGCACCGCCGCGCGGACCAGCTGACCCATCCGACGTGCCGACATGATCCCTCCTCGAACGTGCCGGGGTGCCGGCCGTCATCCGGCCGGGCCGGCGCACGGGAGTACGACTCCACCGCTGCGCCGGCCCGGGGATGATGCAGCGGGCGGGGCGAAGGCGAATGGGTCATTCATCCCAGCGACGCGCGGAGCGGTCCGGCGCGGGGAATCGGTCCGGCGCGCGCGGATCGGGTGGTGCGCGGAAGATGGCGTGGCGCGATCGTGTGATTCGGGGGGGGGCCCCCGCGCGATGCGCCCACGCGCGCCGGGTCGGTCCACCGCTCGTCCCACGGTGCCGCCGCGCATGGACGCCGGGCGGATGACCCGCGCGGCCTCCGCGCTCAGTGGACCGCGGGGCCTGCGCGCGCGGTGCCCTACGCGCTCGCGCCCTCCACCCCGCAGCCGCCTACGACGGCCGTCCGGCGGAGGAGAGGGCGACGCCGTCCACCGACTCGTTCCCGGCCTCGCCCGCCGACTCGCGACCTACGGTGTCGCTCGTGGGATTATCGCCGTCCGTCGCGTCGGCCGCCGCGGGTGCGCTCTGGCCACCCTGCCCTCCCTCACCACGCGGGGCGTTGGGGTCCTCCGGCACCGGCAACGTCACCCCCGCCCGGGCCGCGCGCTGCTCGAGCGTCTCACGATCCTCCAGGCTGCGCAGCAGCGCGTCCACCTGCGGGTTCTGCAGGTAGCGGCCGCGCTCCCATCCCTCCACCACGCCGCGCGGGATGCCGTAGAGGAGCTCGCCGAGTTGCTGGGTGGTGAGGCCGAGCCGCTCGCGGAGCTGCCGGATCTCCTTCGGCGCCAGCAGCCCATGCGTCGCCCGCATCTCCGCCACCGCCGCCCGCTCGGCGTTCTCGCGCTGCTCCACCGTGCGTCGCTCGTCGCCGCAGCGGTCGCAGCGGAAGAGCGCGCGCTCCACGGTCGCGGCCATGCCGCTGACCCGGACGGTGACGGTCTCGGTGGCGCTGGCGTAGCGGCCGCCGCAGCGGCGGTGGAGGTAGCCTTCGAGCAACGACTCGGACATGGGGGACGGCGAGCGATGAGCGATGAGCGAACAGCGAACGGCGAACGGCGGATGAGACATCGGGAAAGCTAGTCGGCTCGGGGGCAGCGGACCACGCAGGTCGCGGCCGGCAGTGAGCCGCCGCGAGCTGCCGCGACGCGCCACGAAGTCCCACAAGACGTCGCCACGCCGGAACGATCGTTGCGGCCTGTGCCGCGATCGCGCCGCGGGCGCTCGGACCGCCCGGGGTCGTGCCGTCTCACACCCCGCGTCTCGCGTCTCGCGTCGCTCGTCACTCATCGCTCATCGCTCATCGCTCGTCACTTCCCGCACATGCCCGACCTCACGCAGCCCTCCCGGCCGGTGGACCATCTCTGGTGGCAGCACGGCATCGTCTACCAGATCTATCCGCGCTCCTTCCTCGATTCCAACGGCGACGGCGTCGGTGACCTGCGGGGGATCATCGAGCGGCTCGACTACTTCGACTGGCTCGGCGTGGACGCGATCTGGATCTCGCCGATCTACCCGAGCCCGATGGCGGACTTCGGCTACGACGTGTCGGACTACACGGACATCCATCCGCTCTTCGGCACGCTCGCCGACTTCGACGACCTGCTCGCCGGCGCGCACGCGCGCGGGCTGAAGGTGATCCTGGACTTCGTGCCGAACCACACGTCGAGCCAGCATCCGTGGTTCCTCGAGGCGCGCTCGTCGCGCGACAACCCGAAGCGCGACTGGTATCTCTGGCACGACCCGGCGCCCGACGGCGGGCCGCCGAACAACTGGCGCGCCAACTTCGGCGGCAGCGCGTGGGAGTGGGACGAGGCGACCGGGCAGTACTACTACCACGCCTTCCTGGCCGAGCAGCCGGACCTCAACTGGCGCAACCCCGAGGTGCGGCAGGCCATGCTCGGCGCGATGCGCTTCTGGCTGGACCGCGGCGTGGACGGCTTCCGCGTGGACGTCATGTGGCACATGGTGAAGGACGCCCGGTGGCGCGACGAGCCGCTCAACCCCGCCTACACGCCCGACCAGCCGCCGTACGAGGCGCTGCTGCATGTTTTCAGCACCGACCAGCCGGAGGTGCACGACATTGTGCACGAGATGCGGCGCCTCACCGACGAGTACGAGGACCGGCTGATCATCGGCGAGATCTACCTGCCGATCAACAAGCTGGTGGCGTACTACGGCGTGGACCTGCGCGGCGCGCACCTGCCGTTCAACTTCCAGCTCATCACCCTCCCCTGGGACGCGCGCACCATCCTCGGCGCGATCTCGGAGTACGAGGGGGCGATCCCCGACGGCGGCTGGCCCAACTGGGTGCTCGGCAACCACGACCAGCCGCGCGTGGCGAGCCGCGTCGGGCGGCCGCAGGCGCGCGTCGCGGCGATGCTGCTGCTCACGCTGCGCGGCACGCCGACGATCTACTACGGCGACGAGCTGGGGATGCACGACGTCGCCATCCCCCCCGAGCGCGTGCAGGACCCGCAGGCGCTCAACCAGCCGGGGGTCGGGCGCAGCCGCGACACGGCGCGCACGCCGATGCAGTGGTCCACGGCGCACGCGGCCGGCTTCACCACCGGCGAGCCGTGGCTGCCGGTGAGCGTGGACTTCCAGCGCGTGAACGTCGAGGCGGAGCGCGACGACCCGTACTCCTTCCTCTCGCTCTACCGCAGCCTGCTCGCGCTGCGGCGCGCGGAGCCGGCGCTGAGCGTGGGCAGCTTCGCGCCGGTGCCGGGCCCGTCGCACGTCCTCGCCTACCTGCGCGAGCACGCCGGCCGCCGCTTCCTCGTCGCCCTCAACCTGGGCTACGGCCCGGCCATCCTCGCGCCGGAGCACGTCGCGGTGGAGGGTGAGGTGGTGTGCGCGACGTACGTCGGCCGCCAGGGCGAGCGCGTCTCGCGCCGCGTGCTGCTGGAGGGGTCGGAGGGGGTGGTGGTGCGGTTGGATTGAGTGATCAGGGGGACCAGGGACCAGGGACCAGGGAAGAGGGATATTCTCGGGGCGCTCCGGAGTGCGCTCGGAGCCGTCCTTGTCATCCCGCAGGAGCGACCCTGAGCGAAGCGAAGGGGAGCGAGTGTCGGGATCTGCTGTCCGGACCGCGTGGCCGGCCATGAGGTACGCAGAGTAGATCCCGACACTCGCCCCGCCGGCGGCGGGGCTCCTGCGGGATGACAGGACGGGCCAGGCTGCGTGTGGGGGCCCTGCCAGGATCCTACTTCCCTGCTTCCCTGCTTGCCTGCTTGCCTGCTTGCCTGCTCCTTGCTCCCTTGGTCCCTTGGTCCCTTGGTCCCTTGGTCCCTTGGTCCCTCTTTCCTCTTCCGTCTTCCCCTCTTCCCTCTTCCCTCTTCCCTCTTCCCTCGTCCCTGGTCCCTGGTCCCTGGTCCCTCCAGCCTCGCGCCCCCGCCAGCCGTCTCCCCTTAACGCCTCGCCGGCTCGGTCGTCATTCAGGGTGTCCCCGCCGCGGCGGCGCCTCGCCGCGGCCGTCGTCACCCTTCAGGTCAGGTGTCGTCACCCATGTGCGCACAGCCCCGTCGTTCCCGCCCCCACCTGCCGCTGGCCGGCCTCGCGCTCGCCGCGCTCGGCGCGGTCGCGTGCAGCGACGCGTCCACCGCCTCGAGTCCCCCGGACGAGGTGCTGCCGCAGGCGCAGATCTCGGCCGACGTGGCCGCGAGCACGGGGGAGGAGGTCGCTCGCGACATCCAGGCGCTGTCGGCCGCCGAGCTCGCGGCGGGGCTCGGGGCGAGCGCCAGCCGGACGGCCGACGGCACGTCGGCGGCGGCCTCGCGCTCGGTGATGCGTGGCGCCGCGACGGGCTGCGCGTTCGACGAGGCGAGCGGGCGCCACGTCTGCCCGACCTTCACCCTCGAGGGGCTGACGTGGGAGCGCAGCTACGCGCTGCTCGACGCCGAGGGGCAGGCGATGGCGGAGTACAGCCCGACGCTCACGGCGTCGATCAACGCGCAGTGGACGATGGACGGCACGGTGAGCGGCACGCGCGGCGACGCGACGTGGTCGGCGACGGTGCACCACGCGCGCGACTACACGGTGAGCGGGCTGGCCGGCGAGGAGACGTCGCGCACGTGGAACGGGACGGGGAGCAGCGCCGACACGACCGTCTACACCGCCCCGCAGCGCACGCGCAGCTACGGCATGACCGGCACGCACACGACGACCGGCGTCGTCTTCGCCCTGCCGCACGCCGAGCACCCCTACCCGCGGTCCGGCACGGTGGAGCGCACGGTCTCGGGGACGGCGACGGTGAGCGGGGCGCAGCTGGTGACGCGGAGCGTCACGCGCACGGTGCGCGTGAGCTTCGACGGCGGCGAGACGGCGCGGCTCGAGGTGGTGGGGCCGGAGCGCACGCTGGTCTGCACGCTGAACCTGGCGACGGGGCAGGTGAGCGGCTGCGCGTGATCGAGGTGGGGCGCCGGGCCACCTGGCAGGAAGGCGCAGGACGGTGGAGCACCGTCGGTCTCGTCGCCGGCGCGGCGGCCAGTGTCGCGGTGTGCCTCGGTAATCAGCAGAAGTGTAAGGCGCCGACCGGGTGGAGCGACGGAAGTCTCCGTGAGGGGCTGATCGAGTACGCCAGCGAGTTCGGCGTCATTGGTGGACTGTACGGGGCGCTCGGCGGGGCGACCTTCCGCGGGGACCGCTGGCAGGTGGTGCCGATTTCGGTGCCGCGCTGAAGCCACCGCAGGACCGGCGGGCTGCGGTTCACCCGTCGCTGACAGCTACGGCTCGTCGAAGCTCCAGGCGGCGCCGTTGAGCGTCACGAATACGCGGCCGTTGGCGTACGCGGCAGGTGACGAGAAGAGCGGTTCATCGGTACGGGGTTGCGTGATCTCGACGAGTTGCTGGCCTGTCTGCCGGTCGAGGACATACAAATAGGCGCCGGTGGAAAAGATGACGCGGCGCTCGGTGACCAGCAGGTCGACCATGGTCTGCGTACGGAACGGTGCGCGCCACAGGACGGTGCCGTCACTTGCCCGGAGGGCGTAGATGTGGCTGTCACCGCCGTCGAGATAGGCGATGCCTCCGTATACCTCCGGCCCAGCAGATGGTGTCAGTCGGCGCTCTGGTGTGACGAGCTGCCACACGACCTGCCGAGTGATGCGATCGACGGCGAACGCCTCTCCGCGAGACCCTGCGGTGGCAATGACAAGATTGTCGGCAACCACTGGTGCGTCGGAGGTGCTGACCGCCTGCCCTGCGGTGGGGAGCACCACGCGCCAGAGCTCTCGTCCTGTGGTACGGTCGAGCGCGACGAGCCACGACTCCGAGAGGGCACCAGTCTCCACAAGGTTGTGCCAGACGGTGGCAAAGACAGTGTCTCCGCTCACCCGCACGCCCATCGAGCCAGAGCGAAATATCCCTGCTACGGCCGTGTCGGTGGGCGCCCGGCCTGATTGCCACACCCAGCGCGGGGCACCCGTGTGGAGGTCTACCGAGCTCACGGATGCACCCCACGCCGGGATATAGACTGCATCCGTATCGATGTCGAGATGCGCCCGGACGACCTGCCCCGGCGCTGGATGCGACCCGGCATCCACCGTATCCAGTGGCGCCTCGTAGTGCCACAGCTCGCGCCCCGTCGCGGCGTCCAGGCCAACCGTGTAATGGACCAGCGCCACGGCGACGACGCCCTCCCGAGCGACGAAGTTTGCCCCCTCGATCGCCTCGACGCCGACCCTGGTGGACCACCGTACAGTGCCGGTGGCAACGTCGCGGGCCACCACCCGGCCGTCGCCGGTGCCGAAGTAGACCAGGTCACCGACAACGACCGGCCGAGCGTGTCCATAGCCGGTCTGCGGCTGGTGCCACCGTTCGTGAACACCGCTCTCGCTCGCGGTGGGCTCGGTGCCGCACGAGAGCGCGCCCGCAAGAGCGACGAGCGCCATGGGGTGACAGGCGGCCGTGAGCCGCCTGGCAAGAGTCATCGGCGAGGACATGCGCGCAGGGGAAGGAGCGGAGGCGCGGACGAGGCGCGGACGAGGCGCGGACGAGGCGCGGCCGCGGGCCCCTCCGGGGCGGCCGCACCAACGGTATCGGGCGAGGCCGGCGGCAGATCGGCCGCGGTCAGTCTACGGAACAGTACGAGCCGCCGCATTAGAGCGGTCCAATCTGACCGGCCGCGGCCGCCCCGTCCCGTGCCTCACACCGCGCCGGCGCTCAGTTGTCGATCAGCGCCAGCACCTCCGACGAGAGCCGACCCGGCCGGGCGCCCGCGCCGCCACCGCGACGCGCGCTCCGCCGGCCGCCCGCGCCCGCGGCATCGATCGTGAACCGCCCCACCAGCTCCGCCAGCCGCGCGGCCTGCCCGTCCAGCTCCTCCGCCGCGCTCGCCGACTCCTCGGCGTTGGCCGCCACCTGCTGCGTGACGCCGTTCATCTGCTCCACCGCGGCGTTGAGCTGCTCCACGCCCTCCGCCTGCTGCTCGCTGGCCGCCGCGATCTCGGCGACCACGGCGTTCACGCGCTCGCTCTGCGCGCGGATCTCGCCCAGCCTGGCGAGCACGGTGTCGTTGAGGGCGACGCCCTCGTTGGCGTTGCCGACCGCCTGCTCCACCAGCACCGCCGTGTTCTTGGCCGCCTCGGCGCTGCGCAGGGCGAGCGCGCGCACCTCCTCGGCCACCACCGCGAAGCCACGCCCCGCCTCGCCGGCGCGCGCCGCCTCGACGGCCGCGTTCAGCGCGAGGAGGTTCGTCTGGAAGGCGATCTCGTCGATCGTCTTGAGGATCTTGGCCGTCTGATCGCTGGACTGCTTGATGCGCGCGATCGCGTCCGAGAGCTGCTCGACGCTGGCGACCCCCTCGTCGGTGCCGCGCTGCGCCGCCTCGGCCAGCCCGCGCGCCTCGCGCGCGTTGGCCGCGCTCTGGCGCGTCATCGCCGCCATCTCCTGCAGGCTCGACGCGACCTCCTCGAGCGAGCTGGCCTGCTCGTTGGCGCCCTGCGCGAGCGCCTGGCTGCCGGCCGTGATCTGCCCACCGGCCCCCGACACCTGCTCGGCCGCCGCGCGCACCTCGGCCAGGGCGTCGGCCAGGTCCTGCGCGGCGGCATTGAAGGCGGTGGCGATCCGCGCATGGTCGCCGCGGAAGCGGTCGCTCACGCGCGCCGTGACGTCGCGGGCGGCGAGGCGCTCGAGCGCCGCCGTGGCCTCGTTCACCGGGGCGAGCATGGCGTCGAGCGTGGCGTTGAGCCCCTGCACCAGCTCGCGGTAGCCGCCCTCGAAGGCGTCGGCCGCGGCGCGGCGCTGCAGGTCGCCCGCCTGCGCCGCCTGCACCAGCCCGCGCGTCTCGCCGATGACGTCGCGCAGCACCGCCGCCGCCCGGCCGAACGACGCGCCCGTGTCCTCCGTCTGCGCGATGATCGCGTCCACGGCGCGCGCCAGGTCGCCGATCTCGTCGCGGGCCTCGATGCCGAGCCGCGGCGTCCGGACGTCGACGTCCACGGTGAGCTCGCCGCCGGCGATGGCGGCGGCGGCGGTGCCCAGCTTCGCCACCGCCTGCGCGCGGAGCTGCTCGACGCGCGCCACCACGCGCGCCAGCGCGCCCCCGATGCGCCGCGCGATGGCGACGCCGATGCCGATGCCGAGCAGCACGACGAGCCCGGTGCCCCAGATCACGATGCGCATGATGGTGGCCCGGCGGGCGTCGCTCTCCACGGTGCGCTGGTCGAGCAGCGCCTGCTCGGCGCCGACCGCCTCGGCGAAGACGGCGCGCAGGCCGTCGAAGTGCCGCTTCCCCGCGCCGCTCGCCTCGTGCCGGGCGAGCGTGTCCATCGTGAGCCGCGGCGCGAGCGGCGCGGCCGTGGCCAGCGAGTCGGTCGTCAGCGCCTCGGTCGCCGGCGCCTCGCTGCCCAGCGAATCGCCCGGGGCCGCGGCGGCCGCGGCGAGGGCCGTCGTGACCGCGCGCCGGAGGGCGATGCCCGGCTCGGTCACCTCGCGCTGCCAGGCCGCGGCGCGCGCCTCGAGATCGCGCCAGCGGGCCACCTGCGCCGGGTTGTCGGCGGTGAGCGTCTGCAGCTCCGTCAGCTTCGCCCGGTAGGTCGAGGCGCCCTCGGTGTACGGGTCGAGGAAGGCGTCGTCCCCGGTGATGAGGAAGCCCCGGTAGCCCGTCTCCATGTCGACGAGCGCGGCCAGCGCCTCGTGGGCCGCGTCGATGACCGTGTAGCTGTGGCGCGTCCAGGTCGCGGCGTCGGCGTTGGCGCGCGTGGCCCAGTAGGTGGTGCCACTCTGGGCGGTCACCAGCAGGAGCACCACGCCGAAGGCGACGAGCAGCTTGGTGCGCAGACGGAGATCATCGAGCCACTGCATGACGTCCTCGATCGGTGGGGCGGACGGCGTCGACGCCGCAGGCCCCCCGTCCCCGACGTCGCGGGCGCGCGACGGCGCACCCACATTCCGTCTTTCGGCAGGATGGCGCGATCTCTTGAGGCCCGCGCCTCAGTCCAGCAACCGCCACATGTACCAGGAGCCCACCGAGCGGTAGGGCGCCCAGCGCGCGCCGATCTCGCGCACGCGCTTCGGCGTCGGGAGCGTGCGCAGCCCGTAGGCGAGCTGGATCCCCTTCTGCACGCCGAGGTCCAGCTCGGGGAGCACGTCGGGGCGGCCGAGGCGGAACATGAGGAACATCTGCGCGCTCCAGCGGCCGATCCCCTTCACGTCCACGAGCGCGTCGATGATGGCGTCGTCGGCCATCGTCTCCACCCGGTCCAGCGGCAGCGCGCCGGCCGCGACGTGCTCGGCCAGGCTCCGCAGGTAGCCCAGCTTCTGGCGCGACACGCCGCAGGCGCGGACGGCCTCGTCGGGCGTGGCGAGCAGCTCCTCGGGCAGCGGGTCGCGGCCGCCGAAGTGGTCGCGCACGCGGCCGTGGATGGTGGCCGCGGCCTTGCCGGAGAGCTGCTGGTAGAGGATGGCGCGGACGAGTGCGTCGAAGTGGGTGCCCTCGGCGCGCGGCGCGAAGCGGCAGGGGCCGACGCGCTCGATGACGACGCGCAGCCTGGGGTCGGCCTTCTTGAGGTGGCGGACGGCGGCCCGCGTCACGCGGGCCTCCCCGCCGCGCCCGCGGCGGTACGCCCCGTGCGCTGCGCCCACCGCGGACGCACCCTCGCCGGCCGGCGCCCCGCCGGCCGCCCTCCCCCTCCCCCTCCCCTCACCGGATCGAGCGAACGCATGAGCAAGCTCCTGAAGGCCCTGGTGGCCGGCTACGGCGCCAAGAAGCTGGGCGGCGGCTGCATCAGCACCGTCCTCATCTTCATTCTACTCTACTGGTTGCTCGGCCGGGTGTTCTGAGAGCGACCAGGGACCAGGGACCAGGGGGTACGCCGAATAGCGTCCCGAAGGTGTTCCTGCTTCCTGCTTCCTGCTTCCTGCTTCCTGCTTCCTGGTCCCTCAGTACTCCAGCGCCCGCAGCGCCGCCGGCGCGATCGCGTCGAGGGGGAGGACGGCGCCGGCGGCGCCGAGGCGGATGGCCTCCTTGGGCATGCCGAAGACGACGCAGCTCGCCTCGTCCTGGGCGATGGTGCGCGCGCCCGCCTCGCGCATGGCGAGGAGCCCCTTGGCGCCGTCGGCGCCCATGCCGGTGAGGATGACACCCACCGCGTTGGGGCCGGCGGCGCGAGCGACGCTCTGGAAGAGGACGTCCACCGCCGGGCGCTGGTGGTGCACCGGCGGGCCGTCCTTGACGCGCACCACGTAGCGCGCGCCGCTGGCCTGCAGCAGCAGGTGGCGGTTGCCGGGCGCGACGAGGGCGACGCCGGGCACCACCGGGTCCTGGTCGCGCGCCTCGCGCACCTCCATCGCGCACAGGCCGTCCAGCCGGCTGGCGAAGGCGGCGGTGAAGTGCTCGGGCATGTGCTGCGCGATCACCGTGCCTGGGGCGTCGGCCGGCAGGGCGCGCAGCAGGCGCTCCACCGCCTGCGTGCCGCCGGTGGAGGCGCCGATGGCGAGGACGCGGTGCGTCGTGCGCAGGCGCGGCAGGGTGGTGACGGAGGCGTCGGACGGGTGATGGCCGCCGGGCCCGCCGGCCGGATCGTGGTGTTCGGGGGGGGCCCCCCGGACCACCGGCGCGTCGCTGCGCGCCAGCAGCACCGCCTTCACCGACGCCGCGTGGCGGATGGCGCGCGCCAGCTCGCCGGCCACGTCCGGCGTGGAGAGCGCGGAGCCCGGCTTGGCCACCACCTCCACCGCGCCCAGGGCGAGGGCGCGCACCGCCGTCGCGCTGTGCTGCGGCGCCAGCGAGCTGACGACCACCACCGGCAGCGGGTAGTGCTTCATCAGCTTGGCCAGGAAGGAGATGCCGTCCATGCGCGGCATCTCGATGTCGAGCGTGACGACGTCGGGGCGCAGGCGCACGATCTGCTCGCGCGCGGCGTACGGGTCGATGGCCGTGCCGACGACCTCGATGTCCCCCTGCTTCGCCAGCTCGTCGCTGAGCACGCGGCGCACGAGCGCCGAGTCGTCCACCACCAGGACGCGGATCACGGCGCCTCCGCGCGCTCCACGGGCGCGTGCGTGACGTGCAGCGTCACCTCCACGCGTCCCTCCTCGAGCTCCAGCGCGAGCGCCGCGGCCGGCGCCTCGTCGCCCGTCACGTCGCGCCCGACGGCATCCCCGGCGCTCAGCCAGCGCGGGGCGCCGAGCTCGAAGACGGCCGCCCGGCCGGCGACCGCGGGGAGCAGGTTGCCGCAGAGCACGTTGGCCAGCTCGCCCAGCGCGTCGCGGCGCAGCGGCTCGGCGGGGGGCTCGGCGCGGCCGAGCATGTTGGCGGCGGCGGTGGCGAGCACGCCGGCCGTGGCGCGCACGACCACCGTGCCGCGCCACGGTCCGTCGAAGTCGACGCGCACGCCGCCGACCAGCGGCTCGCCGCGCCGGGCGGGCGCGGCGCCATCCGCCGGGAAGAGGAGCCCCAGCTCCTCAAAAGTCGAGATGGTCGCCGACGACAGAGCCGTCCGCAGCGCCGAGCTGGTCATGGCGGATTCCGGTGACCTCGAGGACCGTGTCGCGGAGCTCCTCGGGGGTGAAGGGTTTGTGCACGAAGGCCACGCCCTTGGCGGCCAGGCGCGCGACGCGCGTGTCGCTCCCCTCGGTGGAGACGACGATGATCTTGAGGTCGGCCGTCTCGGGGTCGGCGCGGAGGTGGTCCACCACCGCCTCGCCGTTCATGACGGGCATGTTGATGTCGAGCAGCATCAGGTCGATCCACGACTCGCGCAGCCGGCGGAGCGCCTCCTCGCCGTTGGCCGCCTCGTGGATCTCGCCGAGGGGAAGGCCGCTGACGCGCAGCGTGCGCAGGATCATGGCGCGCATCACCGCGCTGTCGTCCACGATCAGGATGTTGAAGTGCATGGGAGCCTCTCGGGGGGTGGCGCTAGAGCGGCCGGGTGACGCCGGCGACCTTCAACAGCACCGTGCCGTCGGCGAGCGCGAGCGACATCGTGCGCGAGAGCTGGTGCCCGCCGACGTCCATCGCGTCGGCGAGCACGCCGTTCTTCCAGAGCAGCTTGCGCAGCGTGAGCACGTTGCGCTTGCCGATCTGGAACTGGTCGGGCTGGCCCGGCGCCGTGCCGGCCGCGCCACCCGCCACCTTGACGGTCATGCGCGGCTTCTTGGCGCCCAGCCGGTAGCAGGCGCGGAAGAGCTCCGGCACGCCGGTGTCCACGCACAGTGCCGGGTTGACGCGCGCCCGCTCGGCGTCCACGCTGGAGAGCGGGAGCATCACGTGGAGCAGCCCGCCGACGCGGGCCACCGGGTCGTAGACGGCGATGCCCAGGCAGCTCCCCAGCGCGTAGGTGACGAGGCGGTCCAGCGGATCGGCGCTGACGCGCAGATCGGCCATCCCGACGGTGACGTCAGGCATGCGGACTCACGCACCCTTCACGTACACGGCGGGGCGCACGTAGGCGAAGCGGTGCGCGAGCCCGGTGAGGCTCTCCGAGTGGCCGACGAAGAGGTGGCCGCCCGGGGCGAGCAGCGCCCAGAAGCGCTCCACGAGCGCGGCCTGCGTCGCCTTGTCGAAGTAGATCATCACGTTGCGGCAGAAGATCGCGTCGAACGGTCCGCGCATCGGCCACGCGCCGACGAGGTTGAGCCGCGCGAAGCGGACGAGGCGCCGCACCGGCGGGGCCACCGTCCACTGCCCGTCCGGCGTCGCCGTGAAGTGGCGGCGCACGAGGTCGCGCGGCAGCTCGGCCACCAGCTCGGGCGCGTACGTCGCCGCGCCGGCGCGCGCCAGCATGCGCGCCGAGATGTCGGTCGCCAGGATGCGCGCCGCGCCGGCCAGCGCGGGCGGCAGCGCGTCGTGCAGCACCATGGCGAGCGTGTACGGCTCCTCCCCGGACGAGCAGCCGGCGCTCCACACCCGCGGCGGGCGCGCCGCCGCCACGTGCGCGGGGAGCACCGCCTCGCGCAGGTAGTCGAAGTGCTGCGGCTCGCGGAAGAAGCTCGTCTTGTTGGTCGTGAGCGCGTCGACCATCTCCTTCAGCTCGCGGCGCGTGCCGTCCTGCTCCACGTGGCGCAGGTACGCCGCGAAGCCGTCGAGGTCGAGGGCGCGCAGACGCCGCGCGAGCCGCGCGCGCACGAGCCCTTCCTTGCCCGGCGGCAGGTTGATGCCGGCGACGCGCCCGACGAGCGCCGCGATGGCGCGGAACTCGTCGGCGCCGAGCGCCGGCGCGCCGAGGGAGGGGAGGACGGCGAGGGGATCGGTCATGGAACGGCGAGCGCTCAGCGATCAGCGCTCGGCGATCAGCGAAACACCCTCTGACCGGCCACTCGCGGCCAGCTCGAGGTCGTTACGCTGATCGCCGAGCGCTCAGCGCTGATCGCTGCTCTCCCCTTCCGTCAGCGCCGCGGCCTTGATGTCCAGCACCTCGGCCGTGGTGAGGACGTGGTCGATGTCGAGCAGGAGGGTGACCTTCCCGGCGCTGCGGGCGATGCCGAGCAGGTAGCCGGTGTCCACCTCGGTGCCGAACGACGGCGGCTCGACGATCTCGTCGGCGGTGAACGCGGCCACCTCGGAGACGCGGTCCACCGTGACGCCGAGCTGCACCCCCTGCACCTCGACGACGATCATGCAGCTCTCCGCGCCGGCCACCGGCTCCATGCCGAACTTGCCGCGCAGGTCGATGATCGGGATCACCTTGCCCCGCAGGTTGATGACGCCCCTGACGAAGCTCGGCGTGCGCGGCACGCGCGTGATCGGCAGCAGGCCGATGATCTCCTGCACCTTCAGGATCTCGACGCCGTAGGCTTCCGCGTCGAGGAAGAAGGTGAGGTACTTGCCGGCGTGGGCAGCGGCTGGGGAGGTGGTGGCGGGGGCGGGGGCGGGGGCGGTCATGGGCGGAGCAGGAAGCAGGAAGCAGGAAGCAGGAAACCGGGAACGAGCGCCGGTGTCGCGGCGTCAGGCGGCGGAGCGGGCGGGCTCGTCGCGCGTGCGGGCCAGGGCAACGAGGCCGGCGACGTCGAGGATGAGCCCCACCCGGCCGTCGCCGAGGATGGCCGCGCCGGAGATGCCGGGGACGGCGGCGAGGCCGGCGCCGAGCGACTTGACGACGAGCTGGTGCTGGCCGAGCAGCTCGTCCACGAGCAGCGCGGTGCGCTTCTCCTGGTCGCCGACGACCATGAGAATGCCGGCCGCCGGGTCGGCGACGGCGTCGGGCACGCCGAGCAGGCGGTGCACGTGGACGACGGGCATCAGCTCCTCGCGCAGGAGCACCATCTCGCCGCGGCCGTTGACGGTGGACAGCGCGCCGCGCTCGGGGCGGAAGCTCATGTGGATGAGCGCCGTCGGCACCACGTAGCGCTCGGCCCCGACGCGCACGAGCATGCCGTCGGTGACGGCGAGGGTGAGCGGGAGGCGCACGGAGAAGGTGGTGCCCTGCCCGGCCGCCGAGCTGATCTCGATGCGGCCGCGCAGCGACTCGACGTTGCGCTTCACCACGTCCATGCCGACGCCGCGGCCGGAGATGTCGCTGATCTGGTCGGCGGTGGAGAAGCCGGGCGCGAAGATGAGGTCGAAGACCTCGCCGTCGGAGAGCTTGTCGGTGAACACCAGCCCCTTGGCGCGCGCCTTGGCGAGGATCTTCGCGCGGTCCAGGCCGCGCCCGTCGTCCTGCAGGTCGACGACGACGTTGCCGCCAGCGTGGTAGGCGGAGAGGCGCAGCGTCCCGGTGGCCGGCTTGCCGGCGGCGACGCGGTCGGCGGGGGACTCGAGGCCGTGGTCGAGCGCGTTGCGCACCATGTGCACGAGCGGGTCGCCGATGACGTCGACCATGTTCCGGTCGATCTCGGTTTCCTCGCCGTCGGTCACGAGCTCCACCTGCTTGCCGGTGGTCTGCGCGAGGTCGCGCACGAGCCGGGCGAGCTTCTGGAAGGTGGGCTTCATGGGCACCATGCGCATCGACATGGCGAGCTCCTGCAGGTCGCGCACGAGCTTGCCGGCGTGCGACACCTTGGACGCCAGGATCTGGTTCTGCGCCGCGTGCGCCGCCGGATCCTGGGCGATCATAGACTGCGCGATGACGAGCTCGCCGACGACGTCGATGAGGCGGTCGAGGCGGTCGGTGCGCACGCGCACGGAGAGCTCGGCGTCGTGGCGCCGGTCGGTACCCTGGCGGCGGTCGGTGCCGCGGCGGCGGTCGACGCCGTCGGGCGGGCCGGAGCGGGCGGGCGCGGTCGCGGGCGAGGCCGGCGGTGGACCGATGACGGCGGCGGGCGCCGGGTGCGGGTCGTCCGCCAGCTCGGCCGCATCGTGATGTTCGGGGGGGGCCCCCCGCGCCGCCGTCCGTCCCGCCGCCGCTGGTCCCCGGTCCCTGGTCGCCGGTCCCGGCGCGCCGACGCCCGCTCCGCCGTGCTCCATCGCCACCAGCTCGTCCAGCAGCTCCTGGTAGCCGTCGGGCGTGTCCAGGGGCGCGCCGCCCAGCGCCGCCTCCACGGCCGCCAGCAGCCCGCCGATCATGTCGGTGGCACGGAGCGCGACGTCCGCCACGTGGCCGGCGAAGGCCACCTCGCGGTCGCGCACGCGGCTCAGCAGCGACTCGGCGTGGTGCGCGAACTCCGAGACGCGCGACAGCCCCATGAAGGCCGCCGTGCCCTTGATCGTGTGGAAGCCGCGGAAGACGGTGTTCACCGCCTCGACGTCGTCCGGGTCGCTCTCGAGCGCGAGGAGCGCCGCCTCCGAGGCGGCGATGCAGTCGCGGCTCTCGACGATGAAGTCGCGCAGCAGGTCGGCGTCCACGTCGTCGGGAAGCGTCTCGCCCGACGCTGCCGGGGCCGGCGCGGCCGCGGCGGGGCGCGTCGCGTCGAGCCGCGCCATGGCACTCTCGACGAGGTGGTTGGCGCGCGCCAGCGCGGCCGCGGCCTGCGCCTCGTCGCCGCCGCTCACGACGGTGGCGAGCTGCGTGGCCGCACCGCCCAGCGCCACCGCCGCGTCGAAGTCCTCCGTCGCGCGGGCGAGCCGCGCCAGCGACTGCCGCACCTGCTCCAGCTCCGCCGTGTCGCCGGGCTCGAGCTGCACGAGCAGCATCGCCACGTCGTCGAGCACGTCAGCGGGCGCGGCGGCGGAGGGCGCGGAGGGATCGGAGGGGCCGGGCTGCGAGGAGGACATGCGGACGTCGGAACTGGAGCGGTGCGGGCCGTCCGCGTGACGGACGCGGACGGGAGCGGTCGTCTCTGAGTGTCGGCGATTGCGGCCCCCGACTTGAACCCCGGAGCGGCCTGACGGCACGCGACCTCGCGCGACGTGTCGCCCTCGCGCGACGTGTCGCCGCGCGCCGAGCGGGGCACGCCGGGTCGGCGACGCACCGAGGGCGCGCCCCGGCCAGCGGGGCGCGCCCTCGGTATCGTCGAGCGGGGCGGTGGTCGAGCGGCGGCCCGGCGGCTCCGTGGCGGGGAGCCCCGGCGTCGGCTCAGTCCTCCGGCGCCGGGGGGGTGACGAAGAGCTGGTCGGCCATCGCCTGGCGCGCCGTGGCGTCCCGGTAGGCGGCGTCGGGCGAGAAGGTGGGCTGCACCGGCGGCGCGCTCGGCACCGGCAGCTCGGGGGCGCCGTAGCGGCGCGGGTCGAAGAGCCGCGCGATCTCGGAGAGGCGCTCCTCCATCTCGACGAGCACGCTGCCGGCGTAGGCCAGCTGCTGCGTCGTGATGTCCTGGAACTGCAGGCAGCCGGTGACGGAGAAGATCTCGTCGCGCAGCCGGTCGCGCAGCTCGCGGCCGCGCGGGCTCCCCTCGCCGTCCTTCGCCGCCTCGGCGTCCATCTCGTCGATGATCGACTGGGCGCGATCGAGCCCGTCGAGGATGTCGGTGGCGGCGAGCTCGGTGGCGCTCGTCACCTCGCGGATCTTGGCGTGCGTGATCTGCAGCTTCTCGGAGGTGGCCGACTCCAGCGCCGAGCGGCACTGGCGCAGGCTGCCGAGCACGTTGACGATCTCCGCGTTCGCCCGTTCGAGGACGCTGGGAATCATGGCAAGGGCGATGGGACCGTCCATCGGATCGAGGGCTTGCGGGCCAGCAGCCTGCTCGGCCGCGCCTACCGCGTCGTCGGCACCGGTGAGCTCGCGCAGCTCGTTCAACTCGTGGTCCACGAGGCGAAGCGTCGCCTCCGAGTCATAGAGCAGCTCCAACGCGCGGTTGGTCGTCATGGTCAGCTCGCGGAGGGCACCGAGAGGAGGGCGTCGATCTTCTCCTTCAGCACCGGGGGGGTGAAAGGCTTGACGATGTAGTTGTTCACGCCCGCCTCCATCGCCGTGAGGATGTCCTCCTTCACGCTGCGCGCGGTGACCATGAGGATCGGCACGGTGCGGCCGTTGTCGCTGCGCGCGCGCAGCGCCTTGGCCAGGTCGGTGCCGCTCATGGTGGGCATGTTCCAGTCGGTGATGACGAAGCTGACGCTCTCGTCGAACTTGGCGAGCGCCTCGCTGCCGTCGCCCGCCTCGATGTACTCCGTGAACCCGATGCGCTGGAGCGCATTGAGCACGATCCGGCGCATCGTGGCGGAATCATCCACGACGAGAAACTTCATGACGTTGCAGCCTCGGAGATCACGGGTGGTGGCGCGCGCGCGGCCCGGCCGCGCGCCTGGGAGGGCGGTGCCCGGGCGGCCTCAGAGGTCGCCGCGCTGGAGCATGCGGCGGGCGATCTGGTCGACGACCTCGAGCGAGTTGTAGGCGCCGCCGAGGACGCGCTGGCGCAGCTCGGTGAGCCGCTCGGCGCTCAGCTCGTCGCCGGCCGGCGCGGTCGGCGCCTCCGACGCGCTCTGGGCGGAGAGGGCCCGGCCGGCGTCGGAGATCTCGACGCGGTCGACGCGCGGCGTGGCGCCGGTCGGCTGGACGGGGGAGCCGGCCGCCGGCGTGGCGCGCGCGACGCCCTCGCGGATGCGGCTGGCCTGCTCCGCCTGCTGCAGTGCACTGCTGGGGGTGATCTTCATGGAATCCTCCTGTGCCCCTGTTATCGGCGCGGGCCGTGCCGAACTTTAGCACCGTCCCCGCCGGGGCCTCAGCGTCTCACCGTCGGTGTCCTGAAAGACGAGCGGCCGGACCGGCACGTCACGCCGGTCCGGCCGCGCTGGGCCGCGC
>DASTRO010000205.1:0-12570 GCA_035761165.1 Gemmatimonadaceae bacterium | reverse complement strand
CCGCCGCTCCCTCCCATCCCCGCCGTGCACGGGCCGTTGCGCGTGCACGTCGTCTACCCGGCCTCCGACGCGCTGATCGCGGCGCGCGACTCCAACTTCATCTTCGGCTCGGTGGGCACCGGCGACGCCACGCTCAGCATCGACGGGGTGCCGGTAGAGGTGCAGCCGAACGGCGCCTTCCTCGCCTTCCTCCCCGTGCCTCGTGCGCCGCGCTACGAGCTGGTGGCGGCGGCCGGCGGCGACACGGTGCGGCTCACCCACCCGGTGCGCCTGCTCCCGCCTCCGCTCGCGCTGCCGGACACGGGGCGCCTGCGCGTGGACAGCGCGAGCGTCACCCCGGCCGAGCCGCTGACCCTGCGCGCCGGCGAGATGGTGCGCGTGGGCGTGCGCGCGCCATCCAACGCCACCGTCGCCGTGGAGACGAGCGACGGTGTGACGCTGCCGCTGGCGCTGGTGGACGAGACGCGCTGGGCCACCGACCTCGCGGCGGTCCGCTTCGCGCCCGGGGCCGAGCTGGTCGTGGCGCGCGGTGTCGATACGGTCCGGCTGGCGCTCCCCGCCGTCACGGCCACCGCCCCCGGCGCGCGCACGCTCGTCCGGCTCGGCGACCCCGAGCCCGCGGATTCGGGCGACCGGCGCATCGTCGGGCGGCCGGTGGCGGGGGGCACCTACCGCTGGTTCTTCGTGCCGGGGACGGTGGTCGAGCGCACCGGCGCCGCCGGCACGCAGCAGCGCGTGCGGCTCGCGGCGGACCTCGAGGTCTGGGTGAACGGCGCCGACGTGCGCGAGCTCCCCGACGCCACGCCGGCGCCGCGGCGCGTCGTCGGCAATGCGCGCGTGGAGCCGGCCGCGGAGTGGGTGGACCTGGTGCTCCCGGTGAGCGAGCGCCCACCGTACCTGGTGGAGGAGCGCGACGACGCCATCGTCCTCACGCTCTACGGCACGACCGCCAACACCGACATCATCCACTTCGTCGCGGGCGATTCGCTGGTGCGCGACGTGACCTGGGCCCAGCGCCCCGGCGGGCGGGCCGAGTACAGGGTCCACCTGGCGCGCGCGCCCTACGGCTACCTGGCGCTCTGGCGCGACGGGGCGTTCGTGCTGCGGGTGCGACGGCCGCCGGCAGTGGATCCGCGGGCACCGCTGCGCGGCATCCGCGTCGCGGTGGACCCGGGGCACCCGCCCATCGGCGCCACCGGCCCCACCGGGCTGTACGAGGCGGAGGCGACGCTCGCCATCGGTCGGGAGCTGCGCGCGGAGCTGGAGCGGCGCGGCGCCACCGTCGTCATGACGCGCACGACCATGGCGCCCGTGGCGCTCGGCGACCGGCCGATCATGGCGCGCCGCGCCGGCGCCCACGTGCTCGTCTCGGTGCACCTCAACGCGCTGCCGGACGGGGTGAATCCGTTCGAGACGAACGGCACCGGCACCTACTACTTCCACCCGCAGGCAGCGGCGCTCGCGCGCGCCGTGCAGGCGGGGATGGTGCGCCGCATGGGGCTGCGCGACCTCGGCGTCAACTACGACAACCTGGCGCTGGCGCGGCCCACCTGGATGCCCGCCGTGCTCTGCGAGGGGGCCTTCCTCATGATCCCCGAGCAGGAGGCCGCCCTGCGCACCCCCGAGTTCCAGCGTGCCTACGCACGCGGCGTGGCCGACGGGCTCGAGGCCTACTTCCGCTCCCTCGCGGAGCCGCGATGACCGGCCGCTCCCGACGCCGAGTCGTGACGGCGCTGCTCGCCACGGCCGCCCTCCTCGGCGCCGGCGGGGCCGCGCCGGCGCGTGCACAGGTGGCGCCGGACGCCGACTGGCGCACGCTGCGCACCGAGCACTTCCGCGTGCACTTCACGCCGGAGCTCGAGCCGCTGGCGCGGCGGACGGCCGGCAACGCCGAGCGCGCGTACGCGCAGCTGGCCGCCGAGCTGCACGAGCCGCGCGGGCCGATCGACCTCGTCCTGTCGGACGACGTGGACTTCACGAACGGGAGCGCCACCACCTTCCCGTCCAACCGCATCGTCATCTACGCCAGCCCGCCGGCGGACCAGGCGTCGCTGCGCACCTACGATGAATGGAACACGCTCGTCGTCACGCACGAGCTGACGCACATCTTTCACCTCGACCGCACCCGCGGCTGGTGGCGCCTCGGCCAGTACGTCTTCGGCCGCAGCCCGTTCCTCTTCCCGAACCAGTACCTGCCCGGGTGGGTGACGGAGGGGATCGCCGTCTACTACGAGTCGCACCTCACCGGCAGCGGGCGCGTGGCCGGCAGCTATCACCGCACCCTCGCCCGCGCCGCAGCGCTCGGCGGCACCGTGCCGGCGGTGACGGAGCTCAGCCTCGCCAGCACGCGCTTCCCGGGGGGCGACGCGGCCTACGGCTACGGTGGCCTGTTCATCGACTACCTGGCGCGCACGCGCGGCGAGGCGCGCGTCGGCGCGTTCATCGAGACGGTGGCGCACGCGCCGGTGCCGTTCTTCCTGAACCGCGACGCGCGGCGCAGCTTCGGCATCTCCTTCGCGCGCGCCTGGCGCGAGTGGCGCGACTCGCTGCGTCGCGACGTCGCCGGGGTGCGCGGCGACCGCTCGGCGTTCGCGGCGCTCACCGGCGATCTCTGGCAGGCGCAGGGGCCCCGCTGGCTCGGCGACTCGCAGCTC
The DNA here is from genome assembly GCA_035761165.1 of Gemmatimonadaceae bacterium. Classification (GTDB taxonomy): domain Bacteria; phylum Gemmatimonadota; class Gemmatimonadetes; order Gemmatimonadales; family Gemmatimonadaceae; genus CALCHX01. The sequence goes on along the minus strand of DASTRO010000205.1, from coordinate 9,916 downwards.
GTCGTCGGCCTGAGCACCGGGCGCGAGGTGCCGGGCGCGTACGCCGTCGGCCTGGACGGGCGCGTGACGCGGCTCGGCCGGCGCAACGAGGCCACGCCCAACTCCCCCGCGCCCGGCGGCGCGCTGGTGTACGCACAGCTCGATTTCGTCGACCCCTACCACGTGCGCTCCGATCTGTACCGCACGCGCGACGGCGAGACGACGCGTCTCACCACCGGCGCGCGCCTGTCGCGCCCCGACGTGCGCGCCGACGGCGAGATCGTCGCCATGCGCACCGTGCCCGGCGCGACGGAGCTCGTCCTCGTCTCGCCCGACGGGGCGCGCGTGCGCCGGCTCACCGCGCCGTCGCTCGACGAGCACTGGTCGGAGCCTCGCTGGTCGCCCGACGGTACGCGCATCGCCGCCGTGCGATGGCACGTCGGCGGCATCTCCGAGGTCGCCGTGCTGGACACCACGGGCGCGGTGCACGAGGTGGTGGCGCGCGCGCACGCCGTGCACGCGTCCCCTGCCTGGACGCCGGACGGCACGGCGATCGTCTACGCGAGCGACAGCAGCGGGCGCTCGCAGCTCTATCGCGTGGCGCTGCGCGGCGACGGCAGCGATCCCACCACGGCGCGCCCCGAGCCGCTGAGCGATGCCGCGACGGGGCTCTACTTCCCCGCCGTCTCGCCCGACGGCGCGCGGTTGGCCGCCGTGCGGCTGGCGGCGGCGGGCTTCGAGGTGGTGGAGGGCGAGGTGGCGGACGCGCATCGGCGCGGCGTGCGCGCGGCCGGCGAGCGTGATGGCCGGGGATTCCTCGACCGTCCCGCCGTCCCGGCGCTTCCGCCCGCCGAGCCGTTCGGCGGCGAGGCGCGACCGTACTCGCCCTGGCCCGGGCTCGTGCCGCGCTACTGGATGCCGGTCACGCGACCGGGGCAGGGTGGGGCGGGGCTCGGCACCGATGTCTTCCTCGGCGCGGCGACGAGCGGCCGGGACGTCGTCGGCCGCCACGCCTACAGTGCCGACGTCTACGTGGGCACCGGCACCGGGCTGCGCGAGTACGACGCGGCGTACGCCTACGCCGGGCTGGGCAACCCGGTGCTCGGGCTCTCCTACTCGCAGGAGTGGACGCGGCGCGCGCTGCCGTCGCAGCTGGGTCCGGGCGAGCTGCGCCAGCGCGACCGCGTCGCCGCGCTCTCGGCCACTCTCTCGCGGCCGCGCGTGCGCAGCAACGCGTGGGTGGCGCTCGGCACGGAGCTGGAGTGGCGCGACTACCGCACCGATCCGGCGCCCGCGCTGGCGCAGCTCAACCCGATCTTCCGCACGAGCCCCAGCTACCCCGCGCTGCAGCTCTCGGCCGGCTTCGGCAATGCGCAGCGGCCGGTGCGCGCCATCTCGCCCGAGGATGGCGTGATGCTCAGCGCCACCGTGCGGCAGCGCTGGCTGGAGCACGACGTGCGGCCGTTCACGCGCAGCGCCGTCGGCATCGCCAGCGTCTACCGCAGCCTCCCCGCGCTGCCGGGCTTCGCGCACCACGTGCTGGCGGCCCGCGTGGCCGGTGGTTGGGCCGACGACGCGGCGACGTCGCAGTTCGAGGTGGGGGGCGTGAGCGGCGGCAGCTTCGAGGTGCTGCCGGGCATCGTCCTCGGCGAGGGGGCGCGCACCTTCGGCGTGCGCGGCGTGCCGCCGGCGGCGAGCATCGGCACGCGCGCGGTGGCGGCCACGGTGGAGTATCGCGCGCCGCTGCTCGCCCCCGGCACCGGGATCGGGCGACTGCCGCTCTTTCTCGACCGCGCGTCGCTCGTGCTCTTCGGCGAGACGGGTGCCGCCTGGTGCCCGGTCGAGGCCGCCGACCGGCCGGCCTGCTTCCGCACGACGACCGAGCCGGAGTGGCTGTCGTCATTCGGTGGCGAGGTGGACGCCGACGTCGCCGTCCAGTACGACACCGTCTACCGCTTCCGCTTCGGCCTCGCCCTGCCGCGCGAGAACGCGGTGCTGGGCGTGAGCGGCGGCGTGCGGCCCTACGTCGCGGTCGGCCGCGCCTTCTGAGTCATCCGTTCCTGCCACGCGCGGCGGACGCGTCCGGGGCGTAGCACGACCGGATGCCGCGAGCAAGTCTTGACGGCCGCGCGCCGCGCGGACATGCTCCGACTCCCGCCGCGCGGCATCGTCCGCGCTCGCTCATCGACCACCAATTTTCCACCCGCGCCGCGGCGCCGTGATCGCGTGAGCATCGACTCGACCGCCTTCATCCACCCGCTTGCCTTCGTCTGCGGCGACGTGACGCTCGGCGCGCGGGTCTCCGTCTGGCCCACCGCGGTGGTTCGCGGCGACAGCGCCGCGATCGCCATCGGCGCCGAGTCCAACGTGCAGGACGGTGCCGTGGTGCACGTCGACGCCGGGCTGCCGTGTCGTATCGGGTCGCGCGTGGCCGTCGGGCACCGTGCGATCGTGCACGGGGCGACCGTCGAGGACGACTGTCTCATCGGGATGGGGGCCGTCCTCCTCAACGGCGTGCGCGTGGGCCGCGGCTCCATCGTGGGCGCGGGCGCGGTCTGCCCCGAAGGGATGGAGATCCCGCCCGGGTCGCTGGTCCTCGGGGTGCCGGGGCGGGTCGTGCGCGCCACCAGCGACGACGAGCGCCGGCGGATCGGCGGCACGGTCGAGGCGTACCTGCTGCTCCAGCGGGAGCATCGCGACGGTCGCTACGTGCGGCACCACGTGCCGTACGAGGGAGGCGGCCCCCCCACCTGACGGGCTGCGGCGCGGTGCCCCCCGGCACTGCGCCGCCGCTCGACGTCGTGGCCCGCATCGGGCACGGCGCATGCACGTGAGTGCGAGCAAGCCGCCAGCGACGCTGTACCCGGCAGAGCTCGCCGATCCCGCCTCCCTCCGGCCGCGCGCTTCCCGATGCCCCACGCAACTCTCCCCACCTCAAGCGCTTACCCGTGCCGCCTCGTTGCGCGAGCCGTGCGCGGCGGCGAAATGCACATCGCGGGCGTGGACAGCGCGCACTCCGGGAGATTCGTGATGTGGATAGTTCAAGCCTTTGCCGGGTATACAGTTATGCGAGGACTGGCGCGGTTTCACGAGCCGGGATAGGTTCCGCCCCCCGCCCGGGAGCGTGCCCATCCCGCCCCGCCCGCGACCCCGCCGTCCTCGTCCTCCTCGTTTCACCTTGCCGCTCCGGAGAGTCGTCGCCATGACCCCAGCCACGCCGCTGCCCAACATCCCCGCGCACCTGTCGCAGAATGCGCGCACCGTCCTCGAGAAGCGGTACCTGGTGAAGGACCAGTCGGGGCAGCCGGTGGAGACGCCGGAGGAGATGTTCTGGCGCGTGGCGACGGTCATCGCCGAGGTGGATCGCCGCTACGGCGCGGGCGACGCCGAGGTGCGCGCGGTGGCCGAGGAGTTCTACGCGCTGATGACGCAGCGCCGCTTCGAGCCCAACTCGCCGACGCTGATGAACGCCGGCCGCCCGCTGGGGCAGCTCTCGGCGTGCTTCGTCCTGCCGGTGGAGGACGCCCTCTCCAACGGCCGCGACGGCATCTACGACACGCTCCGCTCGATGGCGCTCATCCACCAGTCGGGCGGCGGCACCGGCTTCAGCTTCAGCCGGCTGCGCCCCAAGGGCTCGATGGTGCGCTCGACGACCGGCGTGGCGAGCGGTCCGGTGAGCTTCATGAAGCTCTACGACGCGTCCACGGACGCGGTGAAGCAGGGCGGCACGCGGCGGGGCGCGAACATGGGGATCCTGCGCGTCGACCATCCCGACATCCTGGAGTTCATCGCCTGCAAGGAGGACCTCTCGCAGGTGACGAACTTCAACATCTCGGTGGCCGTCACGCGCGTCTTCATGGAGGCGGTGAAGAATCGCACGACGTACGACCTCATCGACCCCACCACCGGCGTCGCCGTCGGCTCGCTGGACGCGAACACCGTGTGGGACAGGATGATCATGGGCGCGTGGCGCACCGGCGAGCCCGGCGTCTTCTTCATCGACGAGGCCAACCGCTACAACCCGGTGCCGCACCTCGGCAGCTACGAGGCGACGAACCCGTGCGGCGAGCAGCCGCTGCTGCCCTACGACGTCTGCAACCTCGGCTCGGTGAACGTCGGCCACTATGTCGCCGACGGGCGGCTGGACTGGGACGCCTTCGCGCGCGACATCCGCACGGCCACGCACTTCCTCGACAACGTCATCGACGCCAACCGGTACCCGCTGCCGGAGATCGACGCGCTCTCCAAGCGCATCCGTCGCATCGGGCTCGGCGTGATGGGCTTCGCCGACGCGCTCGTGCGGCTCGGCATCGCCTACGACACGCCCGAGGGCGTGGAGATGGGGCGCCGCGTGATGGCCTTCATGGACGTCGAGGCGAAGAAGGAGAGCGAGCGGCTGGCGCACGAGCGCGGGCCCTTCCCGGAGTGGGCGCGCTCCATCTGGGGCCCGGACGAGACGTGCGCCCGCGACGAGAACGGCGAGCGCATCCGCCCGATGCAGATGCTGCGCAACTGCAACGTGACGACCGTCGCCCCCACCGGCACGATCAGCATCATCGCCGGCTGCTCCTCGGGGCTCGAGCCGCTCTTCGCCGTCGCGTTCATGCGCAACCAGGCGGGCGTGATGATGCCCGACGTGAACGAGGACTTCGTCGCCATCGCGAAGCGCGAGGGGTGGTACAGCGAGGCGCTCATGGAGCGCATCGCGCGCGAGGGGACGATCCACTTCCCGGAGGTGCCGGAGCGCTGGCAGCGCGTCTTCACGACCGCCAACCAGATCAGCCCGGAGTGGCACGTGCGCATGCAGGCCGCCTTCCAGGAGCACTGCGACTCGGCCATCTCCAAGACGACCAACTTCGCGCACACCGCCACGGTGGAGGACGTGCGGGCGATCTACGAGCTCGCCTACGACCTGAACTGCAAGGGCGTGACGGTCTACCGCGACGGCTCACGCGACAACCAGGTGCTCTCCACCGGCGCCACCGAGAAGGCGAAGGCGGAGCGCGAGAAGGGCGGTGCGCCGGTGGCCGTGGCGGACGGGGGCAAGGGCGGCGACGTGGCGGCGCTGAAGCGCCAGGTGGGCGAGCTGCAGGGCACGATCGCCGAGCTGGAGGCGGAGCTGGAGCGCACGAAGAAGTCGCTCTTCGAGAGCGAGGCGGAGAACCTGCAGCGCCGTGCCAAGCGCGCCCGCCCGGACAAGCTGCGCAGCACGTCGATCCGCAAGGAGACGCCGCTCGGCACGATGTTCGTGCACATCAGCGAGGACGACCGCGCGCAGCCGTTCGAGGTCTTCCTCAACCTGGGCAAGGCCGGCGGCTCGGCAATGGCCGACGCCGAGGCGATGGGGCGCCTCATCTCGCTGGCGCTCCGCTCCGGCATCCCGCTGATGGAGATCCACCGCCAGCTCCGCGGCATCAGCTCGGACCGCGCGGTGGGGCTCGGGCCCAACAAGGTGCTCTCGGTGCCGGACGCGATCGGCATCGCGCTCGAGGAGTGGTGGCGCGAGAAGCAGGGCGTGCAGCAGGATCTGCTCGCGAGCCCCGCCCCGGAGGGCTTCCCGTCGGCGGCGCCGGCGCGCGCGGCCGAGGTGACGTCGGGTGGGGAGTCGCTGCAGCTGGACCTGGGCGGCTACCACAACGCCGAGGCGTTCATGGGCACCTGCCCGGACTGCGGCTCGCAGCTGGAGTACGCCGAGGGGTGCGTGAAGTGCCACGTGTGCGGGTTCTCGGAGTGCGGGTGAGGCGTAGCCGCCTAGCTCAGAGTCATAGCTGACGCGTTCTCAGATTCATATCTGACGCTTTCTCAGAATCATATTTGACGCAGTCTCTCTAACGCGTTGTGGGGCATGGCGTTGGTTGATCAGCGCGACCAACGCCGTGAAGCCAGACGGAGCCCTGTGGTGACTGGATCCGAGGAGCAGCACCGCTCCGGCCGTGCGGCGAGGCAGGCCGAGTGGGCGCCTCACGACCGCGCCCTTCTCCGAGCACTCGGCCACCTTGTGCGCCGAGCCAGAAGGGCGCGGCGCCTGACCATCGCGGCCGCCGCCAGGCTGGTCGGAGTCGATCCCTCTTACTTGGGAGAGCTTGAGCGCGGTCGGGCCAATGTCAGCGTCACTACGCTGGCAGCTTTCAGCCGGGCACTCGAGGTGCCGCTCCGTGAGTTGGTCCCCGAGAAGGTCGACCGCGACGAGCTGAGTCGAGACGTCGACGGCCTCTCGGCGGAGTAGGCCCCCGCGCCGAGTGGCGGAGGTCGGCGGCACGCCCCAGTCGCGCTGAGCGAGTACCGTGCTGGGGCAGGGAGGTGGGGGGACGATGGTTCCGCCCGAAGAGGAAGCCCAAAGACTGCAAGCAGAGCGTTACGGGCCGTCTTGCCGGCCGCTCGTGAAGGCATAGATCGCAGTGCGGGACGCGTTCTGACGTCCCGCGCGAGAGATCGCATCGTCCCGTACTCACCGACGAGTGCGGGCCGACGTGCCCACGACCGTGCGGGCCACCGCGTCCGCTGGAGCTCTACGTGCCGACCGAATCATCCCTTTCCCTCCCGCCGCGGCGCACCACCGCCCGCCCGCCGGTCTCGCCCCGACGGGGCAACAATGCCTCTTGCCGTGCGCCGTCCCAGCAGATCGCCGGAGCTGCCGCCGCCGCCGGCCTCACCCTGAACCTGTTTCCGGCCACCTACAGCTCCGATTCGGTGGCTGTCTGGGTGGGACGGTGGACGACGCCGGAGGACGCGGCTGCCCTCGCCGACCGTGTTCCGGGGCTGGTCACCTGGCGTGATCCAGATGATGCCGCGCGAATGTACGCGTGGCACCCGCGAGAAGTAGTGGACCTGACGGCGCAGCGATTCGCGCCGGTGACAGTGCGACTGGATGAAAGCCCACGTCTCTTCCAGCGCCTCACCGAAGATGCCGTGGCGGCACGGCTGGCGAGTCTCGGCTTCACGGCGAAGGGTGGAGGCTGGGTGAACTTCCGGAAGCCTGGACTCGTCGCGAGCGTCCCGGCTCTCGCGGAGGCGTGTGACAGCTCTGTCGGGATCTACCCGAAGATCGTACCCGAGGCGTTCATCACCCGGGATGCGGCCCAGCGGGTGACGGTCGCCCTCGTGGTCGACGTGCTGTACACGACTCGGCTCGACATCACGGCAGCCGAGTGGCAGGCGGCGGGGCTCGGGAGTGAGCTGCGCGACGTGTATGTGACGCTGCTCGCTGGGACCCCGGAAGCGGCGCGCCATCCGGACCTGGTCGGCCGGGTGGTCGGATGCGTGGACACAGTGTGCGGCGACCGCGTGCTGCTGACCGATCTTCGCGACCGGACGCTTCCCGAGGTGGCGCTCACCTCCGTCGCGCCGGAGGCGACCCGCGCGAACCTGATGCGCTATCTCCTGGCCCGATACGAGAAGGCGTTCGCTGCTGGGGAGCGCGAGCTCACCCGTCTTCTCCGTGATCTCGTGCGCCCCAAGACGCGCTTCGATTACGCGCGCGCCTTCATCTTCCAGCGGCTCCAGCCGGGGCAGGGGGCGCTCGCCGGCGGGCTGCCGGTCCTGCCAGGCGTCACGATTCGCTTCGGGGAGCCGACCCCGGCGAGCGACGAGGCATTTCCCGTCCGCCGGCTCGGCGAGCCGGAGTACAGCTTCGACCGCGCCGGGAACCGCTTCGCGTACCGCATAGACAAGGGACTCCAGCAGCACGGTCCATACGACAGCCGGCAGATGTCCGACCGGCCCTTGCGGCTGCTCGTGGTCGCGCCGGTCGAGAACAAGGGCGATGTGACGCTGGGGCTCCAGAAGCTCCTCGCGGGCGTGAAGACGCAGAAGAACGTCTTCACGGGCCTTCGCACCATGTATCGGCTCAACAAGCTCCAGGTGACGCAGGTGTACGCGGACAAGGCGGCCGGCGGTCCCGCGGCGCGATACGCGACGGCGATCCGGCGCGCGCTGGAGGAGGCGCCTCCGGCGCCGGCTGGGGAGCCCGCGTTCCACTTGGTCCTCACGGTAATCACGGAAGAGCACAAGCGGCTGCCAGATTCGGAGAACCCATACTTCCAGACGAAGGCGCTCGTGCTCACCATGCCCCGCCTCAACGTGCCCACTCAGGCGGTGACGGTCGAGAAGCTGCGCGCCGACGATGGCAACCTGCAGTACATCCTGAACACGATGGCCGTCGCGATCTACGCGAAGCTCGGCGGAACGTCGCATGTCCTCAAGCTGCCTGCAGACAGCGAGGACGCGCCAACGGAGCTCGTGTTCGGGGTCGGGCACGCCGTTCGGCGCGTCGGGCGCTTCGGCGAAGCCGAGGAGACGGTCGGGTTCGCGACCGTCTTCCGTGCCAACGGTGAGTACCTGTACAACGACTCGACGCCCTACTGTGACGCCGGCGCGTACGAGCGGGAGCTCGAGAAAACCATCCTGCGGGTGGTGGACCAGGTAGTGCGCTACGAGCAACTCGCTGACGACGCGAGGCTCCGGCTCATCTTTCACGTGCCGCGGCGGCCGGGCCGCCGCGAGGAGCAGGCGATTCTCAACGCGGTCGGCAAGCTGCCGCGGTTCCGAATCGAGTTTGCGCTCGTGCACGTGAACGACGACCATCACCTGCAACTCTTCGACACCAGGGCGACCCAGCCGCGCACGTACCAGGGCCAGCCGAAGCCCGAGGCTGCGCTGCTTCCGGCGCGCGGGCTGTCGGTCGCCATCGGGCCCCGCGAGCGGCTGGTCACGTTCATCGGCGTCGACCAGTACCGCGGTCACGGCAGCCCAACTCCGCTCAGACTGACGCTGCACCGGCGCAGCACGTTCACGGACCTGGACTACCTCACGCGCCAGCTCTACCTGCTCAGCTTCATGAGCGCCGGCTCACTGACGCCGGGGGTAGCGCCGGTGACAATCACCTATGCCCGACGTCTCGCCTTTCTTACCGGCCGACTACGTGGTGTCCAGCAGTGGGCGGTCGATCTGATCCACCAGAAGCTGGGGCGCCGTCTGTGGATGGTCTAAACGGCATGCTGTTGTCCGGGCGGTCGCGGCCGGAGGCGGCGATCTCCACCGAACCCAGAGAGACGCCTCAAGGCGGTGTGGATGTCTGCGTGGAGGCCACCGCGTGCTCAGGTCGCGAACTGGCCTCGCCGTCGGCCCTATCGCTGGCATTGTCTGCGGCGCGAGAGCGGGTGCACACGGCCATCGCGGCGGATGATCTGGAGGGACACTTGGCGGTGCTCGTGCTCCACAGCGGCTTCGCTGGCCCTTTCACCGCGCGGGCAGGCGCCGTTGGTGTTTCCTCCCCCATGTCCTCATGGGAGAGCGTCCGGTGTTCGTTGCTGGCGACCGCGCCGATCCCGGACGGCCCATTGCGTCGGGCCCATGACGTTGCTCTCGCCGGCGTCCGACTCCTTCTCGGCGGGGAGAGACATCGGCACCCGGACCTCGCTGCCGCGCTGGTGCGGGAACTTTCCCGAGAACCGCTACCGCCAGCGCCTAGCGTCCAGGACGACGAGCGCCTCCTACTCGGGGCGGCCGCTGGGGTCGGTGGCCTCGGCGCCGAGGCGGCGGACGCGAGGGCCGTGCTCACCGCTCTGCTGCGAGGCCGCGGCCGGGGACGCTCGCTCTCCGTCGCGACGATGGATCTCTGGGCGGAGGCGCTGGCGAGCGGGACTCCGCTGCTCACGCAACCGCTCGTGGCCCGCGGCATCCGCCTGCTACGCGAAGCGATGGACGCTGGACCCGAGCTGAGCGACCGAGACCGAATCGCCGGCTTCTGGCTCGCTGGCCGACTGCTGGGGGCGGAGTGGACGTCCGGTGACGAGGAGCGTCGCCTCCTGGCCGAATGGCTCGCGGCCGGCGCAAGGGGAATCGCCACCCTCGGCGCGGACGCGAGAGCGCTGAACGCGTTAGACGCGGCGTTCCTGCTCGATGCGTCGGTCGCCGCCCCGGCCGCGCGCGTCGCGCG